>NZ_JACOQG010000106.1:0-501 GCF_014297245.1 Blautia difficilis | reverse complement strand
TCAACCACAACTTTTCCTGCTGAGAAGTGTACAATACACAGTTTATATATTTTTTTATCTTCTTCACCCTCTGCACCGGTTTCGGTAAGAAGAATAAACTGATTGCCTTTGTAATGGCTGATTGCGTTTGTCCGGTTTTCCCAGGTATACCTATTATAGGGCCATTCTTCAGATGTACTGCCCATAGTAAGCTTCACAACCGAATATTCACCTTTTCCATTAGGTTCCGCACAGGTAACATACAATTCATGATTGTATATATCCATTCCATTGGCATGATACAGACATCTTTTCTCTCCCGGTACTACCTTATTAGCCAGTCTTTTTACGCCCTTCGTACTGCTTGTGTAATCCTCAAATTCCCAAATGGCTGCTGCGCACTTCTTATTTTTTTATTTTTTTCACAGATGCCCCCTTAAACAAAGTTCCGTCTACTGAAAAACGATCAATCAATGTAGTCTTGGGATTCTCAATCAGATCGATCAGCTTCTCCGCAGCTAT
>NZ_JACOQG010000105.1:0-532 GCF_014297245.1 Blautia difficilis | reverse complement strand
CCATCGCTGAACTCAGCAGCCCATACCGGCACATTAGAAGTAGCAAGCATTGCAACTACAAGAGACATACTTAATGTCTTTTTAGCCATGCCCTTCTTTGTGTTTTTAATCTTTGTCATGATTATAGTTCCCCTTTGGGTGGTGTACAGGTTATTTCTGGAGGAAATTTCGTGTGGGGAATTGCTCTCAGAATTGGAGAATAGCTGTTTTTGTGATTTATAAGTGGATAATTATTGGTGCGAATATTAGAAATAAACAGTTATTGCAAAACAACATGACACTGTATTGAAAAAATTCTTCTATTTTTACCCTGTCATTTTCTCCGTGGTCTGCCCTGATAGAAAAGAAGCATTTGACGGATTTTTATTTCTGGGTTATCATGAGAATATAAAAGAAGATTTCATTTGCAGGAGTATCTCATGAAGGTAAAAAACAGTATTTCCACAACAATGAGAACCTTAAAAGGCAAAGAAACCAAAGACAAAGCGGCAAAAAATATTTTTTCATATAAGCCGATCATGGGCAATATTCT
>NZ_JACOQG010000104.1:0-543 GCF_014297245.1 Blautia difficilis | reverse complement strand
TGCGGTCGTTTGATTCTCATGTTTTTGATAACTTTGTTATCGATGTCTTCCTATCTTGCGTTTTATGAGATACTCTCATATCTCTTAACGTTTTGTATCAAGGATATTTGATTAACTTTAATCAAATTTCATGTATGCAGTTTTCAAGGTACATATTGACTGATACTTTATCAGTCATCAGAAACTTTAAATATTTTATTTAAAATCTCTCATCACTGGTAAATTCAGTTTTTCTTTTTTTGATCTGGCGCCCACCTGCTCTCCCACACCGTCTCCAGTGCAGTACCATCGGCCGATTGGGTCTTAACCGTCGTGTTCGGGATGGGAACGGGTGTTTCCCCCAACCGCATCGGCACCAGAAAGATTAAATTTTATCCCCTTGATAACTCAACAGTAAAACACATCTGATTTTCTACTTATCTTACCTTAGAAAGGAGGTGATCCAGCCGCACCTTCCGATACGGCTACCTTGTTACGACTTCACCCCAGTCATCGGTCCCGCCTTCGGCAGCTCCTCCCTTGCGGTTAGGTCACTGACTTCGG
>NZ_JACOQG010000103.1:0-590 GCF_014297245.1 Blautia difficilis | reverse complement strand
GAAAGGTGGGCATACACCAGACGTCTGAATATAGAATTAAGCAGAAAGATCGCAGGGGCAGTTGCAGAATATGCATGGGAGAATCATGCAGATGTGATCGTATTTGAGTATCTGGAAATGAACGGAAAGATATCGGGAAGTAAGAGGCAGAAACTGCAGCTTTGGAGAAAACGGGATATCCAGAAACGTTGTGAACATCAGGCACACAGGAAAGGGATGCGCATATCCAGGATCTGTGCATGGAATACGAGCAGGCTTGCGTATGATGGATCAGGGATAGTCCTGCGTGACTGGAGAAATCACAGCCTCTGCACATTTCAGACGGGAAAAAGATATAACTGTGACTTGTCAGCTTCTTATAATATCGGGGCCAGATATTTTATCCGTGAACTTTTAAAACCCCTTCCGGCAACGGAAAGGTCTTTGCTGGAGGCAAAAGTCCCTGCAGTAAAGCGTAGAACCTCATGTGTTTATGCAGATCTAAGGGAACTCAGTTCTGAGATGGGACTCTTAATGGCTGCATAGATGCAGGCAGATATACAGCGGACTACCTGTAATGTGGGGACCTGCCATATCTGGCATGGGAAAAA
>NZ_JACOQG010000102.1:0-633 GCF_014297245.1 Blautia difficilis | reverse complement strand
CTATGAAAGCCGGATGGAACAGTGGGAGGCAGCGGGAGAACTCTCCGGGAAACCGAATTTTACCTGTGAAAACCATGCCATGCCGGTCTTTTACCGGGATGTGATGTACCGCGAAGGGATAGAGGGAAAAGATGAGGCATACCTGAAACTGTATGACGGGCATGACTGGAGATGGTTCCGTGTGTGTTTAAGCCATACGGATATGGAATACCTGCGCAGGAACTGGTATGGGAAAAAGGCATCTGCCCCGGCACTGGAGAAAAGACACCATAAATATTTCCTGCGTTTTTCTTATATAGAAGAAGTGACGCTTACTCAGACACCTGTTAAAGGGCAGATCATCTGCAGTGTGGATCTGGGAATCAATACGGATGCAGTCTGTACCATCATGCGGGCAGACGGAACTGTCCTGGGGAGAAAGTTTATTGACTTCCCCAGTGAAAAAGACCATATGTACCGCACACTGGGACGAATCCGGAGATTCCAGAGGGAACATGGATCTGCGCAGGCAGGAGAAAGGTGGGCATACACCAGACGTCTGAATATAGAATTAAGCAGAAAGATCGCAGGGGCAGTTGCAGAATATGCATGGGAGAATCATGCAGATGTGATCGTATTTGAGTATCTGGAAAT
>NZ_JACOQG010000101.1:0-633 GCF_014297245.1 Blautia difficilis | reverse complement strand
CTATGAAAGCCGGATGGAACAGTGGGAGGCAGCGGGAGAACTCTCCGGGAAACCGAATTTTACCTGTGAAAACCATGCCATGCCGGTCTTTTACCGGGATGTGATGTACCGCGAAGGGACAGAGGGAAAAGATGAGGCATACCTGAAACTGTATGACGGGCATGACTGGAGATGGTTCCGTGTGTGTTTGAGTCATACGGATATGGAATACCTGCGCAGGAACTGGTATGGAAAAAAAGCATCAGCCCCGACACTGGAAAAAAGACACCATAAATATTTCCTGCGTTTTTCCTATACAGAAGAAGTGGCACTTACTCAGACACCTGTAAGGGAACAGATCATCTGCAGCGTGGATCTGGGAATCAATACGGATGCAGTCTGTACCATCATGCGGGCAGACGGAACTGTCCTGGGGAGAAAGTTTATTGACTTCCCCAGTGAAAAAGACCGTATGTACCGCACACTGGGACGAATCCGGAGATTCCAGAGGGAACATGGATCTGCGCAGGCAGGGGAAAGGTGGGCATACACCAGACGTCTGAATATAGAATTAAGCAGAAAGATCGCAGGGGCAGTTGCAGAATATGCATGGGAGAATCATGCAGATGTGATCGTATTTGAGTATCTGGAAAT
>NZ_JACOQG010000100.1:0-639 GCF_014297245.1 Blautia difficilis | reverse complement strand
TTTAAGATTCCGTTTATAGAGAGTACACAGTCATTGCCAAAGGAAACATTGCTGTATGATCTGGCAGCATCTGATGTAATTACAAAAGATAAGAAAACGATGATCAGCGACAGCTATGTTCTCTGGAAAATCAGCGATCCGCTTAAATTTGCACAGACATTAAACTCTTCTGTGGAAAGTGGTGAGAGTCGAATTAATACTGCTGTGTATAATGCCACCAAAAATGCGATCAGCAGTATGTCACAGGATCAGGTGATCACAAGCCGTGACGGAGAACTGTCTGATATGGTTATGGAGGCAATAGGAACAAACATGGATCAGTATGGAATCGAACTTCTCAAATTCGAAACCAAGCAGCTGGATTTGCCGGATGATAATAAGGAAGCTGTGTATGAACGAATGATTTCTGAACGAGATAATATTGCAGCGACTTACAAGGCAGAGGGAAACTCCGAAGCAAAGGTGATTCGAAATAAAACAGACAAAGAAGTAGCAATCCAGATTTCTGATGCAAAAAAACAGGCAGAGATCCTGGAGGCAGAGGGCGAACAGGAATATATGAAAATCCTTGCTCAGGCTTATGGAGAAGAGGACAGGAGTGAGTTTTATTCTTTTGTGAGAAGTCTGGATGCGCTGAAG
>NZ_JACOQG010000099.1:0-656 GCF_014297245.1 Blautia difficilis | reverse complement strand
CTTACATTCGAAGCAGAACAGTATCGTGGAGCAAATAACAGAGCTTACTACAGTATATTTCATACAATATGTGCAGTACTTGCGAAAGAAGGAGTCGCTTTTAAACGCCATAAGGATACACTTAGCTATTTTAATAAAAATTATGTGCAACCAGAAATTTTCCCACGTGAATTAGGCAGGAAAATTGTGAAGGCTGAAGAAATTCGACATGCAAGTGATTACGATACTTTTTATATAGCTTCGAAAATGATAACTGCAGAACAAATTGAAACGGCAGAAAAAATCCTGGAATTGGCAGAGAAATATTTATTTGCAGAATCAGAGAGCCCATCTGAAGATGAAAATACCAATAAACCAGAGCAGTAATAATTCACAATCAAAACCATCCCGACTATTGAGCTCATTCTTATAGTTGGGATGGTTTTATGTATGGGTAACGAATTTTATGTTATATAAATTTTAGAATTCTTTTATGTGGAGATTATTATCTTTCAGGTTATTTTCGATGGTCAGACCACAATGTGGATATTACGGTCAGACCCCAATGTGGTCAACCTAGCGTCAACTTAAGGGCATATTAGTGAATATCCTCCAATGCAAACTACAAAATAAATCGGTTTATGACAGAAAACAGTTGCTGTTTTTGTTGGAAACCA
>NZ_JACOQG010000098.1:0-660 GCF_014297245.1 Blautia difficilis | reverse complement strand
CGGAGTGGACAGCGCACAGGGCGACAATGACTTTGCCCCGCTGCGGAATATCTTTAACGAATGGCTGGTGAGAGATACGAGCAAGAAAATCAAAGCAGTAAAACGCTCAAAAGGCATGAATGGCAAGCCCATCACAAGCAAGCCTGTGTATGGCTACCTCATGGACGAGGATGAAAATTTCATTATTGACGAGGAAGCTGCACCCGTAGTCAAGCAGATATACAACCTCTGTCTTGCCGGGAATGGTCCGACCAAGATAGCCCGTATGCTCACAGAGCAGCAAATCCCCACGCCGGGAACGCTTGAATACCGCAGGACGGGCAGCACCCGCCGCTACCACCCCGGCTATGAGTGCAAGTGGGCGACCAATACCGTAGTGCATATCCTTGAAAACCGGGAATACACAGGCTGTCTGGTAAATTTCAAGACAGAAAAACTTTCTTACAAAGTCAAGCACAGTGTAGAAAATCCCCCGGAAAAGCAAGTGATTTTCGAGAACCACCACGAGCCTATCATAGACACCCAAACATGGGAACGGGTGCAGGAGCTTCGCAAGCAGCGCAAACGCCCCAACCGCTATGATGAAGTAGGCTTGTTCTCCGGCATACTGTTCTGTGCAGACTGCGGCAGTGTGATGTATCAGCAGCGATACCAGACGGA
>NZ_JACOQG010000097.1:0-660 GCF_014297245.1 Blautia difficilis | reverse complement strand
CGGAGTGGACAGCGCACAGGGCGACAATGACTTTGCCCCGCTGCGGAATATCTTTAACGAATGGCTGGTGAGAGATACGAGCAAGAAAATCAAAGCAGTAAAACGCTCAAAAGGCATGAGTGGCAAGCCCATCACAAGCAAGCCTGTGTATGGCTACCTCATGGACGAGGACGAAAAATTCATTATTGACGAGGAAGCTTCACCCGTAGTCAAGCAGATATACAACCTCTGCCTTGCCGGGAATGGTCCGACCAAGATAGCCCGTATGCTCACAGAGCAGCAAATCCCCACGCCGGGAACGCTGGAATACCGCAGGACGGGCAGCACCCGCCGCTACCACCCTGGCTATGAGTGCAAGTGGGCGACCAATACCGTTGTGCATATCCTTGAAAACCGGGAATACACAGGCTGTCTGGTAAACTTCAAGACGGAAAAGCTCTCTTACAAAGTCAAGCACAGTGTAGAAAATCCCCCGGAAAAGCAAGTGATTTTCAAGAACCACCACGAGCCTATCATAGACACCCAAACATGGGAACGGGTACAGGAGCTTCGCAAGCAGCGCAAACGCCCCAACCGCTATGATGAAGTAGGCTTGTTCTCCGGCATACTGTTCTGTGCAGACTGCGGCAGTGTGATGTATCAGCAGCGATACCAGACGGA
>NZ_JACOQG010000096.1:0-679 GCF_014297245.1 Blautia difficilis | reverse complement strand
CCGAAGTCAGTGACCTAACCGCAAGGGAGGAGCTGCCGAAGGCGGGACCGATGACTGGGGTGAAGTCGTAACAAGGTAGCCGTATCGGAAGGTGCGGCTGGATCACCTCCTTTCTAAGGAAGAAGAAGTAGAAAATTGCAATGTGTTTTACTGTTGAGTTATCAAGGAAACTGAATAAAGATATTTCTGGTAGCGATGCGCTTAGGGGAAACACCCGTTCCCATCCCGAACACGACGGTTAAGACCTAAGCGGCCGATGGTACTGCACTGGAGACGGTGTGGGAGAGCAGGTGGCTGCCAGATCAAATGGGGATGTAGCTCAGTTGGGAGAGCACCTGCCTTGCAAGCAGGGGGTCGAGAGTTCGAATCTCTTCATCTCCACTGAAATCGGAAGATTTCAAGATGGGCTTATAGCTCAGCTGGTTAGAGCGCACGCCTGATAAGCGTGAGGTCGGTGGTTCGAGTCCACTTAAGCCCATTGGCTTATAAAAGTTTAGCCGTGAGGTTAAGTGAGTAAGCCTTATATTGTACCTTGAAAACTGCATACATGAAATTTGATTAAAGTTAATCAAATATCCTTGATACAAAACGTTAAGAGATATGAGAATATCTCATAAAACGCAAGATAGGAAGACATCGATAACAAAGTTATCAAAAACATGAGAATCAAACGACCGCA
>NZ_JACOQG010000095.1:0-719 GCF_014297245.1 Blautia difficilis | reverse complement strand
TGATTACATTCTAAAGGATTTATGATAAAGGTTTCCACTACCGGAATGGTGGTTCCCTAAAAAACGGATTTGCGGTTTCCTGTCACCGGACAGCAGGGACACGGGCACCGGATTATTCAACCTGACGGAAATCCCGAAAAATCTGAAAGCAAAAGCAGGAGGTATGGATACCAAGAAGCTAGTGCTTTTGAATCTGCCCTATATCTTTGCTGGATATTTCTGTGACAAGGTTGCATGGTTGTGGAGAGTATCGGAGGGGACAAATGCTTCCGATAAGATGATGGCAGTCATGAACCGCCTTGATAAGCTGTTTGCCAATCCCTTGCCCAGCTTCCACCCAAGGGATTTACTGATTGGTGTGGCAGGCGGCATAGCACTCCGACTTGTGGTGTATTACAAAGCCAAGAATGTCAAGAAGTTCCGACAGGGTGTAGAATACGGTTCCGCAAGGTGGAGTGCATAATTTTAAGTGTAAATGACACATACATGGACGCACAGGAGGTTATGCACATGACTGATTATAGCAAAATTACAGCCCTTTACTCCCGCCTTTCCGTAGGCGACGAGGACAGGGACGGCGGCGAAAGCAACAGCATACAGAACCAAAAAATATTTTTGGAGAACTATGCCAGAGGGCAGCACCTAACCAATATCCGGCACTACATCGACGATGACGAAAGCGGCAGGTTTTTTGACCGTTCCGCCTACTCCCGCATGAT
>NZ_JACOQG010000094.1:0-742 GCF_014297245.1 Blautia difficilis | reverse complement strand
CAGGAGCTTCGCAAGCAGCGCAAACGCCCCAACCGCTATGATGAAGTAGGCTTGTTCTCCGGCATACTGTTCTGTGCAGACTGCGGCAGTGTGATGTATCAGCAGCGATACCAGACGGACAAGCGCAAGCAGGACTGTTATATCTGCGGCAACTACAAGAAACGCACCCATGACTGTACGGCGCACTTTATCCGCACCGACCTTTTGACCGCTGGTGTACTCTCCAATCTGCGGAAAGTGACCAGCTATGCGGCAAAGCATGAAGCCCGGTTTATGAAGCTCTTGATTGAGCAGAACGAGGACGGGGGCAAGCGCAGGAACGCCGCCAAGAAAAAGGAGCTGGAAGCCGCCGAGAAACGCATAGCCGAGTTATCCGCTATCTTCAAGCGGCTGTATGAGGACAGCGTGACCGGGCGCATATCAGACGAGCGTTTCACAGAACTGTCGGCAGACTATGAAGCAGAACAACGGGAGCTGAAAGAAAGAGCTGCTGCTATCCAAGCGGAGCTTTCCAAAGCACAGGAAGCCACCGTGAACGCAGAAAAGTTTATGAATGTTGTCCGGCGGCATACCAGCTTTGAAGAACTTACCCCTACTCTGCTGCGGGAGTTTGTAGAGAAAATCGTTGTGCATGAGTGCAGCTATGACGAGAACAAGACCCGCAGACAGGACATTGAGATTTATTATTCTTTTGTTGGCAAGGTGGACTTGCCCGAATAACCGCCCGACCTATCCGACACAA
>NZ_JACOQG010000093.1:0-769 GCF_014297245.1 Blautia difficilis | reverse complement strand
GAAGAACAGGTAGCTACTGATATTTTTAAGGTTTCCATCACAGGAGGAATAGAATTATCTTATATAATTTCCCAGAATTGTCCTCATATTGCACCGCCTTATCCGGAAGGAGCAACGATAAAAGATGTGAAAGTACAGGGGTCAACTATTAAGGCAGCGGCTTATGACTGCGCAAACAGCGAAGGTTTCGATGCGGTTCTGACAAAGAAAAGCTGGGTTGACAAACCTGAGAATTATGTGAAGGTGGCGAGGTATCAGGATGCAAAGACCATCACCTTTACAAATGTAAAAAACGGGACGTATTATCTGGGAATCCATGCGTACAACAGGGATTATTATGATGGAAAAGTGTCTGGGAAAAGGTTTGGGGCATGGAGTTATCCAGTAAAAGTAGTAGTAAAGAACGGAATTCCCACAGAGAGGGTGAAGATTAAAACTGTAAAAACAGGTAAAGGAGCTGTGGCTGTAACAGTTGGCGTACCAAAAGGATTTGCAAGAGCAGATATGGAACTGAGATCTACAGGCGGAACCACCGTATATAAACGGAACAATCGGACAACCTATACAAGGATTACAGGCGTGAAGCCCGGAACCTATACTCTGAGAGTCCGCCCATGGGCCAAAACTAACGGAAGGAAAGCTTACGGAGACTGGGTATCCTGGGGAAGAAGAATCAGGGTAAAATAAAAAGAAACAGGCAACTGCCCCTTGTTTAGAAAAGTTTAAATTGGTTTGAGAAAGAGAAAAGTAAATTCTGTAAAGTTGACTT
>NZ_JACOQG010000092.1:0-799 GCF_014297245.1 Blautia difficilis | reverse complement strand
CGGAAGCTTCAGCTATTTTCGAGGATACTGTGGATTCAGACAGTGAAATGAGATATGAGAAATATGAGGCGACAGTTTCTAGTGAAATCCTTGATTTGGGACAGACTGGAGTAAACGGCAGTGGTTGGGGGTGGGAAAGGCTGGAGATAAAAAATACAGGCACAGAGGCTTGGCATATCAAATCTATCTCAGAATTGAATGATTTTACACTTGAGCCGTTTGATTATCCGTTTCAGGGAAGGTTTCCAATGGAAGTTGGGAATAAGGTTAAGCCCGGAGAAGCTGTTGCAGCGGATATTTATGTAAAGAAAAATCTTTCTCCGGGAATTCATGAAGAAACCTTTGTCATGGAAACAGAAGAAGGCATTCAGGCGAAGTGTAGGATACGGGTTCTTATTCGCGGCGCATCTGATCAGGATTATGAGGTGAACTGCAGACCGAATAGCGGTACGAGATTTCTCACAATTACCCCTGAAGAATACGACTGGTGGGATAATACAGATCCGGATCCGGATATGTTTATGTGTCCAAAACGCAGTATATGGATATATAACAATGGAAAAAATCCTGTTACGGTTGATTTTGAGAATACGGAACATTTCTGGGCGTACCTTGATGATTATGAAACGGGGGTTATTATGCCCGGAGAAGGTACAACGGTTTATCTTCGTCCGAAAAAGGAAGAACAGGTAGCTACTGATATTTTTAAGGTTTCCATCACAGGAGGAATAGAATTATCTTATATAATTTCCCAGAATTGTCCTCATATTGCACCGCCTTATCCGGAAGGAGCAACGAT
>NZ_JACOQG010000091.1:0-802 GCF_014297245.1 Blautia difficilis | reverse complement strand
CGGAAGCTTCAGCTATTTTCGAGGATACTGTGGATTCAGACAGTGAAATGAGATATGAGAAATATGAGGCGACAGTTTCTAGTGAAATCCTTGATTTGGGACAGACTGGAGTAAACGGCGGCGGTTGGGAAAGGCTAGAGATAAAAAATACAGGTACAGAGAGCTGGCAGATCAAATCCATTTCAGAATTGAATGATTTTAGACTTGAACATTTAGAGCATCCATTATTATATGAGGGAAGACTTCCGATGAAAGTTGGGAATAAGGTTAAGCCCGGAGAAGCTGTTGCAGTGGATATTTATGTAAAGCCAAATCTTTCTCAGGGGATTCATGAAGAAACTTTTGTCATGGAAACAGAAGAAGGAATTCAGGCAGAGTGCAGGATACGGGTTCTCGTTCGTGGGGAATCAGAGGAGGATTACGAGGTTAACTGTGTACCAAATAGTGGTACGAGATTTCTCACAATTACTCAGGAAGAGTACGATTCATGGGATGATGTAGAACCAGAGCCGGATATGTTGATGTGCCCATCACGGTTGATTACAATATGCAACAATGGGCAAAAACCTGTCACAGTTGATTTTGAGGATACGGAACATTTCAGGGCATGGTTCTATATTGACGAAGACACGGGAGTTGTTATGCCGGGGGAAAATACGATAATTCAGGTTTTTCCGAAAGCAGAAGAACAGGTAGCTACTGATATTTTTAAGGTTTCCATCACAGGAGGAATAGAATTATCTTATATAATTTCCCAGAATTGTCCTCATATTGCACCGCCTTATCCGGAAGGAGCAACGAT
>NZ_JACOQG010000090.1:0-824 GCF_014297245.1 Blautia difficilis | reverse complement strand
CTGGGTATCCTGGGGAAGAAGAATCAGGGTAAAATAAAAAGAAACAGGCAACTGCCCCTTGTTTAGAAAAGTTTAAATTGGTTTGAGAAAGAGAAAAGTAAATTCTGTAAAGTTGACTTTACAAAACCTGAAAAACAGAAAGAGAGCTACCAGACAGCAGAAGAAAAAAACAGAACGGACAAAAAAGACGGACTGATTACATAATAGGAAACTGAAAGTTTGAAACAAAGGGATAGTGGATAGAGAATAAATTTTGACATCACAAATAAGCCATCTTTAGGTGGCTGAAAAATTGAATATAAACGCAACACCTAATCAGGAAACTGACAAAGGATCGTCTTTGATAAAATAACCTCTTTGCTTAAGCAGATTAAGTGCCTGTGAAGTAGTTAACACTTTTTCTTTATTCACAGGACGGGAGTCAAGAAAACCTTCCGGTGTATATGG
This sequence comes from Blautia difficilis, assembly GCF_014297245.1. Taxonomy (NCBI): domain Bacteria; kingdom Bacillati; phylum Bacillota; class Clostridia; order Lachnospirales; family Lachnospiraceae; genus Blautia; species Blautia difficilis. Next base: position 377 of record NZ_JACOQG010000090.1, on the reverse strand, counting down.
CTTTAAATCTGTGAGTATGTGCCAGATAGCGGTCAGGATCATACGGCAGCAATGACGGCTTTCTTGTGACCACGGCGTGCTTTGATGCGACGGTAACGGTCTGTAAATTCAGGATGTTTCTTATAGCACTCCCAAAAAATACTGCACATTCTTGACAACAGGTCTATGATAGAGTCAAGAGGTGATTATTATGTTGCATGATGAAACACGAAAACTGCTTATTGAAGCTTGGAATAAAACGCACAATGCAAAAGAAATAGCCATTACAAAGGCAATCAGTTTATTCTTCTTACCGAAACCGGTGCAGAGGGTGAAGAAGATAAAAAAATATATAAACTGTGTATTGTACACTTCTCAGCAGGAAAAGTTGTGGTTGA
>NZ_JACOQG010000089.1:0-874 GCF_014297245.1 Blautia difficilis | reverse complement strand
GGTGTTTTTAGTCCGGTTACGGACAGTTCTCTTTTTACTCCGGATACGGAGTGATATTTTCTCAGGATATTATATGCGCCTACGGCATCTGCGTTATAGGTTCTGTTTCCATCTCTGTACAACCCTCTCTCTTTCCGTTTGGACGGCTCTGCATATCTTTTCCCCACTTTCGGTGACAGCGGACTGCACTGGCTGGTATAACTTTCTTCCTGTTTTATAAAACGGATTCCATATCTTTTCAGCTTATATTCCAGCATGATGTAGATCCTGTTATACGGCAGGCTGTGGAACTTCTGGTTTGTCCTGTGTCCCAGGTCTTTTTCTCTCCGGATATTCCAGATATCCCCTGCAACGATACAGGTGATCCCCTGTTCCCGGCAGTATTCTGCTAGATACCTTGTGACCTTGTGCAGATAATCCGTTACTGAATCATGTTTTCTCTTATATAACTTCCTGATATGTTTTGATGTGACCGGATACTTTACTCCCTTTCCGGACTGCTGCCCATACCACTGGGCCTGCACCCTTGCGATCTCTTTATGGAAATATCTTTCCAGTGCAAGGTACTTCCTGCCCAGGATAAACGTCTTCCCATTTTCAGAATCATAACACGTCATAAGGTTGTGAAGCCCCAGATCAATAGACAGTTCATGTCCGTTCTGTGGAAGTTCTTCCCGGTCAGGGACCTCATAAACAACAATAATTTTACAGTTTCCCTTCTCCGGCGGATAGATCCGCAGCTGTTTGATCTGATTCATGCCCCTGAAAATCTTATTTTCAAGGTAAAGAAAGTTTTCATGGATCTGATATGTTTCTTTCATATATTTTTTTAATGCCTTTGGAAGGGACAGGCGGACTCTGCCCGTATCCCGCT
>NZ_JACOQG010000088.1:0-887 GCF_014297245.1 Blautia difficilis | reverse complement strand
TCCCTTCGCGGTACATCACATCCCGGTAAAAGACCGGCATGGCATGGTTTTCACAGGTAAAATTCGGTTTCCCGGAGAGTTCTCCCGCTGCCTCCCACTGTTCCATCCGGCTTTCATAGGACGATACACTTCCCAGTGCATGCTGGATGGCAGCTCTCCTAAGATAAGAAGGCATCTTCGGGAAATGGATGTCAAAATCAAAGCGAGCATGGTTCTTTTTCGTTGTGTGAATCAGATGTTCTGCTGCATTAAAGCGTTTTTTTGCTTCCGGGATCATTTTCAGTTCTGCCCACACCTGTTCATAGATTTCCGTCAGATAGCTGACAGCCTGACGATAGATTTCCAGTGTCTGGCGGATTGGGATATTCTGTTTTCGTATTTCCACACCATAACTGGATACCGTCTGCATTTTCTTCTCCTCTGAACTGTTTTTTTATTTTGTGCTATGAACAAATTGTACCATAGGTATCTTATTCTGTAAACATACGTTCTTTTTTTAACAAAAAAATTGCGCCTCTAACTCATCACTACTACAATATATTTATGGGTAATCCCCTTACTTCCAGTAAGGATTTATCCATCTCATTACTTAAACTGTTAGAATGTAGGATGCAATGGTATATCGACTTCATCACTTGGACCTCGCGTCCGTACTTTAGACTGATAACCGGCTCCTCATTCACAGTGTTCGTTTTATGCAGGTTGAATCACATTAGGTGCATTCGTGTCACACACAGTAGTTTGAACAGGTAATGAGTAAAACTGGTATTTATCCATTGTAATATTTTTTAAGGAGTGATAAATTTATGAACGCAGTAGGTATCGATGTTTCAAAAGGTAAAAGTATGGTTACAATTCTGAGACCATTTGGGGAGATTGTATCCTCT
>NZ_JACOQG010000087.1:0-923 GCF_014297245.1 Blautia difficilis | reverse complement strand
ATACGAATGTGCATTTTTGCGCCGCAGTCCTTACAGAAAAGCAAGCCGGACAGAGGGTGGATTTCCCCGTCCCCGTTGGGGCGTCTGACGGGTGCGTTTTCCAAAATCCGCTGTACGGTTTCAAAATCGCTGCGGCTGATAATCGGCTCATGCACATTTTCTGTGATGTGCCACTGGCTCCGGTCTACATAGTGGTTATGTTTATCCCGGAAATGCTTTGTAGTCTTGAAGTTGACTACATCGCCGCAATACTCCTGCCGTGTGAGGATATGGGTCAAGGTGGCTTTGTTCCACTTGCAGCGGTTATCCTCATTGAGCGTCTTATTTTTACAAGTTCCCCGCCCGCGGTCTTTCATGTAGAAAGTGGGGGTTGGGATTTGCTCCTGTGTCAGATGCACGGCGATTTGGTTGCGGTTTTTCCCGCCGATAAACAGACGGAAAATCAAACGGACAACCTCGGCGGCTTCCTCGTCGATTATCCAAAAATCCTTGTTGTCCGGGTCTTTGACATAGCCGTAAGGGGCTTCGGTGACAATCGGCTTTCCACTCATGCCTTTGGTCTTAATGCCCGTTTTCACTTTCTTGCTGATGTCCTTTGCGTACCACTCCGACATGATATTGATAAAGGGCGCAAACTCCAATGTGTCGGGCTTCTCGCTGTCTATCCCGTTGTTGACCGCGATAAAACGCACATTGTTCCGTCTGAATATCTCCATCGCGTTGCCGACTTGGAGATAGTCGCGCCCCCAGCGGGTAAGGTCTTTCATAATGCAGACACCGATTTTCCCGTTTTCCACATCGTCCATCATGCGGGAGTAGGCGGAACGGTCAAAAAACCTGCCGCTTTCGTCATCGTCGATGTAGTGCCGGATATTGGTTAGGTGCTGCCCTCTGGCATAGTTCTCCAAAAATATTTTTTGGTT
>NZ_JACOQG010000086.1:0-950 GCF_014297245.1 Blautia difficilis | reverse complement strand
GTATAGGCACATCGGAAGTACCTTCTTTTGAAGTTCCCTGAAGAACGGAAATCATATCACCATTGCATTTTTTTGACAAATTGATTCCCTCTTTCAGTCTCATAACACAGAGATGCCCATGCTCTGCACAGTAACGGAACATATCTTCTGAATAATAGCCTCTGTCAAAAATAATAATACTGTTGTTATATAGTCCCACATCTTCAAGAACTTTAAGATGTTCTAATGCAGCTGCTCGTTCAGAAGAGAGAAATTTATGGATAGATGCATGAAGGATATAATCATCCAGAACATCATAAATTATGGAAGCCAGTCCCATGGTATAATGCCGGTTTGGATCAGGATAGCTGGACATTTCGCCAAAGAAATCAAAAGTTGATTTTGAATTAGGAAGTTCAATCCTGGAACCATCTACTGCAAAAAGATGATAACCCTGCCACAGCTTTCTTGAAGGGATCTGGCTGTAAAACAGATCAACAGAAAGATAATAAAGTTCCTTGAACAGTGAAGGATTAATGAACTGTCTGGCTTTGGAAAGTGCCTGTTTAGAAACATCTGGAAAAGAAAGCGTGCCCAGTTCTTCTCTGATCTGTGAAAGATTCTGGAACATGGAAGCTTTTGAAGAGAAGAATAGATAAAGAATAACTTGCAAAAGGGAAAGTTTTCTCCTCCGTACAAAATGTTTTTCCACCCGATGGGGTTCCAGTTTAACCTGATCTGTGATATAATCTTTAATGGATTGGACGATATTTTTACAAATATTGGTTCGATTCATATGGCATACCTCCTAAGTATTGGAATAGATAAATATTTCGCTGGTAACGTAATATTGCTTAATCTATAAACCACATATTTAGGGGGATATGTCAAGATATTTATATAAAAAAATCCAGAATATAAGCCCAGAATGCTGAAAATTCAACCATTCTGGGCTTAAGTTGACCACATTG
>NZ_JACOQG010000085.1:0-970 GCF_014297245.1 Blautia difficilis | reverse complement strand
GCCGTTTACTCCAGTCTGTCCCAAATCAAGGATTTCACTAGAAACTGTCGCCTCATATTTCTCATATCTCATTTCACTGTCTGAATCCACAGTATCCTCGAAAATAGCTGAAGCTTCCGATACATCGCCTTCCTGCTCTGTGGTTTCCGAAATAAATGTTTCCTCTCCAGCAGAAAAATCGGCTGCCAATACCGGCTGACCGGTAACGATCACAGCAGAAAGAAACAGCGATAAAAATGTTTTGCCTCTCCTTCTCATAATACTTTGCCTTCTTTCCATCATTATACCTCGTTATCATGTTACGTTTATGTTAACAATTGTATCATATATGTAATATTTTTCAACAATCTTTTTTTATTTAACATATTTAACTATGCAGAAAAAGCGGCTTGAAAAGCCGCTTTTTTCTACCTTTGCAGGAACCCAATCTCTGTAAAGATAAGTTTCGTTATTTAAATTCAATGGAAGAAAATCTGTAGATGTAGTCTTCCCCCGGATGTTTACCATTATCGCCCGCAATCGGACTGTTCGCATTAACCGACACAATCATATTGTTTGTATTTCTGTCAATCGCTACGGATTCCATTTCAAAACTAAAGAACTTTGATTCATCCAGTTCATTGTTAAAGGCAAAATCCGGAATTAAAACAGGATATTTCTTGCCATCTTTAAATTTCATTGTTTTAGTTCTGCTCATATCAATGTGTAGTACCCTGCTTCCACTGGTTTGCACATCACCATTAGGAAAATATTCCAGTTTTTTCGTCGTAACAATAAATAATCCGTATTTGTCACTGTAATTGATTCCCTGAAGCACTTCATAACCGGTATTCATAAAATATTTTGTTTGATCAACCACAACTTTTCCTGCTGAGAAGTGTACAATACACAGTTTATATATTTTTTTATCTTCTTCACCCTCTGCACCGGTTTCGGTAAGAAGAATAAACTGATTGCCTTTGTAATGGCT
>NZ_JACOQG010000084.1:0-1069 GCF_014297245.1 Blautia difficilis | reverse complement strand
GCACTCCATGTATCTGTGGAATGGCTCAAAGGGGAAACAGATGAATATGAAACCGACATTACGGATAAGAGAGAGTTACAGATTCGTGATGCGATGGGAGATATTCTGGAACAGTTACCGCTTGCCCTTACCAAAGAAGAAGATGCTTTTTCAAAAGATTTATTACTGCTGATGTTAAAACAATATGGTCTGTTTTTGGATTCCTTCCAGTTCGCCTGCAAAAATTTCAAGGGGAATGCTGGTCAGACGGATATTGCCAAAACAATAGGGTTTGAATCGAATGAGGAATATAATGAGATTATGTTCTTAAGGGAAATCACTCCTACCATCAATGCTCTTAATGAGATGGCAGACGTTGTAAGGCTCTATTCCAAGAAACCAAAAACAGCAGAACAAAGGCTTGCAAATCTTTTATCAGAAGTCTTATACGAAGATTCCGAATCGGTATAGTAAGACAACCGGAGTTATGATATACTTACACGCACGAAGCATTTCATCAGTTCCGATTGTCTAATATCGAAAGGAGACATACGATTATGGCAAAAGGATCTGTAAGAAAAAAAGGAAAGAAATGGTACTACCGCTTCTATGTAGAGGACGCAAGCGGCAATCTTGTTCAGAAAGAATGCGTTGGAACAGAAAGCAAAAGTGAAACTGAAAAACTGCTCCGTCAGGCAATGGATGATTATGAGAAAAAGAAATTTGTTGCCAAAGCGGAAAATCTCACAGTCGGACAACTTTTGGATGTGTGGGCAGAGGAGGAATTAAAAACAGGTACGCTCAGCAATGGTACTGTGGAGAATTACCTCGGAACAATCCGAAATATTAAGAAACATCCGCTGGCAGAACGGAAATTAAAAAATGTAACCTCTGAGCATTTGCAATCCTTTTTTGATTTGCTTTCCTTCGGGGGAGTTCATCCCGACGGAAAAGAGAGAAAGGGTTACAGCAAAGATTACATCCATTCTTTTTCCGCAGTCATGCAGCAGTCCTTCCGCTTTGCAGTATTTCCAAAACAGTATATTACGTTTAATCCCATGCAGTATATTAAACTGCGGTATCAGACGGA
>NZ_JACOQG010000083.1:0-1091 GCF_014297245.1 Blautia difficilis | reverse complement strand
CGCTTCTCTTTCCGTCTGACCGCCCCATACAACGAGGAACGGCGGGAAGCTGCGCGGCGGTCTGCCAGAGAAAACAAGGCCACTGACAGGCTGAAATGAGGTGGATTTATTCATAACCATGTGCTATGATATTTATAGATAGTGAAACTTCCTTTCAATTTTTTCGTCTATACAAGTAACAGAGAAGAACAGGAGGCTTGTTCCATGAGAAAAAAGAGATTGATGATTGCAATAGCTTGTATCATTTTAGTAGGTATCGCGGTAATCGTATTTTTTTCACAACAGGGGAAAAAACCGTATAAGGATTTGGACGCAGCGCAGATTGTTTCCGCTAAAGTGTTATTAACACCGCCAGACAAAACGATTGAGATTGAAAATATCCAAGAATTAGTTGAATATTTGAATGATGTTGTTGTCTATAATGAGGATAATTCTTACACAGAGTATGATGGACAAGGCGTTGTTTTTACCTTGACTATGGTAGACGGTACACAAACAGATATTATGGCGTATAACCCATTTATTGTCATTGACGGTATCGGTTATAAGACAAAATATGAGCCATGTGAAGCACTCAACAGCTATGCAAATGAATTACTAAACTCTGGGACTGCCAATATAATTTTGGAAGAACCGCCCACATTAAGCGTTGTGAGTGACGAAACCGCTATCGGTGCAGTATTAGGAACTTATTCGTGGCAAAAAACAAATATTGACGGAACTGCTGAAAGCACAATAGCTGATAGCCCACACCCGTTAGAGTGCAAGGATCTGTTGTCCCCACCATTTGAAACAACAGAAACAACAGCTACATTAAGATTTACAGAAGACCCAGATACAATTTTAAGTGTGCAGTGCTGGAGTGACGAACATTGGGGAGAGCCTGCTACAAACAGCGAAGATGTAACTATTGTTGGAAACGTACTCACTCTTAAACTGGGCGGATATATTTATGAAGTAACAGCTGAATGGAATACTGAAAATGGCTATGGCGGAACAGCAAGCTATTTTATATATTTGAAAACAGCAGACTAAAATTGAATAGCCACCCACAAGGGCAGCCGAGAAAATCGACTGTCCTTTTTCTATGC
>NZ_JACOQG010000082.1:0-1585 GCF_014297245.1 Blautia difficilis | reverse complement strand
CGTATAATCCAATTATCTTAGATGGTAATTGGATTTTTCCTTTCTCCCAGTTAACACTGGGTATTTATTTCCATCTCTGATATATTTTGAAAAGGCACTGTGGATCTGTATCTATAACTTTACAGCTTTGACTGGTATGAGGTGACTCAGACCACAGCTTTTCGTCTATTACTGTTAATCAGTTTGTTAACGCATCGACGTTTTTATTTACGTGATTACACAGCCGAATTCTCTGTGGAAGACAGCAGTGCTCAAAATATTTATCAGGAGGTATAAACCTATGTCAATGTACTTTATTGGAATTGATATTTCCAAGTACAAACATGATTGCTGCATCATTTCTGCAGCTGATCAAAAAGTAGTTTCTAAAGTCACAATCAAAAACAATAAAGCCGGCTTTAATGAACTGCTTACAATCATTCATTCTCTCGCAAATCCTGCTGACATAAGAATAGGGTTTGAATCAACTGCCCATTATGCTCTCAATCTTGAACTCTTCCTTGAAAATTCTCTCCTAACCTTCATGGAAGTAAATCCTGTTCTCATCAGTGAATACAAGAAATCAAAAACACTTAGGCGTACAAAAACCGACTCTGTTGACTGCGAATCAATAGCTCGTTGGTTAATGACTGTTGAATACAAACCCCATTCAAAAGGATTTTACCACGCTTACTCTTTAAAGTCATTAACTCGTTTACGCGATAAACTTATCCGACAGCGTTCTTTCTATCTTATTAAAATCACAAATGTGTTAGATCATACATTCCCTGAGTTTAAACCATTCTTTAATGAACGCTTATCCAAAACTGCTCTCTATCTGCTTGAAAACTATGGTTCTGCTGAAAAGATGGCTCGTATGAACTCAGCCTCTTATGAAAAGCTACGTTCCTTATCCCGGGGGAAGTTTTCACCACAGCAATTTCTACGACTAAAAGAACTTGCTGCCAATACTGTTGGTGTAAATAACTCTATTTTTGATGTAGAGCTGAACAGCCTTTTATCTTTATACAAATCCCTTGTAAAAGAGATTAATACCATTGAAAAAGAAATCAACAAACTAATTGAAGAAGTACATCCTCACTATATGTCAGTTCCTGGAATCGGACCATTATCAGCAGCTGTAATCTATTCTGAATACGGCGATATATCTAACTTCACTAATCCAGGACAAATGCTTGCATTTGCTGGAATAGAACCAGGAATCAACGAATCTGGTACTGAATCTCACGGAGGTAAGATGGTTAAGCGTGGATCATCCCAGCTCCGCTACACACTTATCAATTGTTGTCTACCGTTAATCCGCTTTGACATGACATTTGCAACTTACTATGCCAAGAAACGCGGAGAAGGCAAACCACATCGAGTAGCCATTACTCATGTAGCCAAAAAGCTTATTAGAGTCATCTACGCATTGGAGAGGCAAGATATCGACTTTAATGCACAGAAACTTCGTTAATCTCTAGTGGATTAATACTAATTTCTCCCATCTGAAATACGATGTATTCAGATGGCTTATTAAAGTTACCCATTTTTACAATTCAAAAAAATTTCAAAATTCTCTTGACTGTTTATAGTTTGTCACCTC
>NZ_JACOQG010000081.1:0-1593 GCF_014297245.1 Blautia difficilis | reverse complement strand
TGATTTATAAGAAACCTTTAAAATGGATTTATAAGAAGTTTTATGTTACAATCTATGGAAGACATGGAAAAGTAAAAAAGATTGAATTGGTTCGAGCAGACAAAAAGTATTCTACGAAATATGAGACAATGAATGGTACAGTCTTAGAAAAGTTGCAAGAAGAAAATAATAGGTTTTTAAGGAAATGCTTAGGTACTCCCAGTAAAAAGAGTATGACAGGCGTCGAATATTATTATGAGTGGGGACAAATACAATCCTTCTATGATGATCGTTCTTGTCAAACAGGAATTGTAATTATGTTTTAAAATAAGGAATATTGTATCTCTTGCTTCCGTATGCAGAAAGATTACATCGGTACAGAGAAATGTGGTAGTGATACACCAAAGAACACAGGCGAAACCTTATATCTCGGTTCCACAAGTAGCGAATCTTTCAAAAGAGAGAGATGGGTAAAACTTCGCTGTTTATATAATAGTAGGGGACGATGTTTTATCCCCTGCTATTATACGTTTTTTAGCATGTTTTCACCAATATTGCTTGGTACCTAACCGATTTTTCAAATAACATCTGATTCCAAGATATACTCCCTGAGAAAGTACGAAAAGCAATAGAAGATTTACGGAAAGTGCTTTTTTAATTGCTTCTCCAAAATAAATGATGACAGCAGTACTTGTCAGTATCATCAGTAGAGTAATAACATCCCAACAGTTTTTCTTATATAATTCTATAACCTTTATTTCTATCAGTATCGCCAGTATCCCTGTCCCTGCCACACATATTCCGACAACCAATATCAGAAATAACCAATATACCATTCCGGCTATAAAAGGATTTGGAATTTTTGTGCTAATCTGTGCCACAGATTGCCCGGCATCAATTGTCCAACCGATAAAAGTTTGTAGGAATGACGCTGCATCATGGAAGAATGATTTACAATCGGAAAGGAACACATCGGACTGTACTGCCTGAAAAAGAGTGGTTGTCAGCGAATACCATGCAAGAAGGAACAAGGTTGTTTGGAACATTACCGTTTTTGCTTTATACTGTCCGGCAAGTCGCTCTTTTTGTGTTCCGTATTTCGCTTTTTCATTCTGATAGGCTGTCCGGTCACAGGATTCACATTTTTCATAGAGTACCGGCTTTTCTACCGGTATCTCTACGATTTTCTGATGTGTCCGGGCATAATCCCGTTGTTGTGTTAAACAGCGTATTTTATTTTGATATTCCCCGATCATGACGTTTGCGCTTCGCAGCTTCTCTTTCTCGTTCCGCAATGCTCTGTCTGCCAGCTTCAAGTCGTTCTTTAATGCTTGAATATTCCCGGCTCTGTTCTCTTTGTTTAATTTCTCGTTCAAGATCAGAGATTCGTTGAGCTGCGTCTTCAGTTCCACGATAAGCTGGTCTTTCTGTTCCAGTTCTTCTTGTATCTCCTCGGTCAGGAGCAGAAGCTCTTCCAACTGTTCGGCGTTCTTTAATGAATATTCTTGTGCGGTAACACCGCAAGTCCGGCAGACGGGAAACCGTCTGTCCGGGCTAGCGGGAACCGCTTATGCGAGTTTACTCGCGTAATGTTTTGTCCAAGCCATAAACCTC
>NZ_JACOQG010000080.1:0-1678 GCF_014297245.1 Blautia difficilis | reverse complement strand
TGGTTATGAATAAATCCACCTCATTTCAGCCTGTCAGTGGCCTTGTTTTCTCTGGCAGACCGCCGCGCAGCTTCCCGCCGTTCCTCGTTGTATGGGGCGGTCAGACGGAAAGAGAAGCGCCCCTTTGCAATCTCAAACTCCATGCAGCCCGTTTCGGGGTCTGCGTCGGTCTGGCGGCACTGGTCGGGGTGCTGTCCGGCGTAGGCGGCAAGCCGCTTCTTTAAGTCGGTGTTGTGGGTGCGGATATGGATAAGGGGGTCTTTCTCGTCAAACCAAATATCGGTGGTCTTTTCCTGCTTCGTAAGCCCTGTTCTCATGTAAGCTCCTTTCTGCGCCCCTGTTACGCAATAGGGGCATTTTTCGGGTGTTTTTTCCGGCTCTTGACTTGGGGGAAATGAGGATTTTCAAATAGAAACCGCCCAGACAGGGAATGGTTCGTCGGGGCGGCTGTTATCGCAAGATTTCTGTTTTTTCCGGCTCTTGACCGTCAAGCGCGGATAAACGCGAGCTGTCGGCAAGTGCCAGTTTGAGCAGCTTGTCGCGGAATGTTTCTGTGCTGCTGTGATTGAAAAATAACTCCGCAACAATGGTCTGCCCGTTCCTCTGGGTCGTAATGATACTGTCGGGGGTCTGTTCTGCCATAGGCGGCTCCTTTCTTTGGGCGTAAAAGAGGGATTTCCCGTAGTTCGGAAAATCCCTCTTGGTTGACGGTTATTCTGTTTTACTGTGTGGGCTGTGCGGCGGCTGCCTGTGCCTTTCGCCTTGCCCGGTATTCCCGCGCTTTCATGCGGTCATACTCCCGCTGCTTTTCAAGGTTTCTCGCCCGGTACTCCCTTGAATACTGCCGGTGGTAGGCGCGGCTCTTTTCCTTTTTGGCTTCTTCGATTTCCCCCCGCATTTGCTGGATTTCCTGCTCGGTCGGCTCTGCAAGCTGTGTCACTTCGTTCTCAAACTTGCCGATATAATTGAAATATATGCTGATGTGCTGGATTGCGTATCTCGCCCTTTTCTGGTCGCGCTCATGCACTTCAATCCGGCTGATAAACTCGTTGAGAATGGCGGGGGTAAGCTCGGTAAAGGCAGCATGGCGTTCCGTCAGCTTCAAAAACTTCTGCGCCCGTCCTCCCGCGTTCTCATAAGCGGATAGCTGCTCTTGGAGCGTGGCAAGCTCCGCTTTCAGCGTGTAGTATTCTTCTGAATACTTCTGCGACATCTGCTCATAGCGGTCTTGTGAGATCGCGCCGAGGGCGTTGTCCTCATAGAGCTTGTTCAGCACCTTGTCAATCTGTTCAAGGCGCGTCGTGATTTGCGGGATACGCTTCTGCTGTTTCTTGGTCTGGTTGGTCTGCTGCATGGCAAGGTTCTTTTTCACTAAGGCTTCAAACTCCGCCCGATTGCTGATAGAATAGTCCTCGATTTTCTTCAGCACTTCCGCGATGGTCTGCATGAGCAAGTCCGCGTCCATGATGTGCGGGGAATGGCATTTGGGGTTCTTGGCTTTTCCCTTGTGGTACTCGCTGCAAAAAGCAACATGCCGCTTGCCGCCGTTCCGGTAATCTATACGAATGTGCATTTTTGCGCCGCAGTCCTTACAGAAAAGCAAGCCGGACAGAGGGTGGATTTCCCCGTCCCCGTTGGGGCGTCTGACGGGTGCGTTTTCCAAAATCCGCTGTACGGT
>NZ_JACOQG010000079.1:0-1678 GCF_014297245.1 Blautia difficilis | reverse complement strand
TGGTTATGAATAAATCCACCTCATTTCAGCCTGTCAGTGGCCTTGTTTTCTCTGGCAGACCGCCGCGCAGCTTCCCGCCGTTCCTCGTTGTATGGGGCGGTCAGACGGAAAGAGAAGCGTCCCTTTGCAATCTCAAACTCCATGCAGCCCGTTTCGGGGTCTGCGTCGGTCTGGCGGCACTGGTCTGGGTGCTGTCCGGCGTAGGCAGCAAGCCGCTTCTTTAAGTCGGTGTTGTGGGTGCGGATATGGATAAGGGGGTCTTTCTCATCAAACCAAATATCGGTGGTCTTTTCCTGCTTGGTAAGCCCTGTTCTCATAAACTCTCCTTTCTGCGCCCCTGTTACGCAATAGGGGCATTTTTCGGGTGTTTTTCCCGGCTCTTGACTTGGGGAAAATAAGGATTTTCAAATAGAAACCGCCCGGACAGGGAATGGTTCGTCAGGGCGGCTGTTATCGCAAGATTTCTGTTTTTTCCGGCTCTTGACCGTCAGACGCGGATAAACGCGAGCTGTCGGCAAGTACCAGTTTGAGCAGCTTGTCGCGGAATGTTTCTGTGCTGCTGTGATTGAAAAATAACTCCGCAACAATGGTCTGCCCGTTCCTCTGGGTTGTGATGATACTGTCGGGGGTCTGTTCTGCCATAGGCGGCTCCTTTCTTTGGGCGCAAAAGAGGGATTTCCCGTAGTTCGGAAAATCCCTCTTGGTTGACGGTTATTCTGTTTTACTGTGTGGGCTGTGCGGCGGCTGCCTGCGCCTTTCTCCTTGCCCGGTATTCCCGCGCTTTCATGCGGTCATACTCCCGTTGCTTTTCAAGGTTTCTCGCCCGGTACTCCCTTGAATACTGCCGGTGGTAGGCGCGGCTCTTTTCCTTTTTGGCTTCTTCGATTTCCTCCCGCATTTGCCGGATTTCCTGCTCGGTCGGCTCTGCAAGCTGTGTCGCTTCATTCTCAAACTTGCCGATATAATTGAAATATATGCTGATGTGCTGGATTGCGTATCTCGCCCTTTTCTGGTCGCGCTCATGCACTTCAATCCGGCTGATAAACTCGTTGAGAATGGCGGGGGTAAGCTCGGTAAAGGCAGCATGGCGTTCCGTCAGCTTCAAAAACTTCTGCGCCCGTCCTCCCGCGTTCTCGTAAGCGGATAGCTGCTCTTGGAGCGTGGCAAGCTCTGCTTTCAGCGCGTAGTATTCTTCCGAATACTTCTGCGACATCTGCTCATAGCGGTCTTGCGGGATCGTGCCGAGGGCGTTGTCCTCATAGAGCTTATTCAGCACCTTGTCAATCTGTTCAAGGCGCGTCGTGATTTGCGGAATACGCTTCTGCTGCTTTTTGGTCTGGTCGGTCTGCTGCATGGCAAGGTTCTTTTTCACTAAGGCTTCAAACTCCGCCCGGTTGCTGATAGAATAGTCCTCGATTTTCTTCAGCACTTCCGCGATGGTCTGCATGAGCAAGTCCGCGTCCATGATGTGCGGGGAATGGCATTTGGGGTTCTTGGCTTTCCCCTTGTGGTACTCGCTGCAAAAAGCAACATGCCGCTTGCCGCCGTTCCGGTAATCAATACGAATGTGCATTTTTGCGCCGCAGTCCTTACAGAAAAGCAAGCCGGACAGAGGGTGGATTTCCCCGTCCCCGTTGGGGCGTCTGACGGGTGCGTTTTCCAAAATCCGCTGTACGGT
>NZ_JACOQG010000078.1:0-1733 GCF_014297245.1 Blautia difficilis | reverse complement strand
ATCATGCGGGAGTAGGCGGAACGGTCAAAAAACCTGCCGCTTTCGTCATCGTCGATGTAGTGCCGGATATTGGTTAGGTGCTGCCCTCTGGCATAGTTCTCCAAAAATATTTTTTGGTTTTGTATGCTGTTGCTCTCGCCGCCGTCCCTGTCCTCGTCGCCCACGGAAAGGCGGGAGTAAAGGGCTGTAATTTTGCTATAATCAGTCATGTGCATAACCTCCTGTGCGTCCATGTATGTGTCATTTACACTTAAAATTATGCACTCCATCTGGCAGAACCATACTCCACACCCAGTCGATATTTCTTGGCATTTTTCGTGCGGTAAATAATAATAAGCTTTACAACCACGCCGCCTGCGATTCCACACAACAAATCTATATGATTCAAACTTGGCCAGAGATTCTGAAACGCCAGTTCAAAATAAGTAATGGTATTCATAAATTTATCCCAGGAAGTTGCTCCGGTGTTTACCCTATACAGCCAGGCAATCTTATTGAAAAAATAAGCAAACATCAGATAGGGGAAATTAGCTAAAAACAGCTTTTTCTGATCTGCCCTCTTCAATTCACTTGCCTTGTCCGTAATCAGATTTTTCACATCCGCAAGCATTTTTCCTGGGATACTCTCTGAAGAAAAAACAGCTTTTCCAAATATTTTTCTCTTTTTCGGAGAACCTCTGATATGCTGAACTTTTCCTCTTTTCTTCTTATGCTGCTGTTTTTTCTCCGTCATAAACTCTGCCCTCTGTCTTTCTGCTGTTCTCTTGCTCGTTCTCTGTTCTTTCCTTTAGACACAGCATCCTTAAAGTGCATAAGTTTTTTCATAATAGATGGTTTATCCTTTTTGTTCATCTGTACACCCAAATATTTCTTAAATGCCAGATTCATCATTTCTGTATCCTGTCCTTTAAAGAACACATAGTAGGTCGGTGGCTTGGTCGAACTGTCTTTTTTCAAGGCAAAATCTAAACGGTATTTTTTCGCCACACGTTCAAAAGACTTGATATTTCCATCTGTGATCTCAATATTAGATAAACCAGAACCCTGGCTTTTCAATTCTTTGTATGACTGTTTTCCAACCTTATAAGAATTCTTTCCCTTTTGCTTCTGTCCTGACAGATACTTCCGCAGCATATTTTTTAACACGTCGGCAGTCACTCTTGCAGTTTTAACCGACAATGCGATTGTTTTCTGAGTAACTTCTTCCTGCAATTTGCACGCCTCCTTTCGATTCTGATCAGCAAATTACGGTGGCACTAACAGATGGGGGAGATATATTTTCATCGGAATTTGGCTCCTTTCCACTTCCCGACAAATTGTCGAGAAGTATTCTTTTATTCATAAGAAAAAGCCATAGTGCTAACTATGACTTCTTCCCTGCATTATTCATCCTCTTCTAATTCAAACATTTCTTCGCTTTCTTGTATTTTCAGTTCCAAATATTCAAGGATTTCCGCTTTTACCATATCAATATCTCTTATAATTGCTTTATTCTGTGATAAATTTTCCTTATAAAATTCCAAGTATGTTATTCTTTGATTTTGCATTCTTACTTTTGTACATAAAGCTCTCTTTATTTTTTGTGGAATAAGATATTTTTCTATACTTTCCTCAAGATCAGACATTAAATCTGGTGAATACAAAATTAAATGATAGTTCTGCAACCAATAGGATTCTTGTGTACACGTTCTTAAATAATTTATTTCTTCTTCCTTAAACAAATGATCTTTTAA
>NZ_JACOQG010000077.1:0-1860 GCF_014297245.1 Blautia difficilis | reverse complement strand
TGATATGATACCTCTAAAGTAGACAGGTTAAATAACCAAAATCTACTTTGGAGGTATTTTTATGGGTAGAAAACCCAAGTGTACAGTTGAAGAAAAAATTGCTGCTGTTGAGGATTACCTGAATGGAACACGTTCTGTCTCTGAAATTATGACAGATTTATCTATAAAAAGTACACGAACCATACGGGACTGGATATTGGCATATCAGAATGGCGGTATAGAAGCTCTTTGCCCTGTTACAGCCAACCACTCCTATTCCAAGGAATTTAAAATTGAAATGGTTCAAAAGTATATTGCCGGGGAAGGTTCGGTTACCGAATTATGCGCCAGATATGGCATCCCTGCACATGTTACACTACAAAACTGGATTTCGTTGTATAATGCCAATAGAGAACTTAGGGATTATGATCCTAAGAGGGAGGTCTATATGGCAGAAGCACGAAGAAAGACAACATTAACCGAACGTAAAGAGATTGTTGAATATTGTATTGCCCATAACCGGGATTATAAAGGAACAGCTTCTCTGTATGATGTTTCTTATGGACAGGTGTATTCATGGGTAAGAAAATATGACGCTGGTGAGGAAGAGGGTCTGTCCGATAAACGTGGACGTCACAAAACGGATGATGAAGTCGATGAGCTGGAACGGTTACGCCGGGAGAATATGCGGCTAAAACGCCAGCTTGAAGAAAAAGACATGGTAGTGGAACTGTTAAAAAAAGTGAAAGAATTCGAAGGGATGTGAGGCTTGGAAAACTACGGTTTGGGTCAAAATATCTGGCAATAAAATATTTTTATGAAGGAAAACAATGGAGCATCAACTGGATGTGCAAACAGCTAGGGATATCGCACGCTGCTTACTATAAATGGTTACACCGACCGATTCCAGAGCAGGAATCCGAAAATAGAAAACTGGCAGAACTGATAAAAGAGTATAATGAGCGGTTCGGGCATATCCTGGGATACAGACGGATGACAAGCTGGATCAACCATTTCAATCACACAAACTACAGCAAGAACAGAGTTCACAGAATCATGAAGAAGCTGGGAATCCACTCTGTTATTCGCAGAAAAAAGAAGGAATACCGTCCGTCCAAACCGGAAACGACAGCTGAAAATAAGCTGAAAAGGGATTTTAATGCCACAAAACCTAACGAGAAATGGGCTACTGATGTCACGGAATTCAAGATTCCTGAGACAGGAAAGAAGTTATACCTTAGCGCTATCTTTGATTTATATGACCGTTTTCCGGTTGCATACGTTGTAAGTAAAAGAAATGACAACAAGCTCGTATTTGACACTTATGATAAAGCGCTTATTGAAAATCCGGATGCAAAACCGATTTTTCATAGCGACAGAGGATATCAGTATACCAGCAAGGTGTTCCAGGCAAAGCTCCAGAATCAGGGTATGGAACAATCCATGTCCAGAGTGGGGCATTGCATAGATAACGGTCCTACGGAAGGGTTGTGGGGAATCATAAAATCGGAAATGTACTGTATGTACCAGATAACAGATGAACAGTCTCTTCGCTTAGCAATTGACAGATACATGAAGTTTTATGCCGAGGAAAGACCTCAGGATAGGTTTTGCTGTAAAACTCCGTCAGAAGTAAGGCAGGATGCATTATCGGCAAAGGAACCAATCCAATATCCCATTGCTGAAAATAAACGGATTATAGCATACAAATCAAAATGGTGTGCGTAACTTCAAACATGCTCACAGAGACGCATTGTAAAGTTGGCCGTGGAATAAATGTTTCATAAACATAAATACCCGCCACATCAAATCAGACATGGCGGATACATTTAGAAATTCATTTTGAATATTTTGCTTGTCTACTTGACAAGGGGCAGATCA
>NZ_JACOQG010000076.1:0-2087 GCF_014297245.1 Blautia difficilis | reverse complement strand
CTATATATACGGAATGGAGAAATTATTGCAGTTCTTTGTCAAATACTTCTTCTATCGTCAAGATGATTTGACGATAGAAGAAGTATTTGACAAAGAACTAGATGAAAGTATTACTAGACGATATTTTACTACGACTGTTAATAATGCAAAAATGTGTTTAGATGTAATGGGACATACAACTCTAAAGGCAAAATGTTTATTTGAATACCATAAGAAGAATTATTTAGACTACTTAGAAGATGATTTTGATGATGAAGTCGATAGTGACAATATTGAAAGAGAGTATACCTTTGAAAATTGGGCCCGAGCAGTAAAAAAGTATTCTTCAATATTAGCGTCCGATATTTATGAGAATGGTGATTATATATCATTAGAGAAATGCAGGGGAGAGAACAATTCTCTGTGCGAGAAAATAGTATTAGACTCATTACCACATTGTAAGGATGATACATATTTTGGCATTGATTTCTATTATTTAGATGAAGAAATAGGATCACCGTGGGATGTATTTCGTATTATTTTAGAAGCATTTAAATCGGAAGACATAATTACTCTTGATTATACAAATCTATTTGAGGGTGGATGGTGTGATGAGGTTCCAGAGGAAAAAGAGTATTTAGTATCTAAGACAGTTATACTTACAGAAGGTAGTACAGATGCAAGAGTTATATCTGAAGCAATGAAATTGTTGTATCCTCACATGGTAAAGTTTTATTCTTTTATTGATTTTTCAACTTATGTTGTGCAGGGAAGTACAAATTACTTAACGCATTATTTAAAAGCATTTATTGCTGCTGGAATCAGGAATAGAATTATTGCATTATATGATAATGATTCAGCTGGTTTAAGTGAAATAAAAGTTTTAAAAAATATTCCAATTCCATCAAATGTAAGAATTATGCACTTGCCAGATTTAGAAATGTGTCTCCATTATCCAACTATTGGACCGGGAGGAAGTTCAATAGACAATATTAATGGTCGTGCTTGCTCAATAGAAATGTTTCTTGGTAAGGATATTCTGAAAAAAAGTGGAGAATACGAGCCTGTTCGTTGGAAATCCTATATTGATAAAGTAGATGCATATCAAGGTGAAATAGTTTCTAAATCAGAAGTGTTGAAACAGTTTAAATTGAAGGTTAAAAGAAGTCAGGATCAACTTGTTTTAGATGAATGGGAAGAGTGCGATTTGCTACTTAGGGAAATTTTTGCTGCTTTTGAAAAGTAGTATTATAGTAGAAATGAAGTGATAGACTATTGTTTGTCAGTTTGAAATAAAATAATAAAAATAAAACAGCGTCAGGGCAGTTATAAGTCGAGAGATTTATAGCTGCCCTTTTTTTATTGCTTTTGGACACGATGTCCAGAAGCGGAAAGGAGAATTATGAGGTATTTATTACATCGGCTGTATGTTCCACCTTAGCGGAGCATACGCACATGGAAATGCAGATCGGAGGTACTTATGTAAGAGGAAGTAACGCAGAAAACAATCGCTCTTGTAATTAAGACCGCTAAATTGGATGCCAACGTCTTGAAGGCTGCAATGCGGATGTATCTGAACCACCGCAGGCAGAAAGCACAGAAAACGCATGGTAAAACTTCTGTGAAAAAGCTGGTTGGCGAAGGCGTGGGAGTTTCGTCTATCGAAGTGACGGACGGCAATATCAAATCCTTTGAGCGGGTAGCTCGTAAATATAATGTTGATTTTGCCGTCAAGAAAGACAAGACAACGGACCCGCCGAAATATGTGGTATTTTTCAAGGGCAGGGATGCCGATGCAGTAGCACAGGCATTCAAGGAATTTGTTTATGGTAATGAGAAACGAAAGGGCAGGACTTCCGTAAGGGAGAAACTGAAACGCTTTAGGGATGCAGTATCACAGAATAAGAACAGAGAACGGAGCCGGGAAAAGAATAAGGACAGGGGGCAGAGCCTTTGAGTAACATCATTGAAGGCATAACCAAAGACCTGATGAATATTCTTGTGCGGTAACACCGCAAGTCCGGCAGACGGGAAACCGTCTGTCCGGGCTAGCGGGAACCGCTTATGCGAGTTTACTCGCGTAATGTTTTGTCCAAGCCATAAACCTC
>NZ_JACOQG010000075.1:0-2531 GCF_014297245.1 Blautia difficilis | reverse complement strand
AAAAACAAAAAGTGGAATTGGTAAAGACCATATTAAAAGATGCGGATGTATATTTTTTTGATGAACCAACAGCACATTTGGATCAAGAGTCTCGAGATGAATATTATCAGTATTTAAAAAAACAAAAAGATAAAATTATTGTTGTAGTTTCACATAATAGTCAAGAGAGGCAATATTTTGATGTTATATATGAAGTATGAGTTTCCAATTTGACAAATTTAATATTTACAAAAATGTTTGAATTATCGATAAAAAGATGGTATATTGAAATAAAAATGAGTTTTATACTGGATAAAATTGAAAGCTTTATTTGTTCTTGGAGGAAGAAGTTAAGAAAAGTGCTATTAGAAAAGTATTGTTTTGAATTGTAAACTTTTATTTCTTACAAAGTGTGAGGTGATTATGATGAAAGATGTTATAGTTGAGCTACTTATAATGGCTTTTTTTCTACTTATAGGTTGTTTATTATTTAATGGAAGAGGCGGATGTTTTATACCGATATACAATGCACTCTCAGAAAAAGAACAGAATAGCTATAACAAGAAAGTGCTTTTCAAAGGAGTGGGCATATGCTATTTGGTATGTTCAATGTCTGTAGGATTAATGATTATCAGTAAATTATTTGAGGTTGTATGGTTGCCATATATTTCAGCTATAGTTATAGTTATAAGTGTTGTACTACTCAACATATGGATGTGTTTGAGTAAAAATATAAGAAACTATAAATGAGCAAGTTCGTGATTTTTCATAAAAGAAAGACACCTTAGAGTATGAAAATTTTTTGTGAAATAATGTTTAGAAGGTTCTTCTATGATAAATAAATGTCATTAGGAGAGCCTTTTTCTGTTACACGGTCTAAGGCTGCCAGGGCTTTTTTCGTCAGACGCCTGATAAATGGTCTTCAGGTCCGTGTCAAATGTTTTCCTGTCCTTATCAGGGACATATTTTAAGGTGTTTCTTACCTGGTGCACGATACAGCACTGATATTCGATTTTAGGGAAAACTGCAGCAATAGTTTTTTTGATGCCGGTTAAGCCATCTGCGCGGATGACCAGTACATCTTTTTCGCCCCGGTTTTTCAGCTCGTTCATAACAGAAAGCCGGTATTTTGCACTTTCATTATCACCCACACTAATAGTCAGAACTTCCTTCTTTCCTTCTGTGTTAATTCCCAGAATTACGTAAGCTGCAAGCTTTCGGATCACGCCGTTGTCCCTTACAGAGTAGAGGATCGCATCGATGTAGAGAATGGGATATACTACGTCCAGCGGTCGGTTCTGCCAGTCTTCAATCTGTAGCAGGATCTTATCGGTCGCATCAGAAATAAAGCTTTCCAAAGTCTCAAATCCATATATATCCTCGATAGTTTCTGAAATCTGCCGGATAGTCATTCCCTTGGCATACATGGAAATGATCTTCTGGTCGATATCGGAAATGTCTTTCTGACGTTTCTTTACTACCTGTGGCTCGAATGTTGATTTGCGATCCTGCGGCATTTCGATTTCCATAGAGCCGTACCGGCTGTTGACCTGTTTACGTTTATAACCATTGCGATAATCATCATTATCTGAGTGCTCTGATTTTTCATAGCCGAGATGATCATCCATTTCTGCTTCCATCTTTCCTTAATGGTACCGCCCAAGAGATCTTTGAGTGCGTCCTGAATATCTTCAGCAGATTGGATATCATACTCTTCAAGGAGCTGATGGATAATATTTCGTTTTCCCTCTGTCATTTATACTCGATGTACAGGTTTCTTTTGTCTTGCCATAATAAAAGGCCTCCTATGATTTTAATATTTTATCATAGAAGACCTTGATGATGTTTATTTTACAGAGATTTTTTCACCGGCTCGCTTTTTGAACAATATATTCTTAACAAATCAATTTACATGTAATTTTTTAATTCGCTTAATAAAATTCTCGCAACTTCCATATTTTTCACTGTTTGTTATAAGGTCAATACCTATAATGAGTAAATTCTTTCTAAATGCAATGTTATTACCTTTTTCATCCATAATTGACACCTCTTTTGCTAATGCAATGCCAATAGTTCTTCGTATAATTTCAGTTCCGGCATATGCAGCACTATCAATCATTATAGTTTTATAATTTTTTGGTATTTTTTCTGATAAATCTTTTTCGAAGGTTGATAATATATTGTAAATTATTTTAATAATAAACAAACAGTATTCTTCATTATTTGTCAAATGAAATAAATAATCAATTATTAAATTTGCCAAAAGACATCCAAGATCAAACCCTATTGGTCCCCAACAGGCGAATTCTGGGTCGATTACTTTTACTTGATCATTATTTACCATAAATGAACCCGTGTGTAAATCTCCATGAATAATAGATTGTTCCTCATTTTCAAAAACTTCCCGTAAACTTTCTACTTTAGCGTTCAATCTATCATTATGATATATGTGTTCTTTTACCCAACTTTCTAATTCAGCAGGAACTTTATTTCTACTTTTATTGCAGTGGTAGTCGGCGCCTTCAGTGGGGTGGCACCTGCCTGGCTGGATG
>NZ_JACOQG010000074.1:0-2565 GCF_014297245.1 Blautia difficilis | reverse complement strand
ATGAATATTCTTGTGCGGTAACACCGCAAGTCCGGCAGACGGGAAACCGTCTGTCCGGGCTAGCGGGAACCGCTTATGCGAGTTTACTCGCGTAATGTTTTGTCCAAGCCATAAACCTCTCGCATCGAGATATCATGTTCGGCATCAATGCTTGTAATGTTGATACGATAACTGTCATGAGCAATGCGGTCAATGATTGCATCTGCCAGAGGACTATCATCACCACCCAGTTGGTCGTACCATTCCTCGAACTCATACTGGGAGCAAAAAATCGTTGAAGATTTCTTGCGTCTCCGATGGAGTAGTTCGAAGATATCTCTTTGTTCAGATTCCGTTGGTTTCAATAGAAGCCATTCGTCCAAAATCAGGACAACGGGATTGGCATACTTAGCCATCACCTTTTTGTAGTTGCCATCTGTCCGTGCCACCTCCAGATCAATAAGCAGATCAGGCAGACGGATATATTTGGTATTGTAATACTGCTTACAGGCTTCCATGCCAAAGGCACAGGCCATGTAAGTTTTACCGCAGCCTGTAGCACCGGTAATAAAAAGATTCCGATGTTCAGATATATATTCGCAAGTAGCAAGTCTGCGAATCAGTTCCTTGTTTAGCTTGCGTCCGGAAGTATAGTTGATATCCATGATATTCGCTTCCGGCTGATCGAAACCGGCGTTCTTGATCAGTCTTTTGAGACGGTTGTTTTTGCGACTGCTGTATTCGATATCCACCAGCATACCGAATTGATCTTCAAAGGGAACCTCCTTGAATTTTGGGTCATTGAGTTGGTTGCGGAATGCATCTGCCATTGTGGTAAGGCGCATTTCTATTAACTTATCCATTGTACTCTGATTGGTCATATGCGTTTACCTCCGATAGTAATCGGCACCTCGTGTGATGCCATGTGCTTTATGTGTGGTCTTGGTATCGATTGCTTCCGATGCCAGTTTTTCTGAACCGGTTACAAGTAGGTTTTTAATACTCTTGTAACTGGGTGATGCTGTATAGGATAATGCCTTTTTACAGGCAGCTTCCAGTAACGCATCTGAGTACTTCTCAGCAAGCTTAAGAAGCCCCATACAGCTTCGGTAGGTTTGTTGTTCCACACTTTTGGAGGTCAATATTGCATTGACTGCAGTGTAAGTATTTATGCCAATCCGCTCAGCCCATTTACGGAAGCGGTCACCGTTCCATTCCAGATACTTCTGGTGGTCTGCCGGCATATGTTCAGTAATGGTGCTGTACTGCCCGGGGCGTCCTTTTAGACGACGATGGGAAGCAATGCGGTTATGGTTGTAGAAAATTTCAATCGTGGTGTCTGTTACCCTTATATCAACTTTCTTTTTAATGTATTCGTACGGAACGGAGTATAGCATTCCGTCCACAGATATGTGATAATTGAACTGGACAGTGGCTGCTTTCCAGTCACTCAGTTCAAAACGGGTAGCAGGTAATGGTGCCAGCAATGGTTTTTCTTCCCCAAGAAATAAGCTTCGCCGACTACCCTCTTTCTTCTGAAAGAGCCTTTGGTTGAACAGTTCCAGCTTATCTCTGATTGCCAGATTCAATTCGGCAAGGGAGAAGAACTGTTCATTCCGAAGAGCTGCTGTGATCCAAGTAGAAATATTTCCTACTGTCCCCTCAGCATTCGGCTTATCTTTTGGAGCCCTGACACGCGCCGGGATAATAGCGGTGCCGTAGTATTCGGCCATTTCCTGATAAGTTTCATTGACCTGCTGGTCTTTAAAGCCACCATTGTGGACAACTGCTGTTTTACAGTTATCCGGTACGAGAATTCTGGCAACACCACCAAAATATTCGTACATATGAACATGGGCATTAATCCATGATTTCTGCTTCATATCCAGAAATGCTTCCACATATGCGTACTGACTATAAGTCATCACGCCGACAAATAAATAGGCTTTGGTGATCTCACCGGTATCCGGATCAATGATTGTTGCAGGATCTCCTGCCCAATCGACCTCAACCTGCTCACCAGGTTTCCGGTTGATATGCATGGTAGCACGTCGTTTCTGCTCATCCTGCTGGATGTGATAGCAGAACTGGGAATACATAAGTGGTTTTTCGCCATTTGCATGACAATCCTCCATGTATTCTGTCCACAAGAGTTTCTTACTGACTCCGTTACGGAGTAATTCTTTGTGGACAGAATCGTAGTCAGGCATCCGTTTATTGGATCTGACTTGCTTTGCAGAAGGAAAAAACATTTCTGCAAGAACAGCATCGGTATCGCTTTTATCAAGCGGCCAGGAAATATTTAATTCCTTTGCACGCTTCAAAACGCGATTAACCGTTTTCTTGGAGACATTGCAGCTATCGGCAATGCTCTGCTGACTGAGTCCCAGACTTTTTAGCCTGAGAATCTCTCGATACTTGGTCATGGTCATGACCTCCTTTGAATGAATTTACACCAGCTGGTGCATGATTACATTCTAAAGGATTTATGATAAAGGTTTCCACTACCGGAATGGTGGTTCCCTAAAAAACGGATTTGCGGTTTCCTGTCACCGGACAGCAGGGACACGGGCACCGGATTATTCA
>NZ_JACOQG010000073.1:0-3065 GCF_014297245.1 Blautia difficilis | reverse complement strand
ATGATTTACCTTATTGTCAAAATTTTAAAGGATGGTACAGACCGATGGGATATGAGTCTTTGATCTTATAAATCATAAAATAAACAATATAAAATACTAATCAGAAAGAGAGGTACTTACCATTGGATATTCAATTTTAAAAAGAGCCACAGTAAACGAAACTGATGGCTCTTTTTTATTTGAATTTTTTACTCTTTTCACGCATATATAATAACAATACCAATTATTTTGGAGTTTCTTCTATGAAGAATCTTACATATCTTTTTCACAGTAGATTCGGCAAATATCTGAAACTTATACTGATTTTCTCTGCTGCTTTTCTGACAGGACGCCTGCTTGCAAAAATCACATCTTCCGAAATCATCCCTCCGGATATTACAGCACTCTCAGTATCTTCTAATCCTTCCGGAAGCTGGGGACTCAGCTTTCAAGAAAAAGGAAAACAACCTCTGGGTAATGCTTCCATACAAGAATTAAAACAATATAATGCTTTTTATGTTCAGGACACTAATAGCAAAAATATCTATCTTACCTTTGATGCAGGATACGAAAATGGTAATACCTCTGCAATTCTGGATGCCTTAAAAAAACACCAGGTACCAGCCACTTTCTTTGTGGTAGGAAGTTTTCTATCCCAAAATCCCGATCTGATCAAACGAATGGAAAAAGAAGGACATATCATAGGCAATCACACTATGACTCATCCAAATATGTCCAAAATTTCTACAAAAGAAGCCTTTCAGAAGGAACTATCCGATGTGGAAGCTATATATAAAGAAGTTACCGGCAAAGAAATGATAAAGTTTTATCGTCCTCCTCAGGGAATCTACAGTACTTTAAACTTATCTATGGCAAAAGAACTGGGTTATCACACCTTTTTCTGGAGTCTGGCCTATGTAGACTGGTATCAGGATAATCAACCGGACCCTCAGGAAGCCATTACAAAGCTAACTAATCGGATTCATCCAGGAGCTATTGTACTTCTTCACAGTACTTCCTCCACCAATGCTCTGATTCTGGATGAACTTCTGAGCAAATGGGAGCAGATGGGATACAGCTTCCATAGTCTGAAAGAACTTATTGCATAAAAAATACTTTCTGACTGCTATTGACAAGATTTGATACACGCTATATCTTTTACATATAAACTTTTATATCATTCAGCTCTTCTGTCTCTATTCTGAGGACTATAAAAATACATCCTATATCAGATCATAGAAAGGAATTCGTATGATTACTCCAGATTTATACAAACAAATACTAATAAAAACTGAACAGCTTCAACCGGAATTAAAAAAAATCCGCCGTACCCTCCACCAATATCCGGAAACAGGATGGATGGAAATGCGCACATCTTCTATTATTGCCGGTTATTTAAAAAAATTTAACTTTGATGAAATCCTGACCGGCGAAGCAGTTTGTAAAGCAAATGCACGAATGGGAATTCCTGATAAGAACTGTCTATCTGAACACTATACACAAACTATCAATCAGGAGGGTACAGATCTTACATATCTTCCGGACACCCAAAAGGGGTTCACCGGTGTAATCGGAATTTTACGCTGCGGCTCTGGGCCTGTTGTAGCACTTCGATTTGATATTGATGCTCTTCCCATACAGGAAAGTTCTGAAGAAACACATTTTCCCACAAAGAACGGATTTAGTTCCCAAAATAATGGTGTCATGCATGCCTGCGGCCACGATGGACACACAGCCATAGGACTTGGCATTGCCAGAATTCTCAGTGAACTCCGCCATGAACTTCATGGAACCGTCAAACTGATTTTTCAACCAGCTGAAGAGGGCGTCCGAGGTGCCCGGGCTATTGTAGAAAACGGGCATCTGGATGATGTAGATTATGTTCTGGCCTCACACATGTGTAATCATCCCCAGCAGCAGGGATTCGCCATCGGAGTGGGAAAAAGTCACAGTATGTCAACCACAAAATTTGATGCAGAATTCTATGGTAAAAGTGCTCATGCTTCTGCTTCACCAGAATCAGGAAACAATGCCATGCTTTCTATGGCCACAGCTATCTTAAACCTTCATGCCATTCCCAGATGCAGTCAGGGCGATACCAGAATTAATGTAGGTAAAGCCACAGCAGGAACTGGCAGAAATATCATCTGTGATCATGCACATATAGAATTAGAAGTACGTGGATCCTCAATTGAGGCAAATGAATATATGAAAAATTATGCAGAACGTATTATCCACTCTGCCGCCCAAATGCATGGCTGCACCTATAAACTCAGACAGATGGGATCCGCCATAAGCGGAAAAAACGATGAACCTCTCATGAAACGTCTGGCCAATGTGTGTGAAAAGGAAATGCATCTGAAAATTCTTCACCTTTCCTCTGCAGATGTAGGCGGAAGCGAAGATTATTACTATATGTCCCAACGTGTCCAATCTCATGGCGGACAATCCTGTTATTTTTTAAATTTAAGTCCCTGTGCAGCACCTCTTCATAATGACAAATTTGATTTTCACGAAGATGCTCTTGCAAATGGCGTAAAAGCCTTTTGTGGAATTGTGCTGGATCTGCTTCAGTAGTTTTCTCAATATAACAAAACACCGGAAAGCCATATTCATTGACTTTCCGGTGTTTTTTAGCAGGGGATGAGAGAATCGAACTCCCACCAAAGGTTTTGGAGACCCCTATCATACCATTTGACCAATCCCCTATAAAATATAATACATGTGACTAGTTGAAGCCACATGCAAATAATTAATGTACTTTCAAAACTACATACATGTTGACATTTCCTTGAGAATTAACTTCCTGCGTTTCCGATTGAGTATTGTACTCCAGCGGAGTCACCTCGCAACTTCGTTGCTCAGTGTCATTTGCTTCGCAAATGTTCAGTCTGTATCAGGAATGCTTCTCCACAAGCAAGCTTGCTCCGAATCCTTCCTGCTCCATCCTGCCGCTTCCTCGGCTAGTTGGTCAAGCCCTCACCCGATTAGTAACAGTCAGCTCCATGTGTTGCCACACTTCCACCTCTGCCCTATCTACCTCGTCGTCTTCAAGGGGGTTTACTTCTTTCGAATGGGATATCTCA
>NZ_JACOQG010000072.1:0-3066 GCF_014297245.1 Blautia difficilis | reverse complement strand
TGATTACATTCTAAAGGATTTATGATAAAGGTTTCCACTACCGGAATGGTGGTTCCCTAAAAAACGGATTTGCGGTTTCCTGTCACCGGACAGCAGGGACACGGGCACCGGATTATTCATTTAATTCTCTGGATTCGTTCATCTATATCACGTCCTTTCTCTATCTGCTGTTCCAGTTCAGCAATTCGGTGTTCTGTTTCAGTAATAAACTGTTTTCGCTGTTCAGCTTCTGTGCCAATTTCTGCCATTGCTGATTTTCGTTTTCCAAAAGTTCTATCTTCGTTTTCTGTTCTTCCATCTTGGAAAGCAGTTCCTCGGTATTTGGCAAAATGTTGAGCAGCCCGGATAACTCGCTGTTTAATTTTTGCAATTTCTGATTCTGTTCCTGCATAAGAGAGAGTTGGGTGTCCCGGTTCTGCATTTCCAGAATCATTTCTGCCATTAAGGTCTGCTGTTCTTCGATTTGCCCAATCATGGATTCCATTAAGGGTATAATTTCCCGGCTTTCTTCTAATGTCATTTAATCGCTCCTTCCATAATGATAATGCACCCGATACTTTCCCAAAGGTGTCCAGTATCTTTTGCAATAACGTGTTTTGTTGTTTTATGATTTGATTTTCCGCTACTTTCCACGAACCTTTTATTTCCTGCCCGGCAAGAAACTTTTGTTCAATCTTTCTTGCGTCAGCGCCTTCATGGATGGTAGGAATCTGGAGTTTTCCCTGTTTTTCATAAGAACGGTGATCGACCTGATTCTGCAAAGGCAGATGTTCATTACATACCTTTGCCCATTCACTCCGCCATAGTTCACAGTTTTTTGGATTGTTCCATCCAGTAGCATCGGTCAGCACCCGTTTCCATTGCAAGCGGTTTCTTGCACCAATCTTCTGGATTCCGTTTTCGTCTAATACAGGGATACGGATTCCATGACGGTCAGGGTTTTTCTTATCCTGCCACCAGTTCGGATGGGATTCATCAATCACGATATTTCCGTTTTTATCTCTGACAAATTCCCAATCCTTGACTTCTTTCTTTCCCCAAGAATGATCCGGGTTAAAAGGGCGCATAGTCAGAAGCAGATGGACATGAGGATTGCCATCCCCTTTGTCGTGGATACTCCAATCAGCGCACATTCCTTTATCCACAAATGTTTTTTGGATATAGTCGGCTGTATATTGAATCTGTTCTTGTCTGCTCCATTCTTTTGGAAGGGCAAATTCAAATGACCTGCCAAGTTGGGCATCCGCACTTTTTTCAATCTTCAATACCTCATTCCATAACCTCTGTTTTTGAAATGTGATTTTAAATTTTTTTATAGCAGCTTCTTTATCTTCTGACCTTTTGTATCGGACAGACTTTTGAAAGCGTTTTATATTTTCCTCTGGTACTATCTGCCATTCAGAAGGTGCGTTTTCGCACATCATCAGACTGGTGTAGACCACTTCTTTTTTAGAAGTGTAATAACTGATACTCCCGGTTTCTTCGTTTTTCATCACATCCCCATTGAGATATGCAGAAGCGGAGATAACAGATTTTCCTTTACTTCGTCCGACTATTTTGATTGTGTAATGAAAAATCGCCATGTCTGGATTCCTCCTTTCTGCACATCCGGCATAGATTTCCGGCAACATTGCTTTCAATTTTAGAAAAAGCAGCATTGCCGGAACGCCCTCTGCGTAAGAGTGCCCTGCGCATAGCAGTCTGCATGGAATGCGCCCCTCTGGCGAAGAGTGCCTCCTGCGGCATGAGCAGGTCTGGCTGAAAGCCCCGCCGACGGAACGAGCCCGGCAAGCGTGAGCGCAGACCGGTTGCCACTTGTGGCAAACTTATTGGGACGACCTCTGGTTGTCCATAAGTGCGCCCTTCATGAAAAAGCAATGAAGGGAATGAAAAACTCATCCCCTCCGCCATTACACTTCCTCCATATCGGTATTGGCTTCTTTCTGCATTGCCTTTGAGAAAAACTTCCCATTGGCTTCCTGCCTTTTCAGAAAACCAATCAGCTTTGGGATGTCTTCCTCCTCAATAGGTGCACCAAGAACGGATTCCACTGCACCGCCAATCTGACAGAGCCTATGGGTTCGTTTTTTACTTTCTTCGGCTTTCTTTCGTTTCAGAAGTTCTTTCTTCTGTGTTGCATATCTTTTCGCCTTTTCAAGGCTTTCCTGTTCCTTCTTTTCCATTTCAAGCATTCGTTCTTCATAACTTTTTGTTGATTTTGCCATGATTACATTCCCCTTTCTTTTGCAAACATAAGTTCTCGGTTGCGTATCAGAAGAAGCACATGGTATAATCTTCTTGCGTGTAGGTATATCATGGCTTCGGTCTGATAGAACCTTTGGCGGTTTCTTTGGAAGCCGCCTTTTTAATTTGCCGCAGTTCTTGTTACGGCTTTTACATTTCCTCTATCCCTCAAATCACGACCTTCATTAGCTTCCATAAACATTTCCAGAATATCGGTTTTAATCAGGACTTTGCGACCAACCTTTAATACTGGAAGTTTCTTCCGTTCTACAAGCTGTCTTAAGGTATTTCTGCCGATTCCCGTATAGTCAGCAGCTTCTTCGATGGATAATGCAATTTTTCTTTGCGTCATATAATCACCTCCTTATAAATTGCATTATGCAATTCTTGTGATGTAAGTATATCCTTTTCATATCTTTTTGTCAAGCGTTACGAAATATCAAAAACAAACTTTATGTTGCATATTGCAATTTTGGAAAAACAATGCTATAATTCATACATACCGAAAAAGGAGGCAGTCAGCATGAAAGATAAAGAACTACGCAAGCTGATAGGCAGCAGAGTAAAACAGCGCCGTCTGGAATTGAATCTGACACAGCCTTATGTCGCAGAAAAGATGGGGGTTACCGCTTCTACAATCCTGCGTTATGAGAATGGTTCGATTGACAATACGAAAAAAATGGTGCTGGAAGGTCTTTCGGAAGCACTCCATGTATCTGTGGAATGGCTCAAAGGGGAAACAGATGAATATGAAACCGACATTACGGATAAGAGAGAGTTACAGATTCGTGATGCGATGGGAGATATTCTGGAACAGTTACC
>NZ_JACOQG010000071.1:0-3122 GCF_014297245.1 Blautia difficilis | reverse complement strand
AAGTTAGTGGTTAAAGCGAATCAGCTTAGGTGTCAGATTGACCTCGTCGGGTGGAATCGGCCTAAGCTGAAGTGCTTTTAAAATGTCAATGCCGTAGTTATCGAGTGCGACATCATATGGAGTGCGGCCGCCAAGACTTTCTCTGGGAGTAGAGTTGATATGGTCCACAATAGTTCGCAAATCCCATTGAGTGAGGAATTCAAAGCTGGTTTTCTTTGGCAGAACCATGCGCAACATGGTGTGCGCCTGTTCAATACCACCTTTTTGACCACTTCTCATGGGATCACAGAAATAGATGCTTGAACGGATAATACCATCAGATCCTGTTTCTAAAGAATCGGGATCGCCGAACTCTGATCCACGGTCCGTTAGAATCGTGTTGAATAAAATGAGAAAATCATAGGTTCCCAGTTGATGTTCCAACTTATCAAAAATAAGCCGTACAGCGCCCTTAGTGCAACGGTTCATAATGAAAGCCAGGAATAACTTTTCACGAGTCAAAAAGAAGGTGAGAATGACACGTTTGGATTCCTGCGAAGAATGGACGGTATCCATTTCGGCAAAATGATCGAGTTCCAGCTTTTGAAAATCTGAAAACATACGGCCTTGAAAAACAGTACGGTCTTTGATCTGGGTTTTATGAACTTTGCGAGGTTTAAACTTTACTTTGCGCTTCAAATCAACATTTCTTGCCGTAAGAACGCCATCATTGAGGTAGGAGTAGAGTGTTCTGACCGACATATCCAACTCAGGATGGTTTGTAATGATCTGATAGGGCGATTGTCCCTGATAAATAAGAGGCGAAATGACCATGTCCTTTTGACGCAGTTCATGCTTTGTCATGTTTATACCAGCCCTGGACGAAGACAGACATTCCTTGTATTTGCGGTCTGCAAAGACAGCATCGCAACGGTACTTGTGAGCAATGGAACAATGATGAATGGCTTTCGGACATCCATTACAGACGTAAGGAGCCTTATCAAGACGGTTACACTGTTCTTTAACGAAATCAGGACAGGTTTGGTTACAGGTTGGACAGGAAGTACACTTAATGTTGCAGAGTATGATTTTCCTGCATACATTTGTTTTTCTGCAGTGATATCTGTGAATGCAGAAGTTGTGAGCGTTAAGGAAGGATCCTTTATGATACCAATCACTTACGCGATGGAGTTTCACTTCCTTCGAAATAGTTGTAGGATCTTTGCATAAGAAACGGGCGATATCTTTAAAAGTGCTGCCGTTATTCAGGGAACGCTCAATGTATTTACGGTCTTCAAGGGAAAGATGTTTCTGGTTACCAGGAATATATTTACTCATAGAGATCTCCTTCTACTGCTGTCAGAAGGTCTTCATGAGCATAGCACGAATATATGAAAGATTAAACTCCACTCATGTAGGAGTAAATTCCACCGCATAAGCGGCCGGTGGAATTTACTTTTGAAATTTTCACGATTAAAGTTTTTTCCGTAATAGATGCAATTTTTGCGTTCTGTGTGTTATAATTCATTTCAAGTACCTCACTGTTTAATAAGATTTTTTACTAACCGTCCAAAGTCAGTAATCTTATTTTACTCTGAGGTATTTTTTTCTCAACCTTCTTTCTCGGAATTTCCTATATTTGAATTATACAAGAAGCTCCTCTAGAATGAAAGCATATAAGTAGTTAGTGGGCTATCACTTCTTTGAAAATCAATATGTGATAGCCCGAGCAAAAAAGCCTAAAACTTCGCACAGGAATTATATGACAGTAACATGAGCTTAAATTCTTCTTCGGATAAACAGTTAGCTTTTCGCAGATCGACGATTGCATGGATAATAGTATCCTTTTGTTTGGTTTCTTCTTGCAACGCCTGAAGAAGAATAGAAGTTTTTAACACTTTGGTTTTATAACCTGTGGTGCAAGGTACTTTTTTTAGTATGTCCATGAGTTTACTGGCTAATTGTAGATTGTTTTCAATGTTGCCTGGAAGGTCAAAAAAATTTTCATCTTCTACTTCCTTTTTCTCATCATTCCAAATCATAAAATTATTCCTCCTTCATCTTTTTGATCAGTTTTTGACAACTAGAATAAGTTAACTGCCTGGAATTAGACAAGGAAACTCCTAGATTGAACAATTCTTGGTTTTTTTTTGTTTTTCTATAAATACTTGATTCGGCAGGAAGTCTGCCAAAAGTTTTATGAGCTTTTTTTAAAGTAATGGCAGAATACATGCCTATTTTCAAGAACAATGGTATTGCAAAGTTACTCATTTTTGCCATCTCCCTTCGTTTGGTTATTGTCTAAATGTTTCTCCAATGAGAGAAGCATTTGAAGATTGGTAAGTTCGTTGTCGTTCATTGAATCGAAATTGATATTATATTCGGAAACAGGTGTATACCAATTTTGAGCGTTGTAGTAGCTTTTCCAAATGGGGTCGGAAAATATGTAACCATTACGAGCGTATATTTCGTTAACAGACATACGGAGAAGAATTGCATACACATTTTCTGAATAATCTGCTCTTAGATGGTCCAACTCGCTGCTTGAAATTATATTTAAAGAGCTGTTGGGAAATACCATTCCATCTGACAATGGAAAAGAGGATTTGATAAAATTAATAATGTCATTTTTGGACTGAATCGATTCAATACCACTTTGGTTGTTTGAACTGTTGTTGGAAGTAACAATATGTTCGAAGGACTGGCTTGAAGATTGTACATTAGTATAAGAAACGTTGTAATAAAAAAAGCCAAATATAAGTGAAAGAGCCAATGATAATACAGCAAGCGTCCAACGAGGATGATATTTGATTTTTTTCAGCTCTATTGTTTCTTCTGAAAGTGAATATTCTTTGGAGGCTGAGGAACGATAAATGCTTTTTCGAAGAATTACGTATTCTTTATCAAATAATATGGTTCTTTCAGAATAATGTTTATATAGAGTTGGCACATTACAAGTGTAATTTTGGGGTTGATCTGATGAGTAATTCATAGGACAAACCTCCTGTACAATATAAACTATAAAGTGGTGCTAAATGGGTAATGTAAAGAATATCCTTGCCCCGCTGATATCCAATTCCATACTCTTTATTCACCTCCCGTCTCTCCCGGTACTGTTCCGGTTTGATATAGAAATACCTACT
>NZ_JACOQG010000070.1:0-3136 GCF_014297245.1 Blautia difficilis | reverse complement strand
GACAACATTCTGTCCTAATATCAATATAGAAAACAATAATACATGCCTTCTTTCATCAGCATAATCATTGTATCAGGATAAAGTTCACAAAGTATCCGCAATACGTTCCCTTAAGTTCATGTCATTATTGAAATTGTACATATTTCAGTATAAAAAGTTCAGTATTCAAATTCTGATTATTTATAGTAAATATGGTCTATCAAAATGACTATTTTCTGTTTCATTATTTAACTTAACCAAACAATTCCTATGCATAAAGGCGGAATTCACTTTACATTTTCCCTATATATTTTTCTGCCATATGTACTGCCATAGCACCATCTGCAACAGCTGTTACTATCTGACGAAGTAACTTTGTTCTGACATCTCCTACAGCATAAACACCTGAAATACTCGTTTCAGTATTTTCACCTGCCACAATATATCCTTTATTATCCAGTTCTATCTGATTATCTAAAAAATCTATTGTCGGTTTTCTTCCTATGCTCACAAACAAGCCGTCACATTCTATAATGTTTTCTTCTCCTGTAACTGTATCTTTCAACCGCACACCAGTCAATCGTTCTCCATAAAGCAGTTCTTTTACTGTACTATTCCATCGAAACTCTATATTTTCAGTTTTCATCAGCTGGTCATTGTAAATTTTTGTTGCACGTAATGTATCTCTTCGATGAACAATGATAACTTTCTTAGCAATTCGACTTAAAAGAGTAGCATCTGATACAGCAGAATTTCCACCACCAACAACAACCACAATCTTATCTTTATAAAACATACCATCACAGGCGGCACAATAAGCAACTCCATGACCTATCAATTCTTTTTCTTTATCAAGACCAAGTTCTCTTGGATTTGCTCCTGTAGCTATCACTACTGTTTTCCCAATATAAATTCCCGAACTAGTTTCTACTCTCTTAAGCTTTCCTGCTAAATCCATATTAAAAACTTCTGCATATTCACTTTTAGCACCATATTTTTCCGCCTGTTTTTGCATTTTCTCTGCCAATGAAAATCCGTCAATTCCATTTTCAAAACCAGGATAGTTATCAATCTGCCATGTCAGTGACATCTGGCCACCTGCAGATAATTTTTCTAAAACAATTGTTTCAAGTCCTGCTCTGGCTGCGTATAATGCTGATGTATACCCACCAGGTCCTCCTCCCACGATAATCATATCGTAAACATGATTTTCATTCATACAACAGTCCTCCTATTTTATTTTTCCAAAGCTTCATTAATAAAGTTTTCTATCATTTTTTTTGATTCGGGTGCAACAATAGAATCTATTGCCTTTCCATCTCGATATAAAACCAGCGTAGGAATTATCTCAATCTTTTCAGCTTCTGCAATCTGTGGTTCTTCATCAATATTTACTTTTCCTGCAATAAGAATATCGCTGTATTCTTCACTTATTTTTTCATAAGCTGCTCCAATTCTACGGCAATAACCACACCAAGGTGCCCAGAAATCAACCAAAACCAGTTTTTCCTTATGAATTAATTGTCCAAACTTTTCTTTATTTATATTTATTGATGTCATATTTTTTAACCCCTTCTCCTGTTTGAACTTAATATACCCCATAAAAGATCTTACTTCCGTGATGATATCACAGAAAAAACAATTTACTTTATTACGCTTCTTTTTATTTCTATTTACGGCATATGCCAGTTATATAATTGACACATCTCAATAAATTAAGTATACTCCCGTCTTTGACAGTTACAAAAAGCTGGGAGTATTATACGTTCAATTCATTACTTTCGGCAAGTAAGAAATAATCAATATGAAAATAACAAAAAAGGATGCGCTACGGTAACTTCTCCATTACCTTGGCACATCCTTTCGTATTATTATTTTTCACTATTCTTCTTAATGACAGCTATGGCTTCCACATCCGTGCTCACCACAGGTATGTCCTTCCCCGTGGCTGTGCTCATGGTGAGAGCACTTCACATCCGGATTGTAATCCAGTGTTTCATTAATAAAGGCTTCTACTGCTTCATCCGCATCTCCGGAAACTCCTCCGAAAAGCTTAATACCGGCTGCCGCTAATGCTGTCTGTGCACCGCCTCCGATTCCGCCACAGATCAGAACATCTGCATTCAATGCATTAAGAACTCCCGCTAATGCACCATGTCCGCTTCCATTCGTATCTACTATTTCTGAATGTACTACTTTTCCTTCCTCTACATCGTAAATCTTAAATGTCTCTGTGTGTCCAAAGTGCTGGAAAATCTGTCCATTTTCATATGTTACTGCTATTCTCATGATACCTTCTCCTTTTTCTTCTGCATATTTTTGGTAAATTTCCTGTTTGTAACATCCTCCAAAGCTGCAGTTGCTGCTCTGACCGTCACAGATTATGAAATCCCCACCCTCAATTCTAAGCGGATGTCCATCAATAAGTGCATCTGCTATTTTCTTCCTGGCAATCTCGTAAATCCGTTGAACTGTTGTTCTTGCGACTTGCATAGATGCTGCACATTGCTCCTGACTATAACCTTTCTTGTCCAAAAGACGAATTGTCTCATACTCATCTACCGTCAGAACAATAGGTGTTTTTTTCTCAGTATTATCTGCCGGAAGGAATTCTAAAATATTGGGGAAATGACAGACTTTTCTGCATTTTACTGGTCTCGGCATAAACTGCTCCTTTCTCGCTTTTCTTATATAATAGCCTTATAAAAGGCATATGTCAATAACGTTTTTGACATATGCCTTTTATGTATAACCTAATAGTATTACTTATTTTCCATTATTTTTTAATTTACAGATGCCCTGCGTCATTGTTCCCATTGGACAAAATGCACACCAGGTTCTTGGCTTATATAACACCATTACAATCAACCCTAACAACAGAGATGTAAGCATCAAACTATAAAATCCAAAAGTGAATTACTCGGTAACTGAGTTACCAGAGCATCTGAATTAAGGCGGATACCGCCTTTTTTCAGGGTGCATCCATGACACCACTACTGTTTGCTCTTTAGAGCTATACAGCTACTTTTATTATTTCCGGTGTTTTTAGTCCGGTTACGGACAGTTCTCTTTTTACTCCGGATACGGAGTGATATTTTCTCAGGATATTATATGCGCCTACGGCATCTGCGTTATAGGTTCTGTTTCCATCTCTGTA
>NZ_JACOQG010000069.1:0-3484 GCF_014297245.1 Blautia difficilis | reverse complement strand
AAAATTAGAAACAATATTATAGTAAAACAATATGAAGAATTAAATGAAAATATCAAAAAATATAAATGTCTATTACATGATGAGAAGCATATGTTAAATTACATTGAAGAATGCATCAGAACTAGAAATTTGGAAGAAGTACAAAATGTAATAAGAAAGAATAGGGATAAATTTGCAGAACAATATTATTATACAGGAGTAAACGTGCTTGATAATATTATTGCAATAGCAAAGAGAAAAATGGATGATGCCAATATATTTTTTTATGCAGAGATAGATGTAACAGATATTGTTATAGAACAGCTTGATTTTATTATTTTGCTTGAAAATTTGTTTGATAATGCGATAGAGTCTGCTGTGAAATGTGAAAAAGAAAGAAAGATTTTTTTAAATATAGAAAATGTAAACAGTGTTCTTATATTGAAACTGTGGAATACAAGTTGTAAAGTTCCGTACGTAAAAAAAGATAGATTTATAACTGATAAAGATGACTCGAATGTTCATGGATGGGGAGTGGAAAGTGTAAAATCTATAGTGAATAAATACAATGGAAGTATTGAATTTAAATATGATGAAACATTTTTTGAAGTCGATATTATTATATGAAAGGAAAAAAATGAACAGAGCAGTGTTTGAAAATATAGAAGATGAATTAAAAGAAACTGAAAAAATGAAAAAGTTAAAAGAAATTATGGTGGCGGCTGTTGTTGCTGTTGCAATGGTGATTTCAGTACCTGTTTATGCATCTGAAAATGACAAGTTTTCAGACGGCGGAATTGCTGAACAGATGGAAGTGTTTCCGGCAGGTGAATTAACAGGGGATGCTTTTGATGACGGAACAGAAATTGTTTCTGAGATGCCGGATGTGTTCTCAGAACCCGCTGCTTTTGCAGAAACAGAACTGTCTTCTGATCAGTTTGTGTACGAAGGCGTGATCTATTGTAAAGATACCGGAAGGGACACGTGTAAGATTGTAGGTTATACAGATGATGTGCCGGAGAATCTTATTCTGAAAGAAAATGTCAGTGACGGTGTAAACGAATTATTTGTATACTCGATTGCTGATAAGGCATTTGAAAATTGCACAAAGTTGAAAAAAGTATCTGTTGAATCGGCATTCTTCGAGGTGGGCAAGAATATCTTTGACGGCTGTGATGGTCTTACAGTGGAATGTTATGAAGGAACCTACATTTATAAAGCGCTTCAAGCCAAAAACAATATTACATTGATTGGAAAAGAACGTCCTCAAAAGGTAGAGATTGATAATGTTTCTTATTGGGACGCTAGTAGCAGTCATTATGTTGCCTGGGCTTTGGAAGGGAACGTTTCTATAGAAAAGGGCATATATGGTTCACCTGTAATAGGACTTGATGGAATCGATGAAAAAGTTGAGACAATAGAATTTCCTGATACACTTAAATATATAGGGGATTCCGAAAATTGTATATTTCGCAGTTCCATGATCCGTGAGATTATAATACCGGATTATATCACCGATATTGGTGGGAAATATATTGCAGACGACTGTGAATATCTAGAATATGTACATACAGGAAATGGATATCTTAGAATAGGGTGTAGTGAATTCAGTAATTGTCCAAACTTAAAAACAGTAGAAATAGGAACAAGTGTTGAGTCAATTGGAGACGGTGCATTTAAAAACTGTTATAGTCTAAAAGAACTTTATATTCCTTCAAATGTACAGGAAATATCAGCAACAGCATTTTGGGGAATTGAAGACAGCATAACTATTATCGGAGAGTCAGGCTCATATGCAGAAGCTTATGCCAACTCAATGGGGATTAAGTTCCAGAGTAATGGAAAATCAGTGAAAATGCCGTCCATAGTTTTTTTAAATGAACCGTCTGTATCTGGAAATACAATCTGTGCATCTGTTGCCGGAGAAAATTCAGAAGTTGTGGAATATAAATATGGATTGTATTATGCTGTGGAATATGAAGCGGATGAACCGGATATGTGGCTTAAGAAAGATCTGGTATTAACAGAGGAAACAATTACACGCAGACTCGAAGATAAAAGCAAAACTGTAACATTTCCATATGTACAAGGAGACAGGGAATATTATGTCAGGGTATGCGGAAAGAAAAAAAATGGAAAATATACCCTGTGGAGTCCTCCTAAGAAAGTAACTGTCAAAGTAAACACACCTAAACCGCCGGAAGTTGAAGGAATTACAGTAAATGGTTCAACTGTAACAGTAACGCTGAAAAACAGAGATGAATATGTGGACGCATATAATTATGTACTTGGAATAAATCCTAAGAAATCTTTGGCATATTCCGAGGTATACGGACTCTCCCCGAAGGTTTACCAAACTGTTCCCAGCGAAAAAAAATACGTCCTTAAGGACCAAAACACTACAAAGGTTAGCTTTAAAAACGTAAAGAAAGGCACTTATTATTTAAGCGTACGTGGCTATGCCAAGGATGGAAAAACAAAGGCTTACAGTCTTCCGTCCAAGATACAGAAGGTAAATGTTTTCTATCCTGCTGCAGTAACAGGTGTAAAGGTAACGGGCAGGGCAGATCATTCTCTTACTTGCAGTTGGACTCCGTTTAAGTTGTCTCCTGACGGATATATTGTTTATGTTCAGGACAGCAATACAGGCAAAAATGTTAAGCGTATATCCGTTAAAAATACTTCTGCTTCCGTAAATATTAAAGGACTGGAAGCAGGTCAGAGTTATAAAATAGTTGTTCGAGCCTATAATAAAGTAAATGGTAAGAATTACTATTCCTCTTATGACAAAAGCCAGATTATAGCTTTTACCGCTCCCAAAACTCCTTCCCTGAAAGCACAGGCTGTATCAGGACATAAAGTAAAACTCACCTGGAAACCAATACCTGCAGCTTATCAGAATGGAAAATGTGAATATGTTATCTATTACCGAAATGCCAAAGATAAAAGTTACCAGCGATTAACTAATCTTTCCGATACCAAAGGAAGCTATACTACGAAAGCATTAAAGAAAAACAACACTTACTACTTCCGTATGCGCAGTAGTATCTGTGGCGAAAATGGTAACCACTCCACAACAGGCACATACTCCAACACAGTTAAGGTAACCGTTAAATAAGACGTTAGGGTTATTAAAAATGTAATGTGTTTTTTCTGGAAATACGGAAGCGAATAGCAATATTAAATTACTGGGCGTATAGATAAATGCTGATGGTACTGTTGTACTTTATTGTAGTTATGCTTGAGACAGGAGTGGGAGTCTGGATATTTGGAAAAATGTTTCCGAAACGTAAAGAGTATTCTAAATATAGAATAGCTGAAAAAATTGTTTTCTTCTTTATTGTATTATTTACATATACAATGTTAAAAGGATATTTGGGGATAGAATCTAATATAAAATATTTTATTGTAATTTATATTATAGTAGTAAGTTTAGATTGCATTGTAATGAAAACTGATTTTATAAGTCGACATCGTGCGAAATATTTTGAGATAAAGGAAATTA
>NZ_JACOQG010000068.1:0-3494 GCF_014297245.1 Blautia difficilis | reverse complement strand
CCACGTTGTAATAGTGGTGGTAATTTATCATAATATGTATCGCACCATCTATATCCATGTGAAGAATTTTTCCGAATATCAGCATAACAATTAGACACATCCAAACATGAACGATTAATTGGTATATTTAATTTTCTAACTGCATCAGAAATACTTTCATACTGATTAATAAATTGACCATCTAATGTATATACATAAATTGTTTTCTTATTAGTGCTATTATGAATATCTTTTATAATTCTGTCATCGTTTTTATACTTCCATTGGAACCCAACAGCGGTAGGAGCCAGCTGCCTGCATGCATTTGATATACAATAAGTTTTATAATAATCAGATGCTTCTTTCAGGCTATCCCACTCTTTGATAAAGTTACCATATAAATCATATTGTAAGATAGGAGTACGACAATCATAAGGTATATATGGTTCTATTTTTGGTATAGGATCTTCTTCATATTCTCTCCACATAAATCCCTTCCATGTACGGCCTTCTTGAGATAGTGCCCAACGTATTCCACCACTCTCTTTATTTTGATTTATTTCTAATGCAGCGTTTCCTATGCTGGGATATGATTTAATAAAATTTCCATTTAGATCATATTGAGCAATTTTTACACAGTGGCCACCAACAAACATACCACCAGAAGCAATATTGTATCCATATTCTGGTTGATTAGATTTCAAATATAAAATAATTTCTTTTTCTAATTCTTCAGCTTCAGTTTGACTTAAGTTTGAAGCAATAACTTTATGTTCGATGTTGCTCCAGCCATATTTTTCAATTGCTCTATAAAACATTTGTGTCTTATATCCAAGCCCGTTCATCCATCGTATTTTAGGATGTCTCGAAGTAATTCCTACATAATACTTATCATGTCCATATGAATTTATTTCTTTTGGGACAATATGTATATATAAGTAAAATTTCAGTGAATCAGTAATCGTATTTTTACAATAATCATAAATTTTTTGATTTATTTCAGGTGATAAAAATTTATTTTCCATGTAGCCTTCCCCATAAAAAATAATCCCTACATAAATGCAAGGATTATTTTTTAAAACCATTGTCCATTAAATCTTGATAGTTTTTTAATACGAATTCCATAGAAGCAGTAACACGACCATTGGTCATCCCGTTCTGATCAAGAATTTTTTCATATTTGTCATACAAATCAATAATATGTTCATATTGTTCTTTGTTATAATTTCTGCCATTCATGACAGCATTAGAGAAATCTAAAATAGTTGTTCTTATATCATCAATCTCTTTATTGATAAGAAGCATCTTCAGTTCATTAATGCCATCCTGTAAGACTTTCTGATTATTTTCGAGATCATCTCTAATAGTAATAGACTGACCATGATAATCATGCTGAGACTGTTCAAAGTCAGCAATTTTCTGTTCCATATCAGAGAGTCTTTGTTCTAAAGCTTTCTTCTGCAGAGATGCTTTAGTTTCAAGCCCAAGCACATCAAGAAGCTTTTCCCATCCAGCTCTTAATGCTATAACAAGTGCCGCACAAAGAAGTATAGATATGATCACATTAACCTCTCCAAATTCATGGATCTTCTGTATCTGTTCGATGCCCATAACATACCCCCTTATGCTTTAGTAATATATTTGGCTGACACATAGCCTGCGTATTTTTTAGCGATTGATATTTTGTACCATTTAGCACCCTGAGAGTCTTTAGTCTCTCCAAGAACATCGACAAGATTATCTTTATTCAGCTGAGGATACTCTGGAAGCAATGGCTGTCCGGTACCAGGTTTCTTACGAACATTCAGTTTACTTGCAGTTACCTTTCCTACAAAAGGATATGGTGATTTCGGTTCTTTTTTATTAGGGTTCTTAATTCTGCCCTTTTCAACATAGCCAAAATATTTACCTGCAATTCTTACATGATATCTTGTTCCTGATTCACCAACAACATCAACAAGATTACCTGCATTAAGTTTAGGATATGTACTTAACTTAGAAGCTCCTGTAGCGCCTGAGAACACATCTGTTCCGTTAGTGGTACAAGAACCTACCCATGCAGTATAGGATTGATCTACGGGCTGATTAGACACATTAGGAGCTGAATTAGAGTTAAGAATAGATGTGACGAGAGAGTAGTCAGGACGACAGAACTTTGTTCCTGGCAGCTTGGAATTGTAATAATACTTAGAACATACACTACCACCATTTGCAACAATATCTGTTCCACCAGAAGTATTTCCAGAAGTAT
Source organism: Blautia difficilis (assembly GCF_014297245.1). Lineage (NCBI taxonomy): Bacteria > Bacillati > Bacillota > Clostridia > Lachnospirales > Lachnospiraceae > Blautia > Blautia difficilis. The sequence continues at coordinate 1,264 of NZ_JACOQG010000068.1, read as the reverse complement.
TTCCTTCGATAGTGAAGAATGCATCTCCATCAACCTTAGTAACAATACCTGTATGAACAAATGTACCGCCACGATAGAAGATTACGATATCTCCACGCTGAGGATTAGCATGTTTTGTGAATCTTGCTCCAAGAGTAGGACAATAAACATATGGAAAATCATTCTCATGTTTAAGTAATTTTTTCGCAGTTTCAAGTCCAAAGGTCTTATACATACACCATGATACCCATACGGCACACCAAGCAGATCCATTCCATGACGGCTTTAAATCTCTCCAATATTTTGTATAATTACCATATCCTGCATTCGCAGTTTTATCATCGAGTTGAGAGTTAGATTTCTTTTCGAGATAACCAACTTCAGCTCTTGCAGTAGCAATAAGAGCATCAATAGCTTGATCAATTGTTATAGAAGATGTTGTAGGTTTTGTAGTGGGTTTATTTGTAGAAGTGGAAGAAGTTTTAGAGAGATATTTCTTAGAGAAGCAGACGTTAGTATCAAACTTTTTGCCTGCCAGACCAGGCACTGTACCTCTGTCTGTGTACTGGAAGAAATCACATTTAATAGGTGGTTCATGATATGAATAATCTGATTTATAATGAGCTAACCAGAATACATAGCCTTTGTTTTTTACAGAAGAGTACATATTTTTGTAATAATCTGTATTAGCATAATATCCTGGAGTATATCCTGCTTTTTTAACTGTTTCGCAGAATTCAATAGTAAAACTATCGCATTCCTTTGCACCAAGTTTTATACCTTTCTTAGCAGCTTTATTAATAGTATCATATTCAAAATCTGCAAATACAATTTTAGGTTTGTATGCTTTAATTACTTCTAAGCATTTGTTAGCGTTTGCCTTTACCTCTGTAAGATTTGTAGCATATATAAACCAATATACAGCTACAATATTGATATTATTCTTTTTACAGGCTGCGGCATATTCATTGAATTTGGAATCAATAGTAGTTCCATATCCGGCACGAAGAATGATATTATCGTAACCGGCTTTTTTGATTTTGGCAAAATCTAAAGTATCCTGCCAAAAGCTAATATCTAATAATTTTGTTGCCATACTTATGCAACCTCCTTTTCGTATTGAGCATCATAATCTTCTTTTAAAACCTATATATATCCAGCACATGTGTGAGATCGTTCGCATATAACATCACTTAATTTTCATAAAAATAGAGAGCCTTGTCATGACACAAGACTCCCATTATAAAATCCATCTTTAATTTACCAGAACCGCACACACCAATAC
>NZ_JACOQG010000067.1:0-3861 GCF_014297245.1 Blautia difficilis | reverse complement strand
TCATGCCTTTTGAGCGTTTTACTGCTTTGATTTTCTTGCTCGTATCTCTCACCAGCCATTCGTTAAAGATATTCCGCAGCGGGGCAAAGTCATTGTCGCCCTGTGCGCTGTCCACTCCGTCATTGATAGCGATGAAGCGGACACCTTTCTGTGGGAAAATCATTTCCGTGTACATTCCCACTTGCAGGTAGTTTCGCCCTAACCTCGACATATCCTTTACGATAACTGTCCCGACTTTTCCGGCTTCAATGTCCGCAAGCATGGCTTGAAAACCGGGTCTTTGAAAGTTCGCACCAGAATAACCGTCGTCCGTGTACCAGCGCAGATTGGAAAAGCCGTTCTGCTTTGCATAGGTTTCAAGGATACGCTTCTGATTGGAAATGGAATTGCTTTCGCCTTGCAGCTCGTCCTCATGGGATAGTCTTGGGTAAAGGGCGGTAATTGGTTGTTGGTTGGTCTGTCTTAACATAAAATCCTCCGTTTCCGACAGCCAGCCCCACTATTCCGTACCTTGATTGTACCACATGGGGCGGCTGTCTGTATAGCGGCAAAAGCGTCAAATCTGCTTCTTTATGGTCGGTCAAATCGCCGTTTTTTGTGTAGCAGCTTCCGCTTCCAGCACTTTCATCATCTTGTCGGCTGCGGTGTCGGTTGCGCCCTGCTTGAAGAAGCCGGAAACGGTAAGGACGGAGTTGCCCATGCGGATTTCCGTCACACAGTCCGGGCGGCGGTCTGTTTTGGTGGTGCTTGTCTGTTTCGTTTCTGTCATAGGCTCTCCTTTCGCTGCTTCATCAGTTGCTTTAAGCGTTCCAGCTTTTCCTGTGCGGTTTCCTTTCGGAAATTGCTGCCCGTGAAGCGGACGGGGGCGCACATGGAAGTCAGCCTGTCATAGATACGGGCGTGGGGCGTGTCCTGCGGGTGCTGCAATTCCTCCAGCGTGAGGTTGGTCGTGGCGATCAGCGGCTTGCCGCTTCGGTAACGGCTGTCAATCACGCTGTAAACCTGTTCCAGCCCGTATTCTGTCCCTCGCTCCATACCGAAATCATCAAGTATCAGCAGAGGGTAGCTGCAAAGGCGGGAAATATATTCGTTCCTGCTCTCAAAGCTGGCGGCAAGGTCATTGAGTATCGTTGCAAAGTTTGTCATGCACACCGGGACTTCCTGCTCCATAAGGGCGTTGGCGATACAGGCGGCAAGGTAGCTTTTTCCTGTCCCCACGCCTCCCCAAAACAGGTAGCCGATATTTTCAGCCTGCATGGTTTCCCAGCTATCCACATAAAAACGGGCGGTTGCGGTCTGCGGGTTTCTGCCGTTGTCATGCTCAAATGTCCAGTTCCGCATAGCGGGGTCGGTAAAGCCCCGGCGTTTCAAGTCCTCCACTTTTTCAAGGTGCTTCTGTCGACGTTCAGCGGCTTCCCGTTTTTCACGGGCTGCCCGGTGGCAGTCGCACTCTGCCGGGTGTCGGTCATGCCCTAACCATTGGGCGGTTTCTTTTGGAAAGTATGCTTCTTTTGGCGTATGGCACTTGCCGCAGTATAAAAGCCCGTCCTCGCCTGTGTAGTCCTCCGCTTCGGCGGTAGTGGCTGTAATGTCCGTAATCATAGCTTCAATCCCGTTTCTCATAAGCTCTCGCCCTCCTTGCATGAATAATCGGGTATGCCCTGTTTCGGGGCAGCCTTGCCTTTGGCAGCGTCCTCCTGCGCCCACTTGTAAATGGTGGCTGCATGGCTGTGGTACTGCTTCCCGGTGGAAGCGATATGGCAGGAAAGCCGGTCAATATAATACTCCCACTTGTCGGGCAGCTCTGTTTTCAGCCCGGAAAGCTCTGTATCGGTCAGTATCACATTGTTGTATCTGCCATAAGCGGCGGGGGTGGGGTGTCCCGTTTCTCCCTCTCTCTCTTTTTCTATCTCTATCTCTTTCTCTAACTCTATCTCTGGTGGACGAATGTCGGACAAATGTCCGCCTTTTGTCCGGGGCGGTAAAAGTGCCTTGTTTTCCAGCCTTGCAGCCCGTTTTCGCTCGGCTTCGGTAGAGGACTGTCCTATCATCAGCTCAATGTCGGTCATATAGAAAGCCCCGCTGTCAAGCTGCTCCACAAGCCCCAACTGCCGGAAAATCTCTAAAGCCCTCTCAACTGTCCCTATCTGGTGGCGGGTCAGTGTCGCTATCATCTGCGCTGTGTAGGGGATATGCTCGTCAAGCTGCAACTTCCCGCCGTTTTTCAGCGATTTTAAGTACAGCTTCAAGAGAATATTGGAATATAAAATCCCGTCTTTCATATCTTCCAGCAGTACAATGGAGTCGCTGTCAAAAAAGTTCTCTTTCAGCTTGAGGTAGTAATACTTGCGGTTATCTGCCATTGTCCCTGTCCTCCTTTTTCCGGCGTTTGGAGTAGTAGCGGGGGCAGAGTATGATAACCGCCCGGAAGCTCTGCTTGCAGCTATGGGTACAGCCCCGGCAGAGGTCGTTGTATGTGATACGGTCGCAGGTGGTATTCCCGACTTTTACTTGCCGCAGGAAAAAAGACCATTCCAGCCGCCGTTTCTTGCTCATTCTTGGCATGGGTGCGCTCCTTTCTGCCGTTTCCGCTGGTGTGGCGGTATCGGCGATAATTCTGTATCATCTCGGTATCATTTTCGGGGTTTTTCTGCCCTGTAAGCCCGTTAAAAAATCCTTTGGTATTGCGATAGGGTACGGGGCAGCCCCCTTGTTCGGTATGGGTTCGGGTACATTTTGGGGTGGTTTTTATCGCTCCTGTTCCTGCCTTTTCACAGGCTTGCGTTCCCGGCGTAAAATCTGGTCGATATTGCCCTTGACAGTCTGTAAGCGGCGGTATTCCTCCCGTTTTGCCCGGTAATCGTTGTAGCCGCTGTTTTTCTCTTTGATAAGGCTTTCAATCTCTGCTTGCAGGGCTTTATGGCTCGGCAGCTTGGAAATGCCGTTCTCCCTGAAATAGCGGGCGGCTGCGTCTGCTATGATAAAGTCGCTTTCGTGCTTCTGTCGGTAGGCTGCTTTTGCTTTGGCGTTTTTCTGCTGTTTCAGCCCGTCCCGGACAGAGCGGGTCTTGGAATAGGCAAGCACCTGCCGTTGCAGCTCCTTTTTCCCGTCCAGCGTCTTTTCCACCTGCTTCAGCTCCGTAAGGCTTTCTCGCATGGCGGTATAGGCGGCAGAACAGGCTTCGTCCAGTTCCTCCGGGGAAGAAAAGCCGTACTGCTGGTAGGCGGTAACGGTAGCCGCCATTTGCTTTAGATTGTGCTTTGCCGCCCAGCGGTCATAGCCCACGCCCTTGCCCTCGGCTCGCTTGGCTTCCCGGTCAACCATGCGCTGCAAGGTGTTGTCTGCCGGGGTGGTTTTTGTGGTTTTTTCCCCTTGTGACGGCTTTTTAACTGCGACAGGGTATTCGGGTATGGCTTTGGTCTGTTCTGCGGCTCTGCGGGCGTTCTGCGTAAGCAGGGCAAGGACAGCAGCCTTGTCAAAATCGTCCCCCAGCTTCCGGGCTGTGATAGGCTTTGTCCTGTCCGGCGTGAGGTAGGAAAGCCGCCCCCGGCCCTCCTTGACGGTCACACCCTCCCGCAGCAAAAGGGAAGAAAACTCGTCAAAGCTGGTAGCTTGGGAAAATGCCTGCCGTATCGTCCGGCGCAGCTTCGCCTTGTCCGTTTCAAACTTGGTGGGCTTGGTTGGCTGTCCGGCGACTTCTCTGGCGGCGTTCTCTTTATCAAGGGCAAGCTGCCCTTTCTTTGCCGCCCAGTATTCCCGTTCTGTTATCCGTTCCTTGCTGCCGTTCAAGAGGTCGATTTGGTAAAGCCCCTCCCGGTGGCACATCTCCATGACTTCACTCTTGAAATATTCCATAGCGGC
>NZ_JACOQG010000066.1:0-4507 GCF_014297245.1 Blautia difficilis | reverse complement strand
AAGAGAGCTGATTGGTTATGAGAAGAAAAACAAAAGTGTTATTTATGGCATTGAGTATGTGTTGCATGTTGCTTATAAATTCGTCATATGTAATGGCAGCAAATCCTGATAATAACTTTTCAAAAATGGAAGAAAAAGTTGATGGGAAAATATATAATGAAAAAGGAGATGTACTGAATTTATCTTATATTGAATTTAAAAGTAGTTGCACGCATGCTTCTGGTAATCGTGTAACTGATACTGTATGGCAGCATAGACATACTGGATCAAGATGTGATGTATATAAAGCAAATGCAACATGGTGTAAAAAATGTAATACTATTTTAAAATATAATAGTGCTTGGGTGTATTCATATACACATTACGGATGTAACAAATAAATATTTACGGATATTTCCTGGTGGAGAAAATAGAATAATATTATTTATATAGAAAAAAGAACTTTAGAAAGATGGTGCATAGCACCATCTTTTCATGTATTACAGAAGAATATAAAAAACTTAAGTACCTTACAGATATATGCTACTCTGGTTTGGTGAGATAGTCATATTCTTTCGGAAAGGTAATGGTATCCCAGTCGATTTTTTTGGCCTTATAAACTAATTCCTGATAAGGGGAAGCTGAATTTTTTCGACGATATGTAGCGATTACCTGCTGTGAAATTTTAGTAACTGTGCGAATATCTGTATTCAGTACTGTATTTGGCACATATTCAGCACGATGAGTTTTTACAAAACCAAGGCAGGCTTTTACGCCACCAGCTAATTTTTCTGTATATAATTTTGGATTGCATCCGTTAAAATCTCCAACCATTTTAGCTGATATATTTTTAAGCATAAGTTGTGGAAGAATTTCAAGTTTTAACTGAGTAGTTCCATCAGATGCGAAGGAAAAATCTTCAGGACTTAATTTATGGTTTAAACAGCGCTTGTAAAAATCAGTAGCAGTAGTGCCATCAATTAATTTAATGCCTGTAAGGTGAAGAAAATTATATGGATAAAAACTTACTTCCAGAGAAGAAATATGTTTATGCTTGTCTTTTAAAATAAATAAGAGCTGATAGCCATTGAGATTTTCTTCGTATTTGGCAGCACAATCTATAATGATAGAAATGGCCTGCTGTTTGTTGTATTTTGTCATATTATGACCTCTGCAATATGTATAAAATATTTAAAGGGAGATTACAATACCGTAGCATTGTGCATCTCCCTTATAGACTGATTTTTCTGTTGTCCGCCAACACTCCAGCCCATATGTCTGGCTTTGCTTTCAGGTTTTTCTGTTGCCTGCCAACTCTCCGATTCATGTTCGGCTTTCGTTTCGGATTTTAGGTGTCAGCCACACCAACAGGATGTCGCCTGTTTTCCTATTCATAGTATATGCGAAAAAATGAATTTAGTCAACGGAGAAAGTGAAAAATAATTTGGAAAATTTTTTATCGAGATTTTTAACGGAAACAAGAATGTTCTTGTGATGTTTCGTGCAGAGATTCCTGTATATGTGGATGATTAAGAATGATATCCACATTGGAGCATACTGTACGAAGTTCACGTTCATATTCACGCCGGGAGTTAAATTCATCTCGCTGTACTGTCTGCAATTCTGTTAAACGACTCTTTTCCTCACGCAACATTTTCAGAGTAGGGAGTTTTTTGCCCTGTGCTTTTTCTTTGAGTATTCGGAGAGAAGACTCATAAAGGGTGAGTTCTGCCCGGTGATCTTCATAAAATTTTTCTTTATTTCGACTTTTTCGGTAATCGAAATAGATGGATTTATTGGCAAGGTACTGTCCGGTGTAATGAATCTGTTCATTTATACTTTTTAAAGAGTCATCTGTGGATTTCAGAGTATTTCTGGCATCAGTGCTTTGGGCAGAGGCATTGGAAAGGGCAGTATCTAAATCTTCCTTGCTCTGGAAACCATGTTCCTGTACATAGGCAACTGTCTGAGCCATCATCTTAAGATTAGACAGCTTTACTTTTTGTGCGTATGCCTGACTTTGCTGTGCCTTGATACAGTGCTGTAAATCTGTTACAAGTCGTAAATCAGATTTTATAAAAAGGAAAGAGTGTGTAGTTTCGTCAGTTTGGACAGAAGCTGACGATTTTGACTTTTCTGAAAAATCTGTAACTGGTCTGTCAGTAGAATGTGACTTTTCTGCGTGTTGCTTGCTGGAGTTATCCTGGAATACCTGCAGAAGATGATTTTCTTCATAAAGCGTTCCAAGATTTCTTCCGGTGATGTATTTTTGACGATTAGGATGCAGGTAGCTGTATCTGCCACGACTGACTTTAAATGTAATATTATATTTTTCAGACAGCAATCTGGAAAATTCTTCTTGTGATGTTGCCTGTGAAGCAACCGTATCAATCGCATCACGAAGGTATTGCTTCTCTGTTTGAAAGGTCGTCTGTCTTGGAGTAAGTCCTTTCTTTTTCAGTTCTGCATTGTGTTCATCGAGCTTTTTTTGACCTCTGCGTTTTGCCCAGTATTCTTTTTCAGATATTTTTCTTTCAGCAGGTGTCAGAAGATCTACCTGGTTTAGTCCATTGGAATGACACATATCCATAACTTTTTGTTTTAAGTAAATTCGGTATCTGTCAGAAAGATGATGTTTGTATCCAGCTTTTGAATCCCGGTCAAATTCCATATAGGGCTGTGGCTCGGTATCATACTTTCGCACACTGTTGATTACAATATGTACATGAATATTTCCACTGCCATTATGACCATCAGTGTGGGTGCAGACAAGAGCCTGGTGCCCAGGAAAATTCTCTCTGGCATATTCTACGCCAAGTTTCTGTGCCTGCTCTCCGGTCAGACCATGTTCTTCCTGATCTTTAGGATCAAAGCTGATGATGTAGTGATGCGACTTAATCTCATTAAAAGACTGATTTTTGTGAAAGAAAGCGTTAGTTTCCCGACATTCCGCATCAAATGTAAACGGATCACAGTTTATACCATCCAGATAATATTCTTCACGAAGAAACATATTCCCATTATCATCAAGAATTGGTTTTTGCGTATATTCATCATGTTGGAAAATCAGATAGCGTTCAGCTTCTCCATAGTCGGCATTCTTGCTTGCAATATGTTTCAGGATTGCCATATTAGTTTTCTCCTGTGTTATTTCTATTATTTGCATTGACAGTGGTAAAATCTCCAGCCAGTTTTATTACTTCGTATTTTAATTTATAAATTTCAGCAATGCTCTTTTTGATTTCGTTACGCATTTCCTGGGAATGGAGTCCACCAGTATTAAAGTAACGAGCTATTTGGTTCAGATTGCTACCAATCTTTCCAAATTCAGCAATTAATTTCTTTAACTCCGATAGATCTGCCACAATTTCATATTTCACAATTACTTTTTTATTTGTTATCTGTTTACGGACATACTCTGCTAACGGGAGGCTTGCTGCTTTTGCATTTTCTGCAATTATTTCATATTCAGTATTGGTGAGACGGAGCATGATATGACGAGTATGCCGTAAGTTTTTATCTTTTTTAGGTCGTGCCATTTTATAGTTCCTTTCAAAATAAAGATATTTCTATATATAAAGCCGATTTGAAAATATCAGGCGGTAACACAATAAAAATATTTATGGATTTTTCGTGATAGATATGATCACGATGCGACTGTTTTTTTACAGGAGCCAAGTATGCATATTAGTGAAAACTGTATTATCTGAGGGTATGGGGAGCAGAATCCCCATCAAGATTGCCAGATAGTCGAAAGTCACGAAGTGAGTTTTGAGTTACTCAGGCGAAACTTGCTCTTAATTTGTTACAGTAAAAGTACAGATTATTACAGTTATTTATTTATATAAATTTTGTCTGTTAAAATAAATATGTAGATAAGAAATAGGGTAGGATTTTATAGAGGAAGAAAAATGAAAGCAGTAATACCAGCAGCTGGAGAAGGAAAAAGATTTAATAAGGATTCTACTTATATGCATAAATGTCTTGTACCAATTAATGGTAAAGCTTTATTGCTATACACTTTGGAAAACCTTACAAATATAAAAGAAATAACGGAATGTATAGTTATTATTGGAGAGAATCATGAAAAGATTATAGATACTATTGGAACAAAAGTTAATGATACGCCGATTTTGTTTTGTAAACAAAAACAATCTGTAAAAGGAGTTGTCGGTGCAATAGAAAGTGCAGTGGAAGAGATTGGCAATGATGATTTTATCTTGGTGTTAGCAGATGAATTTGTATATGAAAATAATTATGCAGAGGCGATTGAAAAATTTAAAACAAGTACTAACGAATGTATGGTTGGATTATACTATGAGAAGTACTTGGAATATGTAAAAAAAAATTATACATTTATAAAGTCTCCAGATGGTTTTCTGTATAATTTTATAGAAAAACCTCAGATTGTTTATAATAATTGCAGTGGAACCGGTAATATTATATTTAAAAATACAGTGTTAGGTGCTATTAAGAAAGTGCAGTGGAAGAGATTGGCAATGATGATTTTATCTTGGTGTTAGCAGAT
>NZ_JACOQG010000065.1:0-4540 GCF_014297245.1 Blautia difficilis | reverse complement strand
AGTTATAGATACAGATCCACAGTGCCTTTTCAAAATATATCAGAGATGGAAATAAATACCCAGTGTTAACTGGGAGAAAGGAAAAATCCAATTACCATCTAAGATAATTGGATTATACGTGGTGTAAATGAATTTACTGCAAATGAGCTTTTCGGGGGCTGCTTTCATTACTGCGGTAGTGATTATCCGTGCGGTGGCAATCAATAAACTGCCGAAAAAGACTTTTCTTGTTTTATGGGAATTGGTGATATTAAGACTGCTTATCCCGTTTTCGATTCCGTCAATGTTTAGTGTTTATACGTTGGTAACTCATAGCATATCTTCTACAACATTGCCGGAAGCTGGAACAGATTACAACATTCCCACTATGCAAGGGCTGTTTGTTACGACACAGGGAGCAGAACAGCCGCCAGAGAATATTTTATCATCTGTTTCCATGTGGTTTATTGTATGGTGTGCAGGAATAATACTTATCGCATTGTTTTTCGTAATATCCTATTTGCGTTGTCTGATTGAATTTCGGACAGCTTTACCCGTCCACAACCATTATGTAGAAAAGTGGCTGGCGGAACGCCCATTGAAACGTCCAATTTTGGTAAAGCAATCTGATAGGATTTCCGCCCCATTAACTTATGGCATTTTCCGTCCTGTTATTTTAGTGCCGAAAAAAATGGACTGGAAAAATGAAAAACAACTGCAATATGTCCTCTCACATGAATATGTGCATATTTATCGCTATGATACTGTAACAAAGCTGATTGCGACACTTGCCCTTTGTATTCATTGGTTCAACCCCTTTGTGTGGGTGATGTATATTCTTTTTAACCGTGATATAGAACTGGCTTGTGATGAAAGCGTCATACGACAATTTGGAGAAAAATCAAAATCTGCCTATTCGCTAATGCTTATCAACATGGAAGCAACGAAAAGTGGGCTATTGCCATTTTGTAACAGCTTTAGTAAAAATGCTATCGAAGAAAGGATAACTGCTATTATGAAAACAAAAAAAACAACTATTTTTTCGCTGGTACTGGCGTGTCTGATTGTTGTCGGGGTAGCTACAGCATTTGCAACTTCCGCCCAAGCTAATAATAATCCAATTTTTGAAGAACAGGAGTACAAACCAATACATGCTTCCGAGAATGCTTCAGATTACGATACGGCGGCAGAACTGCCCGGCGGTAATATTGACTATGGGATATATGAAGAATATGGATTGATTTATGATAAGAATAGCAAGTGCTACACTTACAAGGGAAATGTTGTCCGATTTTTTAATGACCCAGTGGGCGGCGCAAGTTTTACCAATTTCTTTACGGGAACAGTGGATATTGAAGCGGAACGGGATACAAACGATAAACTTATTGGTATTCGGGAATGCACAAAAGAAGTTTATGACAGGCATACAGAAAAGTATGAAAATTCAGGACTTAAATCAATGCCCGCTGGCACTTCTACAGAAAATGGAGATATGATTAGAAATCATGAATCTTACAGCATGGAATCTGGAGATAAGACAGAAAACATGAATACGCTCCAAGATTATGAATCCTATGGCATAGTTTATCACCCAAAAGATGGGTATTGGTACTACAACGACCAGATAATTGGTATATTCATTGATACTAAAAAACCCATCATCTATTTTAATAACAGTGGCAGTATATATCTTTCCATTGCTGAAAATAGTGAAAATGGAGTTATGGAGATTAAGGAAATTTCCGAAGCGGAAGCACAAAAACTTTTACGGGATAATAATTCGGGCAATTCTGCTTCATTCACAGTAGAAGAACCTTGAAATAACAAGTGTCTTATAAACCATACGCCGTATTATGTGGGAGAAAGGGGGAACTATTTATGCCTTGCACAGAAGCATATAAGGAGCATATCGAGTACACCTTTAATGCCTTTTGCAGAGTTGTCATACACTATGCAGCAATCAACGCATGGCGTGACAGGGATAAACGGCGGCAAAGGGAAATATCCTTTGAATATCTCACAGAAGAAAAGTTTTATCCATTTTGTACGTCAGACACATATTTCATAGACCCTTACAAGCAATACCCTGTTACGATATGCGGTCAGAGGGTTATCCTCACAAATGGAAATCTTGCCGAAGCCCTGTCCTCTCTGCCAGAGAAAAATAGGGAAATCATTTACCTTTATTTTTTCGGGCGTTACACACAGCAGGAAATCGGGGAACTGTACGGACGCTGCCGGAGTACGGCGTGGCATCACATACACAGTGCCTTGCAAATGCTGCATGAAGAAATGGAGGTGCTTTTCCATGAGGAATCCTAAACTTGTACCGTATGAAACCATTGTCCGGGCGACCAGCGGAGAGCCGGAAGCCATTGACGAGGTTTTGCGGCATTACAGCAAACGAATCCGGCTTGCTTCCCTTGAAAACGGACAGGTCAACAAGGACACCGAGGACAACATTAAACGGCGGCTTATCGCTGCCCTGTTCCAGTTCCGCTTTGACGGACAGCCTACCTAACAGGAGGTGAGATTTGTCGCAAAAATAGTCATGCTTATATTTAACGACACAGAAGAAAAAGCGGTTGAGAAAGCCATAGCCGCCCTTGCTGATATGATACCGCTGGAAGCCATGCAGCCGCCCCACTCCCCCGTACTTACTTTTCCGGGATTGGAAATAAAATTGCACCAACGCCGGGTATTAAAAAACGGCACAGACATTCCCCTCACACGTTTAGAGTACGGCGCACTCTGCTGCCTTGCCACCAGTCCGGGGAGGGTATTCACAAAGGCGCAAATCTTTGAAGCCGTGTGGAGCCTGGAAAGCGAAAGCTGCCAGTCAAACGTGGCAAATGTGATATGCAATCTACGGAAAAAGATAGAGCCGGACAGCGGCAAGCCCACTTACATAAAGACCGTTTTAGGCGTGGGCTACAAGTTCGCTTCCGGGGAATGACAACAGGATAACCGCCGCCCATCAGCGGCAGCCAAAGACAGGAAATCAAGAAAAGGTTTCCTGTTTTTTTGCGCCCAAAACCAAGCCGGATTTTGCGCCGCAATAAAATAATTCAAAAACTTTTTGAAAACATTGCCAAAATTTTCATTTTTCCCGTAGTAGGTAGTAAGGGGAAAAATAATTGCCGGGAAGTTTGGCATTTTTTGAAACCGTCCGTATATCACTGCAAAACGGAGCTGATGTTTCCGTTTTTGTCAAATTCTGTTACGAAAACACGAAAAGAAATTCCGGGGAACTTTGCCGGATTTGCCTTGCCGTGCGTAGTAAGTAATAGAGGGAGAAATACCGCCGCATAACTGGCAGAATCCACGCCGAACAAGCCGGGGTATCAGCAAAAGCCTACACAGAGGAAGCCGCCACTTTCTTAGAGCAAGATTCTACCGCAGTACCAAAATTCGCTTATCGCTCATTTTGCCCCTACGGGAATCTTGTTGGGGAGTGCCTTCCCCAAACCCTGCTATGCGGCTTGTGCCGCTTGAAAATCCCACCAAAAAATACTTAAAAAATCGCCCACAAAATGGCGGTAAGTGAAAGGAGTTGATACCCATAGGAAAGCGATACAATACGCCCCACCGAAGCCATGTAGTCAAGACACGCATGACCGAAGAAGAATATGCCGACTTCACGGAACGGCTAAAGAATTATGACATGAGCCAAGCCGAGTTTATCCGACAAGCCATTACAAGGGCGACCATTCGCCCCGTTGTTACCGTTTCCCCGGTCAATGACGAGCTGCTTGCCGCTGTTGGGAAGCTGACCACCGAATACGGCAGGATCGGCGGCAACTTAAACCAGATAGCCCGGACGCTGAACGAATGGCACAGTCCCTACCCGCAACTTGCCGGGGAGGTACGGGCGGCGGTTTCCGACCTTGCTGCCCTAAAGTTTGAAGTCTTGCAGAAAGTGGGTGACGCTGTTGGCAACATTCAAACATATCAGCTCTAAAAATGCGGACTATGGCGCAGCGGAAGCCTACCTCACATTTGAGCATGACGAGTTTACCATGAAGCCCACCCTTGATGAAAACGGGCGGCTGATACCGAGGGAGGATTACCGCATTTCTTCCCTCAACTGCGGGGGCGATGATTTCGCTGTTTCCTGTATGCGAGCCAATCTCCGCTATGAGAAAAACCAAAAACGGGAAGATGTGAAAAGCCACCACTATATCATCAGCTTTGACCCACGGGACGGGACAGACAACGGCTTGACCGTAGACCGGGCGCAGGAGCTGGGCGAGCAGTTCTGCAAAGAGCATTTTCCCGGACACCAAGCCCTAATCTGCACCCACCCGGACGGGCATAACCACAGCGGCAATATCCATGTGCATATCGTCATCAACTCCCTGCGGATTTATGAAGTCCCGCTTCTGCCCTACATGGACAGACCAGCCGACACACGGGAGGGCTGCAAGCACCGCTGCACCAATGCCGCTATGGAATATTTCAAGAGTGAAGTCATGGAGATGTGCCACCGGGAGGGGCTTTACCAAATCGACCTCTTGAACGGCAGCAAGGAACGGATAACAGAACGGGAATACTGGGCGGC
>NZ_JACOQG010000064.1:0-2929 GCF_014297245.1 Blautia difficilis | reverse complement strand
CGAATGGGATATCTCATCTTAAGGGGGGCTTCACGCTTAGATGCCTTCAGCGTTTATCCCTTCCGGGCTTGGCTACTCGGCCGTAGACTTGGCAGTCTAACCGATGCACCAGCGGCCCGTCCATCCCGGTCCTCTCGTACTAAGGACAGCTCCTCTCAGATATCCTACGCCCACGCCGGATAGGGACCGAACTGTCTCACGACGTTCTGAACCCAGCTCGCGTACCGCTTTAATGGGCGAACAGCCCAACCCTTGGGACCTACTACAGCCCCAGGATGCGATGAGCCGACATCGAGGTGCCAAACCACTCCGTCGATGTGAACTCTTGGGAGTGATAAGCCTGTTATCCCCAGGGTAGCTTTTATCCGTTGAGCGATGGCATTCCCACTTAATACCACCGGATCACTAAGCCCTACTTTCGTACCTGCTCCACCCGTCGGTGTCGCAGTCAAGCTCCCTTCTGCCTTTGCACTCTTCGAATGGTTTCCGTCCATTCTGAGGGAACCTTTGGGCGCCTCCGATACCCTTTCGGAGGCGACCGCCCCAGTCAAACTCCCCGTCTGGCATTGTCCCACCGCCGGGTCACGGCGGCTGGTTAGAAACCCAATACTGCAAGGGTGGTATCCCAACAGCGGCTCCACAATAACTGGCGTTACTGTATCTCAGCCTCCCACCTATCCTGTACATGCAATACCGAGTCCCAGTACCAAACTGGAGTAAAGCTCCATGGGGTCTTTCCGTCCTGGCGCAGGTAACCAGCATCTTCACTGGTACTTCAATTTCACCGGATGCATTGTCGAGACAGCGCTCAAATCATTACGCCTTTCGTGCGGGTCGGAACTTACCCGACAAGGAATTTCGCTACCTTAGGACCGTTATAGTTACGGCCGCCGTTTACTGGGGCTTAAATTCAAAGCTTCGCTTGCGCTAACCTCTCCTCTTAACCTTCCAGCACCGGGCAGGCGTCAGCCCATATACCTCACCTTTCGGTTTCGCATAGACCTGTGTTTTTGCTAAACAGTTGCTTGAGCCTATTCTCTGCGGCCTGGTTTCCCAGGCACCCCTTATCCCTAAGTTACGGGGCCATTTTGCCGAGTTCCTTGACAATGCTTCTTCCGCCGGCCTTAGGATTCTCTCCTCATCCACCTGTGTCGGTTTACGGTACGGGTACGGTATAAACGATAGCGGCTTTTCTTGACGCATGGCTCACGGACTTCGCTACTTTATTTCGCTCCGCATCACGGCTTCCCATTGCCACCCGGATTTGCCAAAGTGGCTGGTACCCCGCTTGCACCGGGACAATCCATCCCCGGCTTCCGCTTTCCTTACGTGTCCCCACAGTTCTGTCATACCGCAGTACAGGAATCTCCACCTGTTGTCCATCGGCTACGACTCTCGTCCTCGCCTTAGGCCCCGACTTACCCAGAGCAGATCAGCTTTACTCTGGAAACCTTGGATATTCGGCCATAAGGATTCTCACCTTATTCTCGCTACTCATTCCGGCATTCTCTCTTCCATGCAGTCCACAGCTCCTTACGGTACTGCTTCTTCCCGCATGCAATGCTCCTCTACCAACCTTTCGGTTCCTTAGTTTCGGTGGCGCGTTTCAGCCCCGGACATTTTCGGCGCAGGACCTCTCGACCAGTGAGCTATTACGCACTCTTTGAATGGATGGCTGCTTCTGAGCCAACATCCTGGTTGTCTTCGAAATCCCACATCCTTTTCCACTTAACGCGCACTTGGGGACCTTAACTGAAGGTCTGGGCTCTTTCCCTTTTGACCGCCCAACTTATCTCGTGCAGTCTGACTCCCGATAATCGATTACGCGGCATTCGGAGTTTGATATTCTTCGGTAGGCTTTGACGCCCCCTAGGAAATTCAGTGCTCTACCTCCGCAAATCTGTATCGAGGCTAGCCCTAAAGCTATTTCGAGGAGAACCAGCTATCTCCGGGTTCGATTGGAATTTCTCCCCTATCCACACCTCATCCCCACCCTTTTCAACGGATGTGGGTTCGGTCCTCCACTACCTCTTACGGCAGCTTCAACCTGGACATGGATAGATCACCCGGTTTCGGGTCTACTCCTACTGACTCTGGCCCTCTTAAGACTTGGTTTCCCTACGGCTCCACACCTGAAGTGCTTAACCTTGCCAGTAAGCGTAACTCGCCGGACCGTTCTACAAAAAGTACGCGGTCGCACATATAAAGTGCTTCCACAGCTTGTAGACACAGGGTTTCAGGTTCTCTTTCACTCCCCTCCCGGGGTCCTTTTCACCTTTCCTTCACAGTACTATGCGCTATCGGTCACTAAGTAGTATTTAGCCTTAGGGGGTGGTCCCCCTGATTTCCCACAAGGTTCCACGTGTCTCGTGGTACTCTGGATCCTGCTCAGTCTCATCAGCTTTCACGTACGGGGCTTTCACCCTCTGTGGCCGGCTTTCCCAAAACCGTTCTGTTAGCCTCTGAGAATCTTAAATGCAGTCCGTAACCCCGGTATGCACGCACACCGGTTTAGGCTCCTCCGCGTTCGCTCGCCGCTACTTACGGAATCGAGTTTTCTTTCTTTTCCTCCGGGTACTTAGATGTTTCAGTTCCCCGGGTTCCCTTCCATACGTTATGGATTGGCGTATGGATACATGAGGTTTGCTCATGTGGGTTTCCCCATTCAGACATCTCCGGATCACGGGATATTTGCTCCTCCCCGAAGCTTATCGCAGCTTATCACGTCTTTCATCGGCTCTTAGTGCCAAGGCATCCGCCCTGTGCCCTTATTGCTTGACCTTTCGCTTCATCACCCTAGCGTAGGTGATGCGGTCGTTTGATTCTCATGTTTTTGATAACTTTGTTATCGATGTCTTCCTATCTTGCGTTTTATGAGATACTCTCATATCTCTTAACGTTTTGTATCAAGGATATTTGATTAACTTTT
>NZ_JACOQG010000062.1:0-5146 GCF_014297245.1 Blautia difficilis | reverse complement strand
CTCTGTAATTCCACCTGTTAAAAATACCTTCCTTAAAGCAAAAATAATTAATAAAAATAATATTTTCGATATAATTGATCCCAAGATTCCATACATCTGAGAATACATAAATTGATTACAATAGATTGAGAGTATATATCCGCTTACCGTTTCTATCATCATCCAAATTGCGTTAAACGCCAGAACAAAAATACATTTGTTCCAACCTCTTCCTTCATAAATACACATCACTGAAATAAATGTTATTACAATAGTAATGATTATATTTATATAAACCGGTAATGTACTAGCATTCAAAAGCAGCAACTGCCAAACTACAAAAATGATGTATCCAATCACAATTGCTATTTTTTTCTTTCTTCTTGTAAAAAACATTGAAAAATAGTAAGAAAAAAGAAATATCGCAAATATTACAAGCAATATCGCTATCACATTCAGCAACATTTTATTCACCAACATAAAACGTATCCCCCATCGAACAGTACTGTTTATTCTTCTATCTTCACTAATTGAAATCTTCTTTTCATTATGGAAATCATATGAATTATTACCAAAGTTTCTATCCGCAAAGTAGTCCATGCTAACTGTTATCGAGACTCCTTTTTTTCCTATTAAAAATATGGAAAAAGCCAAAGCAGATACACTAAGAAAATAATATACGAAGTATATCAACCTTACCATAATCTATTTATACATCAACATAAAAAGTGTCCTCCATTTCACAGTACTGTCCACTGATAATCTTCCGCCTGTCTTCGCTAATAGGTATTCTTTTTCCATTATTCAACACTACAAAATCATATCCTATTTCTTCTACATGTTTATAACTTACCAAAAAAGACTGATGCACCCGCAAAAATGCCACTTTACTCCGTTCCAAACTTTTTTCAATATCATTAAGCTTTCCATAAAGTTCAAAATTTTCTTTTTCTGTAATTATCTTTACCTTTCTTCGATTACTCTCGAAATAAAGGATTTCCCCAATTGGAATTTTATGATTGATCCGTTGGTAACTATATCGAAAATAACTGTCAGTACTACTTATTTCTTCATAGGCTGCTTGCAAACACCGTTCCATCATTTCTCTACTGACAGGCTTCACCAGAAAACGAAAAGGTCTGATTTCAAACGACTCCATCATATAATTTTCATGGCTTGTAACATAAACAATCAAAACACTTTTATCAATCTTCCGAATTCTCCGTGCTACTGTAATGCCGTCTTCCTGTCCCATCTCTATATCCAGAAAGATAATATCAAAAGAATTACCCATTTCTACAGAATCAACCAAATGTTCTCCTTTCCAAAAAACATCCGTATCTACTGGCATAAAATTTCTTTTTGCTATGTTTTGCAACATAGTTTCTATTTTCCCTGTTGTAGAAACAACATCATCACAGATTGCTACATTTATCATTTTCCCTGTCCTTTTTCTTTTTCTCTTCATTTTTTCTAACAATCTGCAAAAGCGACCAGACCAATTCTTGATCATATTGATCTAATGTCTTGTAGACTTCAATCATATCATAATACTCATCCAATGTTTCATTGAGTTTAATCTGTCCTGTTAAATCCCTTTTTACATCTGACATCCCTAACAGATAGTCTGTTGTCACATTAAAATACTCTGCCAGCCTTTTGAGAATATCAACTTTAATCACTGTCACATCTTTCTCATATTTACTAAGCATCTGCTGAGTAATTCCCAATTCTGCAGCTAATATTTCTTGTATGATTCCTCTTTTTTCCCGAAGATTTTTTATACGACTTTCCATAATCCTATACTCCTTATTTTTATTCTAATATCATGCTACCCTTTTCTTGTTTTCATGATACAAATAATAGAAGTATTCATTTACATTGATTAGTGTTGTTGTCTTAGCCTCTAGCTTGTTTTTTCCTGATATAAAGCACGTTTCCGGATCTTGAGTTTAAAAAATCATTAAAATGTTTGCCAACTGTACAATATCATTTATTTACTAACTCCCCTAGAGCGTGTTTGAAAAAGGCTTTCTGCAAGATGTGCGTCACAATTTGTAGGAGATTTTGTTCGGATGAGGGCATCGTAGCGGGCTACGATAACCGAATTCGGGCAAAATATACCACAAAGTGGGGCGTACAGATTGCGGGAATGATTTTTCAAACACGCTCTAGGCTCATTTTTTTCACTGGCTCACTCGTAAACGGGTCTATATATTCTTTCTATCTTCTTTGCATTTTTTCTACTACATTTACATAATATCCACCACACTACACTCAAAATATCTATTTCCATATTTATATTCTAAATTTGCATATCTCTCAAAAATTATATATGTACTTTTGAATTTTAAATATATTATAAATTCTAATACCCTTATCCTATATGTTATTTACAATTCCATGTTGTATATGATAGACTGTCAATGCTAATTTGATCGGCCTCCCTTGTCGCATCACTAACAGATGTTTTATTTCTTTTCTAAGGCTACATTTTGGGAAGCAACCAAAAATATGGGTTTAGAAAGCATAACCTTACCATAACAATATAAATAGTAAGATAAACAAGATCATTTTCTCGATTATCTTACTATTTTTATTAATTAATTATACAACCATACAAACCGAATGGACTCCAAATAAATACTTGTGTAAATTATATCTGCAAGTTCATCTTTGGAAACATTTCTATTTTCTTCTCCTATACATCTCCCCACTTCCTTACTATGTAAAAATGTCATGATTATTCGATATTATTACATCAAGGAAAAAACAACATATTATAAAAGTATTATTATAGTGTAAGCATTAAAATTTTCGAAATTATATTAAAGAGTTAGATTTTGTATAAGTGTATATTTTATCAATAAATTGCAAGATATTTCACCAATGCAATATCTATAATCGTTATATTATTGAATATTCCGGCTTGGATGTCCATGCTGTCCGGTGATTAGGAAACCGATTGGCAAGTATATAGAATACAAGTTACCAATGTAAAGTCGGCTAACGCCCCGCAAAGCGGCTCTGGGCTTGACATAGGCTCTATTTCTTATTATAGGTAATCAAGCCAATCAAAGTTGGTTTCCACTACGCCGGAATCAAGGTTTCTTGACGCAAGAATATTCATATTATGGATGGAGATGATAAACTTTATGTTACATTTAGCTATTTGTGATAAATCATTAAATGATATCGAACAAATGGAAAAATACTTGGAGAATATAAAATTCTTTAATTTTGATTATGAAGTTTTTGAAAACGCAAAAGAATTATATAAGTATCAAACACAACACCATGAAAACTTTGACATATATATATTAAGCATAGAATTGGAAGACATGTTGGGGTTGGAAGTGGCCAGAAAATTACGTGAAGATTCTCAAGAAGCTTTGATTATTTTTGTATCAAATGATGCAAAATGCGTTTTTGATGTTTTCGAAGTTTTTACATTTGCTTTTTTGCTAAAACCTTTAACTTACAATAAATTTAGCACAACATTATATAACGCATTTAATTATTTATACAGAACTAAAAGGCTATTTTTATTCAGTTATCGCAAATGTAACTATAGTATATTATGTCAATCTATTCTATATATTGAAAAGTTAGGAAGAAAAGCCTTTATCCATACAACTGATGCAAGAGTTTATCAATGTAATATCACATTGGAAAAAATTTGGGAACAGTTAAATCCATCGAAATTTGCAGCTATTCATATATCTTGCATTGTAAACCTGACAGAAATTGCCAGCATTAAATGTGATCAATTAAAATTGAAAAATAATGAAGTATTGTATGTTGCAAAAAAATATCGCCAAGAAATCAAATCACGTCATTTACAAAATTTAAAGATGAAAAAATTGTAAAAATTTATATGCAACTACAAAATGTTAATACTTCTAGGTATTTGGAAATAGAAAACGATATATTAAAGAAGCTGGTATAGATAATAGAAACAAAACTCTACTTGATAAAATAGTTTTCAAGGATGAAATACGGCAGAAATGGCAATCTGTTTTAGATGATGATATAAAATACTGTAAGAGTGCTGAAAGAATATGTTTTTCTTTTGTTGACACCCATTATAATATGGCAAAGGCCTATCTTTATAAATACATATGCGAAGGAAGAGCAAATCCAGACTTATTGAATTTAGCAAAAGAGCAGATTAGCATTGCAAATAATCTAGATCCTGATGCACCAGGTACAATGTTTATAAGACGAAATATTTATGAAGCAGATGGAAAATTTGAAGAAGCATATAAATGCGTAGATGAGAAATTAATCAAAGAAAATGATAGGAATGACAAATTAAGAAAAAGATATAAAGAAAAAATAAATAAGATCTCATGAAGTCAAGAGTTTACAATTTGGAGGTCATGCGTCCAGCTAAGAGCATATAGTCAGGGGGAGGGAGATGGAAGCCTCACCAAATAAGTTGCTAAACACAGCATTTGAAACGAGTCTTGAGTCTGTCACGGTAACGTTGCAGGCTAAGCGTATTGGATGAACTCAGAAAAATGGAAGTTTTTCCTAAGAAGAATTAAAGAAACTACTTCTATGATCAGAATATCTTCCGGAACACTGACTGCCGGACTAAACTAAAAAAATAATACCAAGCCATCTGATATAGGAACTGGCAGACAGCCAGAAACAATATCAGATGGCTTTTATAAAATGTCAAATACAGAAGAACTTTTGAACTCATGTATCAGCCCCGGCAAGTATATTTGCCGGGGTGTAAAAAAATTATTAGAATCGATAAGGGTAAGAAAATCCATTTATAGTAGCAAATGGGAACAACTAATTTATGAAAACAATGATTATTATCGAAGTGATTCTAAAAGACATTTGGGCATCATTTTGATTATAAAAAATGTTTGCGTCATATTATACGAGAGGGATAGAAAAATGTATAACCCAGATAAGGACTATCAATATATGCTTGATAAATTAAATTCAATTCGCAAGCAAAAGAATATGTCTAAATATGCTTTGGCAAAAGCAACAGGAATGTCATCTTCGAGTATGAGCAATTTATTGAATGGAAAAACAAAGCCATACTTGTATAATATGTTATTGATCTGCAATGCAATGCATATTTCCATGGAAGAATTACTACAAAATAAAAATTATAATTGTGAAAACGAGGAAGCTATTATTA
>NZ_JACOQG010000061.1:0-5351 GCF_014297245.1 Blautia difficilis | reverse complement strand
GCTTAATCTATAAACCACATATTTAGGGGGATATGTCAAGATATTTATATAAAAAAATCCAGAATATAAGCCCAGAATGCTGAAAATTCAACCATTCTGGGCTTAAGTTGACCACATTGCGGTCAGACCCCTTCGGCTCGCATTCAGATATGCTAAGTTTTGTGTCATTGTCATTTTTGTGCAATCCGGCAGAGTTCCTGCCGGATTTTCTGATCCCATACAAAGGATTACTCTATAATGTATTTTTCTGATTTCCTACTAATCGTTTAACATTTTCCAATCTATATGTGAATGTTCTTTTTCGATGGTTGAATTTGGTCCGCATATGAACTTCCATTTATTTTTATAATCAGAGTCCCCTTTGTAGAAAATAATTATGTTTGTATTTTCTAATATAAAAAAAGGGGATAGAATATCAAAATCACCTCTAAGAGAGTGACCCAATATCATTATTTCATTCATAGGAGCTTCTGGTTCTTTAGGTTTTAATGCCATTATTGGCAAGGAATATGGCTTCCTTGGATGTTTTTTTTCAAATATCTCCAAATTAGAAATATATTTTCGATAATTGTTAGAATATTCTGTGTTCTTCTGATGCATATATTGTATCCATTTTAAGTAATCTGTTTCATTTTTGTTGTATTCTCGCTGAAATTCTTTGTAAAAAAAAGTAACACTAGTGTTAGCAAATGGGATATCTGTTTTGGGAATGCCTAAAACCAGAGAACATTTTTTCGGAAAACCCTGTTTATAACATGCTGTTCCGTGTATCTGGCAGCAATCTTGTTTGTTTAATCTTTGATACGTATTTGTATAATTGAATGATAAAATATGATCTGGATTAAATTTGCGTATTTCTTCAATTTCATTTGTAATATCTATATGATTTACAAATTCATCAAAATAGATTTCCATGGCTTGAATTAAATTTTGTAAATCCATTTCTAATTTATCAATAATGCTAATATCTGTTTTATCAACTAGTTTTATGCGTCTATACATATAGCTTTTTGAAAAAGTTTTAGACTATATGGCATCCGAAAGCCGTTCCAGTTCACTATATATTTCTTTTTCAAAATCAATCCATTCGTTAACGTGATTTATATGTTGAAAATAATCAATCCAACTATTACTTTCAACCAGTCTGAAAAATTCATTCAAAGCAGAATCCTGTGAGTTTATTAATTTATTTTCGTTGTATTTGCTGTCTATATTTTGAATTTGCTGATTGGCAGATAATAGTCTGTTCATTATAAACGGAGGAAAGGAACTATTTTTTATCCTATTAGAAATTTCCGGATTATCTTTTTCTTTTAACCAGGATACTTGATATATAGTTTTAACTAAGTTTGTAAACTTCAAAAAATCTTGATATGATGTCGGGAGATTATGCGCCAGATCATATCCATTGCCCAGTATTAATATCTTCATCGCTTTTCCTTATATACAAAAAAACTATTGCATAAAAGATATAGTACTTCCCTGTTTATCAGAGTTGTTTTATTTCCCTCCGACTGAGGGAAGTACCATATCTGGCTGAAACATCAGCCATGCAATAGCTTATTCTTTACCCAATAGGATTATTTTACAGTTACTTTCTTTACATTTGACCACTGGCTGAATACTTTCTTGCCGTCTTCAGATGTTTTGTTGAATGCGTGGAGACCTGCATAGTAGGATCCTTTCTTCACATTCTTGAATGTTGCTGTTACAACATTGCCTTTGATGTTCTTCTTAACCAGTGTACCATATTCTACTGGACGATATTCTCCGTTTACTTTCTTAGCAGCGGATCCGAGAACTACATCATAGCCTTCTGCGTTTGCAGCTTTTGTATAGGTTACAGTTACTGTAGTGCCACTTGCTTTTACGCTTGTGATTACTGGCTGTGCAGGTGTGATTGCAGATACAGAGAACGGATAAATGTTGGACCATCCGCCGAATACTTTCTTACCTTCTGCATCACGTGTCCAAGCGTGGCAGTATGCATAATATGTTCCCTGCTGTACGTAGTTGAAGTCACCTGTTGTCTTAACCTGGTTCTTTGTAACATCTACACGAGCAGTTGTTGTATCGTTTGCTTTGGAGATTACATAATCGTATCCTGAAGCACCATCAGCTTCTCCGGAAAGGATTACGGTTGCTTTATTGCCAACAACCTTAACGCTACTGATTACCGGTGTGCCAACTTTAGTCTTGTCACCAGCAAGTGCAACTGTCTTAGAACCTGTATAGTATTTGCTGTCTTTTGCAGGTGTTACAGTTACTGTACCATCAGCATTTTCTTTCGCAACATATTTTTCAGCCGGAACTTTTACACTTCCGTTCATAACTGTTACAGAAAGAGTACCACTAGCATCTTTTGTTGCTGTAACATCACAGTTAGCAAGATCCTTCTTAGTAACCTTCCAAGATAAATTAGCGACTGATTCATAATAGCCATTCTTTCCAGTTACAGTAGCCTTATATTCCTTAGAAGTAATAGTTGTTACTGTTGGAATATCCAGTTTATAGTCTGTTCCTTCGGTTAATACACTTCCACCATAAGTTACAGTAACCTGTGGTTTTACAGGAAGACCTTCTGCATATTCAGCATCTTTAATTGCCACGCACTGTTTTACCAACTGTAAACGATTGATAGTAAACTCCTTACGGGCGATGCAGTTTACGGTTTTTCCGTTTTCATCAGTAATGTTCTTATTTCCATCACCAGCATAATTACCTTTGCCAACTACTGCTACATATGCTGTACCTGTAGCATCATCGCCTGTACCAGATACATTATGGAAGTATTTAATCTCATAATCTGTACCTTCAACAAGTTTCTTGGAACCATCAAAGATAGTTGCTACTGCTTTAGCGTATGTATGCGCTGTTCCGTCATAAGTAAATGCAGTGTTAGTGTCTTTTGTTCCATCAGCTTTATAAACCTGGAGAACATCATTGGTAACAGTGAGTTTTTTACCTACAATGTTGAAAGATACTTCTTTTGTTCCAGTAAAGTTCTTATTTCCGTTATCTGGTGTCAGTGTTAATGTACCAGTTCCAACCTGACGGTTTGCCTCTGCAGATGTTGGATAAGATACAATAAACTTATCTGCGATAGCTACACCATTTAATTTAATTTCAATATCATCTGCCAGTGTAGGTTTCTTTTTAGTTCCATCATATGACTGATCATCAACATTAACTACTAAATCACTTGTGTTAGCAGCTGTGATTGTAAATGTTGCTTTTGCTGTAGAATCAACATCATAATCGCTGTTAGTTGCACCTGCGATTACGATTGTAGCTGTACCAACATTCTTGTTGTTAGATACAGATTTTATTACATAATCTTCGCCTTTAGATAACTCTGTTTCGCCGTCTTTAACGATTAATTCAGGAACAATTGCTGCACCTGTATATGTGTAAGAAGACTGTACAGGAGTTACTGTTACGCTGGAAATCTGCTTTTTAGTTAATGCAACGTCTTCAGAATATTCGGTGCCTTTTGCTCCGAAGTTATTGTTAAGAAGAGTAATCTTAACAACAATATGGTTACCCAGAACATTACCTGTTGTCTCTTTATAAGAATAATCAACTTTATAATCTGTTCCTTCAACTAAAGTAAAGGCCTTTTTATCATCGTTTTCAGCTTTTACGTTAACAGTGATTCCTGATTTGTAATCGGATGCTTTTCTTGTAGAGTCTTCTACAAAGCCAACCTTGTTAGAAACCATCTCACCGTTATTGGTAACATGTGCTGCTTTAATTGGGAACGAAACTACTAATTTACTTCCTTCAAAAGAACCTTTACCAGTTACGGTGAAAGATGCAGTTCCGGCATTTGTATTGTTGCTGTATACAAATGTAGGATCATAATCAACACCAGCAGTAAGTTTTACTTCTTTACCATTATCGAGGATTACAAGATCACCTAATTTCTTTGTATCCTTTGTAATTGCTTCGCCAGTATAGTTTTCAGTAGCTTTTGCATAACCTGGGTTTGTGGTTGTTCCTTTGAATTCAGCTATGCTTAATGCATTTCTTACTACACGGAATGTTGCTGTAGTTGTTGTTCCAGTAAAGTTTGTGCTGTTAGCTTTTGTCTGGACTGTAGCTGTGTAAGTTCCAACACTTCCGGTATTTGCCTGTACATTTCCAATAACAAAATCACTTGCTGAAATTGCATCATTGTAAAGAGTGTGTGTTCCATCGGAAACATTGATATTTTTAAGATCACTCGCAAGGATAGGTGTTGCCTGTTCGGAAATTTCACCTAAGAAAACTGTGCATTTGGAAAGGTCTGCCTTTTCAATTTTCCACTTATTTCCAGCTGTTACACTCTGAGCTGTTGTTGTGTAGTTTACAAGATCCTTAGTTGTGATAATTGCTTCATATTCTCCGGCATTAGTAGCTTTTGCACCAGTTGAAGCGGCAAGATCAATATATTTAGAACTGTCTAATACCTCTCCAGAAAGAGTATCTGTTAATTTGAAATCAGAAGCCTTTAATGCGATTTCACTTCCTGTATATGTATAGCCAGAGCCAACATATTCTACTTTTAATTTATTTGTATCTTTAGATTGAGCAATAGATGCAGTTGTTGCGCTTGTTACTTCTCCCTGATAATAAGTTGTATCTTTTGGAGTAACTTTTGCTGTGATTTTAGAATCTGCATTTACAAAATCTTTATCTGTGATCACAGATACATCATATCCAGCTTTTACAAGATTGTCATAATTGTCAACCCATTCCTTTGCATCATTATGATTCTTTCCATCATATATTGGGCCAGCTGCTTTCATAGTTACAGTAATGTTATCTTTGTTAATATCGTGCTTAGATACAGTTACTTTATTGGATTCCCATGTAAAGTTTTTGTCACTGTCTTCATTATCTGGATCAGTATAACTTAAGGATAACTGAAGTTCTCCGCCACAATCACCTTTAACAGGTTTATAAGCTAATGCTTTCAAAGTAGTGGATGTAGCAGCAACAGTACCACTAGCAACTTCTAATCCATTAACTTTCCAAATATAATTAATGTTATCTGTAGCTGTTAATGCGCCTGCAGTAAATCCTTTCAAGTCTACAGTTGCAGGTGTATCCCATCCAAATTCTTTAATTTTTGCATCAACAGAAACCGCAGTTGCAGCAGCTGTATCAACAGTAGCATCCTCTACAACAGGTGCGTCAGCTTCATCAGCAAATGTTGCAGGAGCTTCTGTAGCTACAGCAACATCTGTTCCATCGCTGAACTCAGCAGCCCATACCGGCACATTAGAAGTAGCAAGCATTGCAACTACAAGAGACATACTTAATGTCTTTTTAGCCATGCCCTTCTTTGTGTTTTTAATCTTTGTCAT
>NZ_JACOQG010000060.1:0-5553 GCF_014297245.1 Blautia difficilis | reverse complement strand
TCAAGTAGACATAGTGCTGATATTTTACGCTCGAAATTGTATATTTTTACTATTTGATTTTCAAAGAACAAGTAAATCGATTTAAAGTCCTTAAGTTGACGCTAAGTTCCCAACATTGGGGTCTGACCACCGAAAATAATCGGAAAGATAATAATCTTCACATAAAAGAATTCTAAAATTTATATAACATAAAATTTTTTACCCATACATAAAGCCATCCCAGCTATATGAATAATATACATAGTCGAGATGGTTTTAATTGCAGTCAGCCCAGCGGGGCCCACCACCGAAAATAATCTATTATTCTTTTAACCGCATATCAAATGCTGGACGCATATATTCTATGGCATTCCTTGATAGTCCATATTTACGTGCCAGTTTTTCCCATTGCTCATTTATAATTTCGCACATTTTAGCACATTGGGATCTGACCACTGAAAAGGACCCTTGAATATATTGCCAAATGACACATTTCGACAAATTCTCTTATGGAAATAAAACGTTATATGTGATATAGTGGTAGTAACAAAACAGCAGGAGGTGTCGAACGCTGGAACAAAATAAAGTAAAACCAGATACCATACTAAAGAACTTCTGGAGAAACAACCGCCATTTTGCAGACTTGTTCAATGCGGCATTATTCGATGGGGAACAAGTGCTGGATCCGAATGACCTTACAGAAGCTGACACCGATGTTTCTTCACTGATCAAATTTAATGGTCATGCAGAAACTGTCCAGAAAATACTGGATGTTGTAAAGAAAACTGCCTATGGCATTGATTTTGTCCTCTGGGGACTGGAGAATCAGGCAAAGATCCATTACGCGATGCCGTTGCGGCATATGGTAGGAGATGCTTTCTCTTATCTAAAAGAATATAATGAGATCGCTGCTAAAAACAAGAAGGATGGTCATTTTGAATCTTCAGATGAGTTTCTCTCGAATATGAAAAAAACAGATAGACTGCATCCAGTAATCAGCCTTTGTGTTTATTATGGAGAAGAGCCATGGGATGGCCCGCTATGTCTGGCAGATATGCTTGAGATTCCTGAAAAAGTCCGTCCAATGGTGTCGGATTATAAAATGAATCTGCTTCAGCTGAGGGCAAGTGAGACCTGTGATTTTCAAGATCCGGAAGTTGCTGCTGTGTTTGATATCAGCCGTTCTATTTATGAACGCGATTACCAAAGAATCAATACGGTATATAAAAACAGAAACATCACATCCGAACTGGGAATTGTGATCGGCGCGATCACCCAGTCGCAGAAACTGATAGACCATGCTTTGGAATCAGAACGGAAGGGAGGTCAGGTTAATATGTGTACTGCATTGGAAGAGTTAATGAATGAGGGAAAACTTGAGGGACGGCGCGAAGGACGGTTAGAGGGTATCCAGGCAACAATCAGCACCTGTAAAAGTTTTAACGCCAGTAAAGATGTTACAGTGAAAAACCTGATGAAGGTATTTTCATTGTCAGAAGAAGATGCGGCTGGTTATGTGGAGGAATATTGGTAAACGTTGAAGTGCTATACTAACGTTGTAACAGCAACATTCAAGAATGTAAAGAAGGGAACCTACTATGCAGGTCTCCGCGCATTCAACAGAACTTCTGTAGGCTGAAGGGATCTGACCATCGAGTATGAAACTTTTTCTGTAAAATAATGTTTATAAGGTTCTTCTATGATACAATAAATATCATTAGGAGGGCCTTTTATTATGGCAAGACAAAAGAAACCTGTACATCGTGTACAAATGACAGAAGGAAAACGAAACATCATCCATCAGCTCCTGGAAGAGTAAAGACATTCTATCTGCATCTGGAGGGGTCTGACCACCGAAAATAACCGGAAAGATAATAATCTCCACATAAAATGATTCTAAAATTTATATAACATACAATTCCTTACCCACACATAAAACCATCCCAACTATAAGAATGAGCTCAATAGTCGGGATGGTTTTGATTGTGAATTATTACTGCTCTGGTTTATCAGTATTTTTATCTTCAGATGGGCTCTCTGATTCTGTAAATAAATATTTCTCTGCCAATTCCAGGATTTTTTCTGCCGTTTCAATTTGCTCTGCAGTTATCATTTTCGAAGCTATATAAAAAGTATCGTAATCACTTGCATGTCGAATTTCTTCAGCTTTCACAATTTTCCTGCCTAATTCACGTGGAAAAATTTCTGGTTGCACATAATTTTTATTAAAATAGCTAAGCGTATCCTTATGGCGTTTAAAAGCGACTCCTTCTTTCGCAAGTACTGCACATATTGTATGAAATATACTGTAGTAAGCTCTGTTATTTGCTCCACGATACTGTTCTGCTTCGAATGTAAGATGAGCTGTTTCCAGATCTTCTCTTGCAACATTCAAGCGATGCCGTACCACATCCATCTGAGTTCCCACATCAATGGAGTCAGGCTGCTTCATATAAAACAACTCCCTCCTTTTGAACATTAGAATAAAATGGATAAGACGCTGCCCAGTGGTAAAAATGCTGCTGATTTTTCACTACAGGCATCATCCATATATCATGCTGAACATTATATTTAAATCCAAGTTCTGAAAGAGCATCTGAATATGCATCCATTTCTTCTACGGAAAGATCTACCAGAATCATTATATCTATGTCTGAATCTGGTGTATAATCTCCTCTGGCATAGGAACCATATAGAATCACGCTTTTTAAGTGCGCCCCATATATCTTTTGTATCTCTGATAAGTATTGAATAAGCAGTGTATGAATTGTCTGTGGCATATAAATCCATTCCTCCTTTCTATCACTTTCAGTATAAAACAAACGATACTTTTTGGCAATGTGAACAGCCTTTTATCTAACTCAAAATATCAATCCTTTTTGAAATAAGTTCCCCTATTTGCTCTTTTTGCTCTGCTGACAAGTAAGATTCTTCTATCTGTGTAAAAAGTTTTGTCTTTAATGAGCATACTTTTTTCATCATACGTTCTGCAGAATTTAATGGGATTCCACAGGATTCTGCCAGTATCCGAAATTCTTTCTTATGAATATTACGTTTTTTGCCATTTATTGTCAGTGCCAGCTGTTCTTTATCTTCTGGCATGATCACATTAACAGGAAGCATATCGTATGCTTTTGATAATTGGAAATTTCTGCTGCCAGGCTCCGTTTCCTTTAGCGAAAAGTTTTTCAAATGCATATCTGAATTTCCCATAACGAAAGATCCAACAACACGCAGAAACAGCTCTGACAGGTCTAAGCCCGGTGTTGCAGAATATTTTTTTATGATTCTTCCGCATTGTTCATAAGAACCTTTATATTTATCCTGTGTCAGCCGGTAAGACAGCTGGCAGAAGTCTTCCATGGCATATAGTTTGGTCTCTTTTTCTGATATTTCCCGGTCTATCCTTCTAGTAATATACGCGTATTCATCATTCATTTTTATAAGAGCATGGGGAACTGTCTGGATTCCCATAATTTCTGCGAGACGCATTGCCAGATCCTCAAATTCCGGCATATTATGAAATTCTTCCGTCTGCGGTTTCAGGATATATCCTGTTGGATAGTCCACAATTGTAAGTCTTGCATTAAGATCTGTTGATAAATGCAGGGAAAGCTTTTTCTGAACTCCCGGCACGGTAAGTCCCTCATTTACCGTCTCATTTGCCAGTATTTCCAGTTGGTCTTTCGTAATATCCAAGATTGGTAATTCATCTGTCTGAAAAAATCTCTTTACACACTTTTTGTGCCAGCACCATTCTTTTTCCACATTCGCTGCACTATTTGTTATTGACTTTCCACAACACAAGCATTTCATACCTTTTCTCTCCTGATATAAACATCGCCAATGCAGTCTCTGCAGGCAGATAACAGTAAGCCAAACCGGTCTTTCTGGTTGATTTTCCAGTTTCGGCTGACCACCCCCAGAAGCCATCCTTCCGGAATCAGTCCGTCAAAAAAAGGAAACAATATGGTTGTTTCATAAGGCTCCTGACGTAATGGAAGTGTCAGGCTTACTGCCACCGCATCTTCTCTGTCCAGATAATCCTGGTCATAAGTAAAAATATACCCTTCTTCAGTTTCTGCAATAATTCCGGAAAAGTGATTTTGAATATATACATATCCCTTTCTATATTCTGACTCCACCTGCTAATCCTCCTTTTTTCCTGGTACAGCTTCTTTCCCAAACATTGCCAGTGCCTGATTCACTTTGTCCAGACGCACCGTTTCTTTTCCCTGTTCCAATTCCCTTACAAAACGAAGTCCAAGTCCGGAACGGATTGCAAAATCCTCCTGCGTCAGCCCTGCTTTTTTTCTTTCTTTTTTTATATAATCTCCAATTGTACTCATATTAAACATATTAATCCCGTTCGGGTGTAATTTCAAGTGAATTATATAAGAAAATCCCGTTCGGGTATAATTTATATATTTTTATATTAAATCATCCTGAACGGGTATAATACTATTTTTATGTTTTGTGCCCCGATGGAATCTAAACACCGAGAATAATCACAGGGAAAAAGAAAACTACCATATTGTACTGGTGTATGCAGGGTTTTGTGTGTGATACGCCAAAAGGGACTGTCTGGTACAAGAAAATCGCTAACTAGATTTCAAACTCTTTATATAATTGTTCCCTGTATGTTTCATCTTCAGATGCTCTTTTCGCATCTGCATAACGTTTATTATCTAAAAGTATTTTCATAAGCATCCCAAGACGATTCTCACCCTTCTTAATGCCTTTCTTTTCGCCTTTTTTCTCGCCTCTTTCTTCTGCATAGGAAATCATACTCAACATATCGGACACCTCCTTCTGCCGGATCTGACTGTCTGAATCCGGAATGTAAGACAATACTTTCTTCTGATTACCGGAAAATACACCATATAAAAGGTCCATTAGTCCTTTTTCATTTTTCGCTTCCCCTCCAAGACGTACTATAACAACTTCCATAAGGTCTGCTTCTGCAGCATCGATCTGAATGTCAGGGACACGGAAGCCTTCGTTTTTATAATTATGTATCTTGTAATAGGATACGGTATTCTGCTGCTCTTTAGGAATATTGTCAAGGCAGATCCAGATGCTGTACACCTTTTCCAGATATTTATAGCCTTTCCCATTTTTCCCTACCTTATCCAACTGTGAGGATAATTTCCGGCATCCATAGTATATGCCTCTTTTAACAACAGGATACCCAGGCCGGTAATTCTTCTGCAATTCAAAATCCACATGAAGATTTACCAGGATATTTTCCTTTTTCTTTGGAAGCAAGGAACGAAACAGGATATCAAAAACTGCCGGTGCCTCATCTGTTGTGTTGAATTCTGTCTGCTCACCCCGGATGCTTCCTGCCATATCTTCTTCTACAAATGCGGTTCCCGTCCGGATGGTATCTCCTTCAATGCAGTTTATGATCTCCTCCAGAGAACAATCACTGTATTCTGCTACCGTGTACTTCAGAATATTGCCCATGATCGGCTTATATGAAAAAATATTTTTTGCCGCTTTGTCTTTGGTTTCTTTGCCTTTTAAGGTTCTCATTGTTGTGGAAATACTGTTTTTTACCTTCATGAGATA
>NZ_JACOQG010000059.1:0-5626 GCF_014297245.1 Blautia difficilis | reverse complement strand
TGGGCATCTCTGTGTTATGAGACTGAAAGAGGGAATCAATTTGTCAAAAAAATGCAATGGTGATATGATTTCCGTTCTTCAGGGAACTTCAAAAGAAGGTACTTCCGATGTGCCTATACCGTCCCTGTGTTTTTCGTTTTCCCGGAGGACTGTTTGCAGCCTCTTCTTTTTTGGCAGGATTTCCCTCCTGAACTTTTTCGGAAAATTGTTTCTTTTCAGCTTTTTTATGAGAGTTTTTCTTCTTTTCAGAAGTAATAAATGCCTGTTCTACATCCTTCTGTTTATAAGGCAACTCCTGATCGCTGTTTGTAACTTTTCTGGTCTCCTTTGTTGCAAGATTTTCCTCAACCAGACCATTTCTGGTCATACGGCTGACTTTCTTCTCTTTCGCCGTATATTTTTGTTTTCCCAATGTACCTCACCTCTGCTTTTTTGTCCGTTAAGTCTGAATCTCATCCGGTTTAGTACTCATCAAAGCATAGGTTCTGGTATCCTGCGGATATCTGTCTGCAAAAGGTATGATTACATTTCCGTAAAAAAGCAGCCCTTCTCCTGCATTACTGTTATTTACAAAAGAAATCTGATGCTTGGAAATATTCAATTTCTCCGCAAGGATCTTCTGATCCCCGCTGTGCTGATTTAACATCAGGATAAAATCACTGTTTCCCACAATACTTTCTACTGCCAGAGAGCCAAGAAAATCTGTTACATTCTGACTGATTCCTGTAATGATTCCACCCCACTTACGAAATCTCTTCCACATTTCAATAGAATAATTAGCAGTCTGTGGCTGGTTCAGCAAAAGGTGAAATTCATCCACATAATAACGGGTTGATTTCCTGCGACTGCGGTTCTGTGATACTCTTGTCCAAACCATATGCTGGACAATCAACATCCCTGCTTTTCGTAGTGTGGTTCCAAGTTCCCGGATATCAAAGCATACCACTCTGTTCTGCGTATCGACATTACTTCGATGGTTAAATACATTCTGCGATCCTGTTACATACAACTGCAGACTGTTGGCAATGTTCTGTGCTGCTGGTTTATCTGGTGCATAAAAGTTCAGACGTTCATAGAAATCCTGCAGAATCGGCATATTTTCCGGTTTTGGATCATTGTAAAGATATTTTTTATAAATGTCTTTTACACACAGGTCAATCATGGAAACCTCATCACCATTTAATTCTGCATTTTGAGGTTTCTTCATAATGACCTCGCAGAAAGATGTGATAAACTCTGCTTTATCAGCAATAATGGTATCAATATCCTCCACATCGCCATTAATCCTGTATTTCTCCGGATGATAAATAACATCCAGGTTCACTTCCATAGGATTGATGTAATCATTACTTTTTGCACTGATTTTAATAACTTCACCATTTAAGGCATTTACCAGCGGAAAATATTCTCCCTCCGGGTCACAGATAATAATGTCATCGTCTGTAATCAGGAAAACATTGAGAATTTCTCTTTTCGTTGCAAAACTCTTACCGGAACCAGGAGTACCCAAAATCAGGCCGTTAGGTGTTTTCAATCGTTTCCGATCCACCATAATGAGATTGTTTGACAGTGCATTTAAGCCATAGTAAAGAGCTTCACCGCCTTGGAAAAGTTCCTGTGTGGTAAACGGAACAAAGATTGCTGTAGAAGTCGTAGTCATAATTCTCTGTATTCCAGTCTGGTTCATTCCCAGTGGTAGTGATGCCACAAGTCCCTGTTCCTGCTGATATTGAAGTCTCCGTATATTGCAATTATATTTCTGGGCGATTCCTGCAGTCTGATACACAATATTGTCCAGTTTTCTCTTATTGTCCGCTGTATTCATCAGCAAAAAAGTAAGTTCAAAAAGTTTCTCATTCCTGGACTGGATTTCATTGAGCAATCCCTCCACATCCTCTCCGTATGTAGAAATGTCCGTTGGAATAATATCCATATCATATCCGCTTCTGACCGCTTTCTTCTGTTCTTCAATTTTCATTTTCTGAATATTTGACAGCGTACTTTTCAGACTTTTAATAGCTGCCTTGGGATCAATGGGACGCAAGTGCATATTGATGATAAGATTCTCTTCCAGATCCAGCAGATCTGCCAGCAGTTTATCCGTAAGTTCTGGTGATGTAATCTGTAAATATGACACGCATCCAAAAGTCTGTCCCATCCGAAAATAGCTGTCATTGCGAAAATCAAATCCGGTAGGTGCAATAAAGTCTTTTGTCTGCAGACCTGTTTTTGCAACCATCCCATAATGGAAATGGAAAGATTCTTTTGTGTCCATATTCATCACATCATGCAGAATTTTCAGACGTTCTACCCCATTTAAAGGCTCTGCCATGGCTCCCATCACCTTAAAATTATTCAATACACTGGCTTCAATTCTCTCCAGCCTGGATTTTGCATTTCGCAGATTATCCGCCTTAATGGAAAATGTAATATATTTTGTTTTTACAAGCCCATTATTTCCTTTGGAAAGCTGCATTTTCAACATATCCGAATATTCTTTCCGAATATCATTGAAACAGTCATCCTGCTCTGGAATATCAATATTTTTTGCATACTCATCAAAATTCACCTGTTGATTAAGAAATGTAATTTGTACCTCGACAGAGCTGTCAAATGAATTCAGGAACTCACAATAGTTCTCAAAAATAGCCGCTTTATCATCATTCTGCGCTAACTGGTAATTTATATCGTAGAACTGCACCATCTTTGAATAATAGTTATCATCTGTCCTGCAGATACCATCCTTATATATTTCCTTATATGGAATCGTATCCTGCGCTGTAAAAGGCTTCCTCTTCTTCTGATTCTCCGCTTTTATCATCCGAAGTTCTTTCAGACGCTTTTTTTCTTCTTTCGTAAGTCCGGTTTTCTGTTTCTTATTTTTTTCGGTCTGCTTTTTTAAGGAAATGGAACGGATTTCTCGCTTCCCTGGCTTCTTTTGCCTTTTTCTCAAGCCATGCACCCTCTTTCTCTAATTTATCGTACTCTATAATCCGGTCATATAAGTTTTGGGAACGATAGACCCTGATTCCAGATCTTAAAAATTTCTGCCGGATAATGTGAAGCAATATTTTCTCTGCTGGAAATCCATCCTTTTCATACATTGCAAAAAAGAAAAATGGCAGCATCACTATGATCATAAGCGTTGCTGCCACATCTGTTCCCAGTCCTGCTTTTGTCAGCAAATAGACCGGAACACCACAAATTCCTGCCAGAGAAAAACATATAATTTGTCTTTTAGTTAAATTCAGTGCTAATTTTGTCTTTATTTTTGAAAAATCTTTCGGCACTGGAACATATGCCATATTCTTGTTTCCTCCTAATGTGCATTGAAGATTGATTTTGCCAGGGAACTGGTCTTAAACAGACTGAAACATAAAATAACTGTATATGCTGCAACTGACCAGATAGCTGTATGAAGATTATCCGCAACTGTAATGGCATTTACCAGAACCGCATAAATCGCAACACATACCATCATAAAAAATCCCTGGAATCCCAACGCTAATAATGCCTTCACGTAATTATTTCCAATACTTCCCCATTCCCTGTTCGTAAATGTTGAAAACGGAATAGGTGCCACAGAGACATAAAGATATATTTCTATCATTCGTCCATATAAAATGACGGTAATCAGGACTGATATGATTTTTAGACATAAACTGACCAGCATCGTTTCCAGACCAAGCCCCAGTAATTCTCCGATTCCCATATCTTCAATCTGCGTTTCAAGAAGCGTTTTCAATGCTTCTGTAACATCAATAGATGCGGAACCGGTTATCATACCGCCAGCATTGGATACCACATGATTCGCTACATCAAAAATTGCCATCGCAATATCAAAAGTATGAGTAACAAGATATACCGCTACCCACATCTTGAAAATGTATTTGAAAAACATAAACGTATCCGTATCGTGCATATTGTTTTTTTCCATAATCATGGAAATCAGCTCATAACACAGTACAAATGTAATAATCATCCCCGCAATGGGGACAATGACATTATCCGACAGATTTTTTATCATGGAAAAAATGCCACTGTTCCAATTTTGGGGTGTTTTCCCAACCTCCGCAGCAATCGTTTCTACTTTGGTATTTACATCGGTAAACATGGTATCCAGGTTTGATGTGATCCAGCCTGTTAGCAGATCCTTTATGAACTCTGTTATTTTTTCGGTTATTCCACCCATTTATTTATCCAAACAAAGTTGCAAGCTGTGGAATCAGGTTTATTCCAATCAGTACGATGCCACCGCCCGCCATCAACTGTTTTATCCCCAATTAGGTGTAAAACTCTGCTCGATGGCGGGCGGCGGCGTACAAAAATCTATATGGTGTTTTTAAGAGAACCGTCCCGGCAGGACAGGTCAGGCAGTGACCTGTTCCACCTCCGGGATGGGTTTGAGATTAAAATGAATTTCGATAGAAATGTGTCTTATTTTATCTTCGTCAATGCGCTCATGCACGACGATTTCTTTGATTAAGCGGTTAAGGGTGGCTGCGTCCAGCTCTGTGATGTTGGCGTATTCCTGAATGGCTTCCACCCATTGTTTTGCGTCATTGGCAAGCTGGACTTCATCGGACAGCCGCTTCCTGCCCTCTGACACTTTTGTTTTAAGCTCCGTCTGCTCGGTCTGTGTCTTTTCCAGCATGGTGTTGAAATTCTGCTCACTGATACGCCCTGCAATCATATCCTCATAAAGCCGCATTACCATTTTGTCCAGAACCTCAATCCGTTCCTCGTCCCTTGTAAGGGAGCGTTCCATTGCTTCCCGCTGTTTCCGCTGCTCGGCTTCGCAGGTATTGGTCAGGCGGTCGGCAACCGCTTCCCCGTCCATCAGGGCGGCTCTGGCACATTCCCGGATTTTTCGCAGCACATGGCTGTAAAGGGTGTCATAATCAATCCGGTGCTGGGTGCAGTGGTTCTTTCCAAAGGCATTGTAGGTCTTGCAGGAATAAATTTGCTGGGGATGTTTTGCGTTTGTGTAGCGTATCGTCAGAGATTTCCCACACTCGCCGCATTTTATCAGTCCGGCAAACAGGCTGATTTCATTGGTCTGCCCCGGACGCTGGCGGGATTTCAGCTTGTTCTGCACAATATCAAAGCTCATGCGGTCAATCAGCGGTTCATGCTGTCCCTCCACCACAATCCAGTCCTCCGGCTTCTTTTCCCCAATCGTGCCGATTTTGAAACGGTAGTCTTTTTTCTGGGAAGCAATCGCCCCGGTGTAAACGGGATTCATCAAAAGGTCTTTGATAACGGAGAAGTCCCACATATACCGCCCATTTTCCGGGTCTTTCTTTTCCCATTTGGTGCGGGTATTGCGAAGCCCCCGTTCCCGGTTCCACCATGTGGGGCAGGGGATTTTTTCTTCCTCCAGCCGTCTGCGGATATAGTTCGGACCATGACCGTTTAGGGCATATCCGAAAATCAGCCGCACAATCGGGGCGGTTTCCTCGTCAATGAGCAGATGGTTTTTGTCCTCCGGGTCTTTCCGATACCCGAACGGGGCAAGACACCCGGTAAACTGTCCTTTCTGCGCTTTCAGAAGATAAGAGGAATGGACTTTCTTGGAAATATCCTTGCTGTACATCTCGTTCAGGATATTCTTGAACGGGGCAAT
>NZ_JACOQG010000058.1:0-5956 GCF_014297245.1 Blautia difficilis | reverse complement strand
TAATCAACATTTTTAGTGTAATATTTTGACTGGAATATTTGTGCTTTAATAAATAGTTCAAATTTGAGTCAAGTAATTCAAAGACATCTTTACCTGTCTTTCTTATGCACTCGTTTCTATCAAATCCAACTACATGAATTTGATAAAAATCAATTTCAGAATATGACTTTTTTATGTTAGAAAAATTATATAAATTTGTTGATATTCCATACTTAAAATGTTTTGGAACAGAGCTTAAAAACTTTTCCCAACAGTTCCAATAAAGCGGATCTCCTCCACCTGAAAAAAATACACTTTTTAAATCATATTTATCGTTTTCTTTCATAAGACGATAAACTTGTTCATATGTAAGTCTCTGCCCATTATGGCGCGATCCATATGAGCAGTCTTTACATAACAAATCGCAAGTATTTGTTGGGTGAATCTCCAATTCCCAAAGCGCATCTTCATGACCAATACTACTCTTTCGTTTTTGGTAAGCATTTCCAACCTTGTCCAACGAAAAATCACATATGTTATCTTGCTGTGTAAATACTATCGCTTGATGAGGAATATATAGCTCATTTCTTTTAATAGACATACCCTATTTCTCTTTTCTTTTGTAAGCGCTACTCTAACTCAATATCGTATAGTTTAAAACAATAGTATCTCTTTTATAATCAATACCAACAGGGGTAGATACCATTACCGCATCTTTATATTCTTCCCCTAATTTTATCCCGATGAAATCTCTAGGTGAGTAAAAATGAGGCAAAAACTTTCTCAATATCACTTTATCATTTCTAGTCACACAAACCTCTATAAAATACTCCCTTTCAACATAACCAGGAATTATCTTAAAAAAGAATTTTGCCGGAATAGAATAACTCTTATGTGGGACTTGATTCCAAATAGTATCTTTATACCCCCATGGCATAAAAATATTTTCTATTTCATTTTTATCTATCCAATGGAGAGACCCTCCATCTTCATCAACTAATATATCAGGGACTTCCAAGGCTCTGCAACTATACGGAATAATAATTATATTTTTTACTCCTATTTCATATAACCACGGTTCTCTCGCCTCTAATACTTCAACTTTTATTCCCGATTCTTCATCAAACTCAGTGACAAGCCGTGCCTCTGCTGAGAAATCATCTTTCTCAAGGCGTCCTCCTAACAGTTCATATTCACACCTTTCATTTTTTCTAAGCAAATATTTCCCATCAACCTCAAGTACACCTTTAATTGAAACTCCAAATCGATCCATAATTGTCTCCCTTCAAAATAATTGTCGCCGTTACAACCAATACACATATAATTGATTTCCAATAACAAAACCTGCTATTAAAAACAGAAAGCCTGTTACATAGCTAAAAATAATTTTTAAAATACTAAATTTTATGCTTGATGAATAATACAATAACATTCTAAACACTCCAAACACCACGACAAGTGCACCAGCAAACATTAGTACAATTCCCGTGCATTTGTTAAAATTATTTACTGAAACAACTACATTTACTGTGATTAAAACAAATGCTAAAACAGATGAAAAAAAAGCAAGGTACTCCAAATATTGTGTTTTCATACTATCCAAATCGTTTTTCATCTGCTCAAAATCTGAATTAAATTTTCCCATTTTAGAATCAACTTTATTATTTTCTATGAGCATCTTAATTTGAAGTAAATAGTAATTATACTGTCCAATCCTTATCAACGAGTCTTTATTATCTCCACGTTCTAAATCTAACGCTTTTCTTACATTTTTTATGCCTTGATTATAATCACCAAGACAAGCAAATAATCTTCCTAAAGTACAATAATACTTTGCATGATTCGGATTCACATACATCACATCGTCCAATCTTTCTATAGCTTTATTAATTGTTTTAATATGAATATTTGTCCCCTCTTCATCTGCAAGAACAATTAACTCAGCAAAATGATGCTTTACAGCCAAATTATCAGGCAGCATCGTACATGCTTCTTCCGCAAAACGAATTGCATTTCTATATGCTCCCAAATCTCCCAATATTCCCTTATTTCTATAATATGTTGACATTACAATTTTATATAATTTCACTTGAGAAAATTGAGTTGCATACTTTTCTACATATTCATTATATTTGGAATAATTATTATATTCACGGCACACTATAAGTAAAGAATAAAAAGCCGCGAATCGATATCGATTTTGTTTATTCAATAAATAATTTTCTATCTCGGTTTCTTTGTTTAAAAAGTCATTATCTAGTACCATTTTTTTTAATTCTACTGTATATTGATTATTATCTTCCGTTGGCAATCCACAAAACAGTGTTTCTAAATTAAGTCTTTTTACAATTCCACCTCTCCTTCTTGACATATAATCTTCTCCTCGCATTTTTAACATCAATACCCAATCTAACAGGCATTTTTTAGCATTTGGCATATCAATGCTAGTATGGAGCAAATCCGCTTGATACACAGCGTCCCACACCATCTTCTTAAAGCTAACTTTACAATTATCACAACTTACCATCTGGTATAGGACAAATAAAAGTGTATGCAGTCTGCCTATTGCACTTTTCAAAATCTAATTGATATAGGAAACTATCTACTTAGATTGTAACATAGACGATGCATTCTTGTTTTTTCGCTATACCGAAAATTGTATAGCTGTATAACTTCTCTTTTCACATTTCTTTATTGCAATGTAACAGCATATCGGCATAAACCAGAAGTATCTGTTGTTTTTCAGAAGATATAGGCCGATACATGGTAATAAGCTGTTTCTCATTTTCACAAGTATCTTTCTAAAGCAATTCCCCTACCGAAATTTGCAGCACATTGCAGATCAGCAACATTATTATATAAGTAAGGCTTCGTTTTTCTATTCAACAGATTGCTCATACTGGAAGAGGACATTCCCGTTGTCTTCGCCAATGCATATTCGTACCTCATAGGGTCTGACCTTTGACCTCATACGACTGAATTAAGATCAATCTTATATCCGGAACTCTTTATTTCTTTTGCCAGAAAAATCTTCCAACCTTCATTACTATCTAATGGAATATAAACAATACCAGAAATATCATTCGGTATTTCGACTGATCCTTTGACCAATGCACATACATTGTCTCTGCCTAATTTACTAATTAAGTATCCGTGTTCAAAGACAACATTTTGCCGTGCTCTGGACATTTTTTCATTTTCTTTACCTTTCTCATATCCTACATCACAGGGAGTGTATAAAACAATTCCGAAACCTACATTTGAATATTTTTCAATCTTTTCTATAATAGTCATTCCATTATTTGCCTGTTCATGCAGAATTATGGGTTCAAAACCCAATTTTTCTATAAATCGAGCGACTTCCAGTTTTGCGGCATCATCATGTCCATGAACGATAAAAATCTTTGATTTTTCAGTTATTATTTTCTTCTTTTTATTTTTTGTTTGAACGGCTAAATTATTAGAATTATTATCTCCAATACACACCGTGCCATTATTAGTATTACTCTTCCCAATATTCATATTTTTCGCATTTATTACTATTCTTTCGTTCATAGATACTCACCTTCCCATTATGTAATATCAGATACCACTACATTT
Source organism: Blautia difficilis (assembly GCF_014297245.1). NCBI lineage: Bacteria > Bacillati > Bacillota > Clostridia > Lachnospirales > Lachnospiraceae > Blautia > Blautia difficilis. The sequence goes on along the minus strand of NZ_JACOQG010000058.1, from coordinate 2,377 downwards.
CGCTTTCTGTCGGATGTTCCACAACAACGTTATTTTCATTTTCATCGCCAAGCAAAACCTGTCCTCCATTTACAACCGAATCAGTAACAATATTGCAGTTCTTTAAATCAATCTGAATGTCACCCGCACTGTTTCCATGCTCAACAATTCTTTGATACAATGCAACCATTACTTCATTTCGAAATTCTTCTGTTTTTATTTCAAAATCATATTTTTTTGTTGAATTCATTGTAATACAAATCATATAATGACAAATTCGATTTATCTTTGTCTTTGGTACGTCAATAATCATTTTACACTGTTTGGAATAAAAATAAATAACCCAAGCTGTCAGACCTAGAGCTGGAATAAAAAAGAATGAATTAAAAAATCCAATTACCAGACATATAATTGCTCCCCAGAAAGCATAGTTAAAAAGTGAATGGGATTCTCTAAGTTCTCTGAAACTAACAGCTCGCTCTGTTTTTTCGCAATAGTTTTCTTCTCTTTTTTCCCAATTATTATACTGGGATATTGAAGAAATATTTGATAATTGTATTATTGTACCACCCCAAATCATAACATTTTTATGAATTGCAAAATTGATACCACATAAGTTCTCATCATCCATATTATATTCGTTTAACTGATCTGATAAATTTTTCCTTTTTGCCATAATATAATTCCTTCCTAATTGTGTTTTATTTTAGTTCTTTTTCACAGCTCTTCACTTTACCGCTGTACAGTTTGAATATCAGAATCCTTATGAAAAACCATACAGCTTTATTATTTCTTGCCTATACATATGCCGAAAAATTAGAGTGCATATCCGAATACGACCACCATAAATGAAAATCTGTTTAGGATATTGTCTACACAGGGGTAGTTATATTTATGGCCAGTTATATTTTTTTGAACCCGGAAGCATCCGCATCATTCAACATGGCTAAATGCCTCTATAAGGTGGTGTAGCATTTCTGGTGATACACCAGAAAATAATCGAGTCCGAAACTTTTTTGACTATATGATTTTGTTGAGCATGATTATGGTGCAAGATTTCAAGTATAAAAAAGTACCGGTATTCTACTGATTATGTTTTCTTGATAATGATAACCTTTATGATTTCTTTAGAAAACTTTAAGGTCTAGTTTATTCATTTTATTCGTACCTCATAGGGTCTGACCCTTGCGGCCCCAGCATTCTAATCAGGCGGTTTCTTCTGGGGAAAGTATATCTGGATGGTGAAGTTCCGGGTGGATATTCTGACAGCAACAGACTTTTTTCCTCTGTACATTTCATCAGTTTGTGGTGTTCGCCTGGATAGCAGATATCCAGGCCATTTCCTAATATTGCTATTGTATAGCCACCGGCGTTGAGACATGCAGTATGTGCATAGCTGTCGATTCCTTTAGCCATTCCACTGACAACTGTAATCCGGGTCTTTGCATATTCCGATGCCAGAAATACCGTTTCCCTGTTTTGCTTCCTGGCTGCATCTTCTTGCTCCTACTATTCCAACTGTCTGATCCATTTTCTTGATGTTTCCTTTATAATATAACATTGGCGGCGCATCAGTATCCGTACCTCATAGAGTCTGACCCCAATGTGGTCAACCTAGCGTCAACTTAAGGGCATATTAGTGAATATCCTCCAATGCAAACTACAAAATAAATCGGTTTATGACAGAAAACAGTTGCTGTTTTTGTTGGAAACCAGAAGATTTATAAAAATGACCGCATTTAAATAAGCCTATTGATGAATGCTGGCTCTATTTTAAAAAGAAGCTTTTTTATTTCGGAAATGTGAACGTCCCTTGGATTTCAATTTCTTCCTTGGAAACGACCTTCCGGGCAGGAGCTGTGATCTGCAGCGTACAGCATCTGTATATAACTGTTCAATAATTGAAAGCTCAAACAGTCCGCAGAGTATTTTGGGAACAATACTTTTGATCCGTCCAATGATAAATGCACGATTGGCCTGATAACGGAACTTATTTGTGCTTTTGGCAGAAATCTGTATTTCCTCATCTGCTTCATTTTTTATAAGGGAGGCTAGATTCGATAAAAGCATATTTATATAAAATTCCTGCTGTATAGACACTGCAGTAGCACCGGAAAACTCTTCCATGGCAAAGCGGCTTTTTAGTTCTTTGTACTTAAGTTCTACAGGCCATCTGTAGAAGTAAAGTTCCCGGAACATATCTTTTGTAACAGCAGGATCAAACAGGTTTGTTGCAAGATATTCTTTTGTGCCATCATCAAGTGGGATCTCAAGGACACGTATAGGCACATCGGAAGTACCTTCTTTTGAAGTTCCCTGAAGAACGGAAATCATATCACCATTGCATTTTTTTGACAAATTGATTCCCTCTTTCAGTCTCATAACACAGAGATGCCCA
>NZ_JACOQG010000057.1:0-6550 GCF_014297245.1 Blautia difficilis | reverse complement strand
CAGAGCTTGGATGCTGCATAGCACATATGCCCGATGAGGTTCGCATATTCCCGGCTGACCTTTATGGATGTTTTCTTTGACAGCAGCATTTCCTCTCCTCCATCGTATCAGTACGCTTTACTCTGATGTTCGATATACCTGCGGATATTTTCTTCCGATACAGATCCGACCGTTTCCACATAATAGGAATGGTTCCACAGCTCCCCTTTCCAAAGCTGGTTTCTTATTTCCGGAAAACGTTCGAAAAGTTTCCTGCCGGAAATCCCCTTCAGGTATTTCACGATCGCAGTTATGGATAATTTCGGAGGGGCTGACACAAAACAGTGTACATGGTCTCCTTCCCCACATTCAAACAGATGAACCGTAAAGCCCTTATCTTCTGCAATCTCCTGCACCAGTTCCTGCAGATATGCCTCGACCTCCGCATTTAATATCTTCCGCCGGTATTTTACCGACCATACCATATGGTAATTGATATTGCACACACAAGTACGATAATGTATAAGATTTTCTTTCATGCATATAGTATATCATGATATCAAAAATTCCGCAATAAAACATCGAACATATTTTCTTTTTATAATGCTGGATACAGCTTTTTATAAGGAGAAATTGAATGAAAACCGTTTTGTTATTTTTATTTATTATGAGTGCAGATATGCACAGTTTACGCTTTCATCTCGGTAATTGAATTGCCGAGGCTTCCCGCTTATTATCCTAAAAATGCAGGTACTCCTGCAAATTGTTCTAAATAATTTGAATGAATTCAATATTATGCTTTTTTCTCCTTAAATGGCTTCAGAAAGATCACCCATCCAAAGATCAGCAGATTCATTACCAGTGCAACAGGAATATCTCCCCAGTGGATTTGCTGATTCTGAAGTACATCCGCAGAGTACGTTCCTGAAAAAACTACCACCATATTATTATTCAGAAAATGAATAATTATCGGAACCCAGATATTCTGGGTTTTCATATAAGTATATGCCATAAAAATCCCCAGTGAAATACAGGTAACAAACTGGCTTGCCAGAGCCGCCAGCCCCATATCCGGCGTAGTGTAATAGAAGAAGTCTATTGGCAGATGCCATACAGCCCACACACAGCCCAAAAGGATTACGCCGCCTTTTAGTCCAAATTTTTTCTGAAGAAGAGGCTGAAGATAATATCTCCATCCGTATTCTTCTCCAAAGAATGCCACTACTGACAGGAAAAAGTTTACCAAAACAGTAAAAAATATGATCCAGGTAGTAGGATTTGCCATTATTTTGCCAAATTCAGAAAGCTGGCCGCTCAGAGCACAGGCAATCACAAATCTGAGAAGATATAATCCAATAAACAACAGGATCATACGAATAGATATATTCCAATGTTCGCTGTTCAGTCCATAGGATCTGCGCTTTTCTTTACCGGATTGCAGAAGAAGAATCCAGAAAATAACGCTGCCACCTATTATAACGTACTCCATGATCGGTGTCCACTGAGAATATGGCATGCTCATCAGATCTCTATTTTGGGGAGCCAGAACAGAAGCCGCCGTGCAGACAACCAGCACCGCCGTGAGAGCTACAAAGAATATGTAAAAAGCCGTTGGAAGATTTTTATCTCCTTTTTTGGTAATTAAATAAGCCATCATCACACCTGCTGCTGGATACAGCATCTGCGCATTTGGAAAAGCGCTGAGATCAAGACCTTTTCCATAGCTATACCACATCAGAAGTCCCATTACATATGTGATTCCGTATGCTATAATCACATAGATCAATAGCTGTTTTTTCTCTGTTTGCATAAATTTCATAATTTCCTCCTTGCAACTTCAAAGTTATTTACTTCTCTTCATACTTTTTAACGATAACTAAACTATAAGCAGCCATAATTACAATTGTTTCCACCATCACACCAATAACCGACAACAGAACGTATGGTGTATTTTGACCATCTAACAGCGGAATTCCTAATATAACAAACCCAATCATATTGTTTCTCCTTACAAACCGCATTAAAACCATAATGAGACACATTCTTGTATTTCCCAAAATCGAGATTTACTAATTCTACAAATCCCGATTGTTACAACCAATATAACCGAGCTTAATCTTGATAAAAAATAGTATCTGCCAAAAGAACTGAATAATAAAATCAAGGGATGCTACCTATTCTTCCGGAATTTTTTGCGGTTTTCATAAAATTTTCCGGCATGCTCCAAAACATATCAGGACATGCCGGAAAATAACACTCAATAAATCGGACGGTAAAAGAACATGACTCTCATTCAATTAATCATTGAGCCGACCTTGGCAAACTGCTCATTGCTGCTCCTGTCGCAGCTTCCTCTTCGCATTCTGCCAGAACAAGTTCTGCCTTAAACATATCCTCAATAATTTCACACAGTACCGGATTTTTTCTCAGACCATTCCCGGAACCAATCATACGCCTGATCTTTATGCCGGTTCCTTTCTGAATAGTCATATACATCTGATACAGTTCTGTACTCATTCCCTTCAGAACACCATAACAGAAATCTTCTGGTGTAAAATTTTCAGAACACATCTGAGTAATACTGCCGCTTTTTTCCGGGTTTACCCGCGTACCATCAAATGTTGTTTCAACTTTAATCTTTCGACTTTCAGGTCTTTCGCTATTCAGGTCTTTTCCTGTTCTTGCCATCTTTTCCATTACTTTGTATAATGGCTGATCCTGTCCGGTCGCTTCTTTTACAATTTTTCGGAAAAACTGTTCCAGGAGCGCATACGCCTTGCCACCACACAGAGATGCTCCCGCAAGCAGATACTTCCCATTCAGGAAAGGTCTCGCCTCAATTCCATCTCCCGAAAAATACTGACCGGAAAGAACAGAAATCTGTCCACCGGTTCCCATATTGACCAGTAATGTATTCTCCTCATCACCTGCTGCTCCGAGGAAGCTTGCCTGGTTGTCTCCGATTGCTGTTGTAACTGTCCGTCCTCTGTATATACCCAATTTTTCTATTTCCGTACAGACATCCGGCAGCCAGTTTGTATCCACTCCCATTTCAGCCAGTTTTTCTTTTTCAAAGCACATCTTATGGCTGTCAAAGAATCCAAAACCTGCCGCATTGCTCACATGTACCAATGTTTTTTTACGTCCTGTCAAATGCATCCCAAAATAATCCATGATCGTACAGAAGCTCAAAGCCGAATCTGGAACCAGATTATGCCTGATATTATAAATATGTGTAACAAGCCCATATCCTGAAGCAGCATGGATTTTACATCTTTCCCGTATTTCTTCTGTTAAAGGAATCTGATCCCCATCGCAGATACTTCCTCTGGCATCCTGCCATGTATATAACGGACTGACACAATTTCCTTCTTTGTCAACATAGACAATTCCATGCATCTGTCCTGTGAGCCCAATCCGCTCAACATCCGAATACTTCTCCAGGAAATAATCCAACAGATTCACTGCTCTTTCTACAATTTCTTTTGCATACTGTATTCTTTCCCAATCATTTCCGGTTTCAACAAAGCAGCCATTCTCTACAGTTTTTGTCTCCAGAATCTTTGCCTGCCCGTTTTCTCCTTTTTCCAGAACAACACCACTTATCGTTGTTGTCCCAATGTCAATCCCCGCCGTTTTCACAGCCCAAACTCCTCTGCCAGTTTCTTAAACTCCGGCAGGGAATTGATGATTGTATCATAAGATACACAATAAGCCAGTCTCACATAGCCCGGGCAGGCAAAGGAGCTTCCCGGAACCATAAGGATGTTGTATTTCTTTCCAGCTTCGCAGAATGCTTTTTCATCTGCTACCGGTGATTTCACAAAGAGGTAGAATGCGCCTTGCGGTTTAATGCACTCGAATCCGCATTCCTTCAGTCCGTTATATAATGCCAGACGGTTCTTGTCATATGCAGCTACATCCACTTCTGCATCTACACATTTGGCAATCACCTTCTGCATCAGAGATGGGGCGTTGACACATCCGATAGTACGGTTGGCAATAGCCGCAGCAGTGATAAGTTCTTCACTACCATCTGCTTCATCCGGAATTACCAGATAACCAATACGCTCTCCCGGAAGGGACAGAGATTTGCTGTAAGAATAGCCAACAATAGTATTATCGTAATATTTTGTCAGATACGGAACCTCTACACCGTCATAAGCCAGCTCTCTGTATGGCTCATCAGAGATCAGGTAAATCACACTGCCAAATTCCCGCTGTTTTTTCTCAAGAATTGCTGCCAGCTTCTTAATAGTTTCTTCGGAATATACAACACCAGTGGGGTTGTGAGGTGTATTTACAATCACTGCCCTTGTCTTTGCCGTAATCTTCTGCTCAAACTCCTCAAGATTCGGCTGGAATGTGGTAGTATCCGGAGAGATTTCCACAAGCTTGCCATCAAAATTACGCACATATGCACCATATTCCAGAAAGTATGGTGCAAAAACAATCACTTCTTCCTCAGGATTCAGGATTGTCTTGAAAATCACATTCAGACCGCTGGCTGCCCCAACTGTCATAATCAGATTCTTTGCCGCAAATTTAGTTCCAAAGCGGCGGTTCAAAGATTCTGCGATCGTCTGGCGCACATCCTCAAATCCCGCATTACTCATATAACCATGAAGCACTGTCGGCTCCACTTCGTTCACCAGATCAATAATAGCCTCCTTCACACACTCCGGTGCCGGAACACTGGGATTCCCAAGGCTGAAATCATAAACTTTGTCCGCACCGTAAATGGCTCTGAGACGATTTCCCTCCTCAAACATCATACGGATGGCTGAATTATTTTTTACATAAGGTTTCATTTTTTCTGCTATCATAACACATTCGCTCCTGTTCAAATAATCTCGGCAAACCACCGAAATTCAGAATAATATTGCAACTGTCCAATTTCTCTTGCAGTGCATCATTTATCTTTATTTTAACCTTATCATGGTAAAGTGTCAATGTGCGACAATATACTATATTCCATCTCTTTAACCGAAGCCAAGTAGATAAGATCATCCACTTCGCTACACAGTTATTCAGAAGGAATCTTTGCGCTCCTCCAGTAACAAAATGTTAATAGTTTTTTAATCACTTTTTTCAAAAAAGGCAAAAAAATAGAACGTATAGTTAATTTCCATACGCTCTATCTCACATTTCATAGTGACATGCTCCCATCTCTTAAATCCCAGATTTCGAAGTAGGGGCTTCTAGCTCAATGACTCTACTGAGCCAAGTATCTACAAGCTATCCTCGCGTGTCCCGCGATTTTTTTTGCCCGGACACGGGCATATTTTCTTACTTATTGTCCGGATACGGACAGTTTACGCTGTTCCCTTGCCAGCCTTTTTCATTTTTTTGAAAAATCCTGCCTTTTACATCTCAATCTCTTTTTTCATAAAAACAGTTCTTTTTTTGATCTTTTATCTTGTCGACTGTTTCTATTATACCATGAATCGCGTCTAAGAACAAATGTTCTTTCCTGTTTTTTGCAATTCATCTCCCACCTGTATAGGAAAGAGAATTCTTGCTATATATTATGTTAAATTTTTGAATTCCACAAACTTGAATTTATATAATTATCTCTCTAACTTTCCCCATTTTATAGGCTTTCCCGCCTGTCCATTAGTGAAATGATATGTAGTTTCCCTTATTTTTACCCTTATGAGATAATCACAAGGGAAATAAGGGAATTTTTTTAATCATTGCCTACCACTTTATCAAGAAGCCTAACTGATTTTCGTTTAGCATCTCTTGTGGAGTGAGCATAGACATTCATTGTGGTACTTACATCTGAGTGTCCTAACAGTTCCTGCACATCTTTTGGGGCAGCTCCATTTGCTAAAAGGTTGCTTGTATAGGTGTGACGTAACTGGTGGAAATGAAAGCCTTCAAATCCCTCTAATGTTTTTGCCACCTTTCTGCAAACAGTCCCCAAAGTAGTTGGAAGTTCCAGACAACCATCCGGTCTTAAACAGACGAAAGAAATTTCTTTATAATCTGCCGGGACTTCCTCTGTTCTGTCTAAGCAATAATATTCGTAGTACACTCTGTTTTTCTCTTTGACCGCTTTGTAGTAGTTCGTGTGATAAAGTTCTCCGTACTGCATTCGATTTTTTAACTGCTCTTTCCGGGCATTACGGAAAATCTCTACCAGCGTATCTCCAAAATCAACAATCCTCACTTTTTTCCGCTTGGTTGGTCCGATGATATATTTGCGCTTTGAGCCATCGTATCGGATGCTACGTCTTATGGTAAGGCATTGTTCTTCCAGATTTACGTCCTGCCACGCCAAACCGCAGGCTTCTCCAATACGAAGCCCGGCATAATAGGCTATCTGGATTGGAAGTATTGCGGCTGGGTTCTTTTTTTTCAGATAAGCAAGCAATCTTTCATAATCTTCTCGTGAAATTGGTTGGATATTTCCGTCCATGTCCTCGTCTGAAAACAAATCAACTTCATCCGTCTGATACCGCAGTTTAATATACTGCATGGGATTAAACGTAATATACTGTTTTGGAAATACTGCAAAGCGGAAGGACTGCTGCATGACTGCGGAAAAAGAATGGATGTAATCTTT
>NZ_JACOQG010000056.1:0-6747 GCF_014297245.1 Blautia difficilis | reverse complement strand
TTGTTGCATGAATGTGAGGGAATAATCCAGACATTTCAAGTTCTAAATAATGGAATTAGTAAGTCTGTGTTTTATGCATATTATAATGTACCCATAACCGTGGACACGATATATTTTGAGTTCCCTCATTTATGAACACATCTAAAATGCTGTTCCCTTATTATTGGACATTTTCTCAAATCATGGTAGCATCATGGTTTATCGGATTGTTTATAGATGTAAATATTGATTTTGGTGATCCTCAAGGATTTTGGACTCTTAGGGAGCTGCTTCCTGTTTTGGCAATGGGGATTTGTATTCTAAAAGCTATCAAAAACAATGAGAAGAAATAAATTGGAATTTAGAAAGGGGTGCACTGCCATGCTGAGAAAGTTGAATTGTTTTTTAAACATCGTTATCGGTTCATTCATAGGAGTTTTCATTGGGTTCGGAATTTATAATTTAAGACACACTGTGTCCTGAATTGAGCTGGTCACATTATCGTGTCTTGATGCGTATAAATGATGAGAAGGCAAGAACAAATGCAATGTAGACTTGGGATATAAAAAAAGCTATACTATAGAAAAAGCTATACTATAGAAAAAGCGTTAGAGGTGGCATCGGGAATGAAAAATAAAATTTTGGTGATAGAAGATGACCGCGCAATTTCAGAATTGCTGTGCATGAACCTGGAGGCAGCAGGGTATGAGACTGTGGCAGCGTATGATGGGGAAGAAGCCCAGAGGCTGCTCTTATGGCAGGAGGACGCAGACCTGGCAGTGGTGGATATCATGCTGCCGGGAAAAGACGGATTTGCACTGATGGAGGATTTTAAAAAGAAGGAGCTTCCGGTGCTCTACCTGACTGCAAAGGATGATGTGGCTTCCAAGGTGAAGGGATTAAAGCTGGGTGCAGAAGATTATATGGTAAAACCTTTTGAGATGCTGGAACTTCTGGTACGCATTGAGAAGGTGCTGGAGAGGACGGGACGGGCCAAGAAAGTCTTAACGGTCCGGAACATCCTGGTAGACATGCAAAGCCATCGGGTCTATAAAGACGGGCTTCCGGTAAGCCTAAAGCCAATGGAATATGACCTCTTTGTGCTGCTCCTGCAAAATAAGAACATTGCGCTTGGAAGGGAAGAACTGTTAAAACGGGTCTGGGGAGAAAACTACCTGGGGGAAAGCAGGACGGTGGATGTCCATATCGGACAGCTCAGAAAAAAGCTGGAACTTTATGATGAGATCAGGACGATCCCGAAACTTGGATACCGTCTGGAGGAATAGGGATGAAGCTGTGGAAACGAACGGTACTTCTTATGCTGGTAACGCTATTATGTGCCCTGATCCCAGTGGGAACGCTAAGTCTTTATATCACAGGAAAACGAAGCCTCAATAATGCTGCAGAGACCTACGGAAGACAGCTGGAAAATGGCAAGGTACTCCTGGAACAATTTTGGGATAATAGCAAATATGAGCAGATGTCCGAGACTGGAAAGCGGGCTTATATGGGCTTTCAGTTCCAGCGATGCTGTGGGGAAGGCATGGCCCTGATCGACCGAAAAAGCAATGCCGTCATTGAAAACCTGACAGATTATAAAGTGGTGGGGCTCGAAAACTTAGGCTTAAAGGATGAAGGAGATCCGTATGCCTACAAGATACAGAAACTGGGACAGAAATACCTCCTTCTCCAGCTGGAACCATTATCCAGACCGGAAGGATACGAAGTCCTCTCTGTCCGGGAAGTTACAGGGCTTTTTGCAGAGCTTAGACAGACCGCTGTCTGGTTTTTGGGAATTTATCTGGCTGTGTTCCTGATCGCCGGCCTTTTTATTTATATGATGATGCGAAGAACTGTGGAACAGATGGAGAAGCTACAGGAAGTGGCAGAGAAACAGGAGCTGCTCATGGGGGCACTTTCCCATGAAATGCGTACCCCGTTAACGTCCATTATCGGGTATTCGGATACCCTGCGCCATGTAAAGCTGAAAGACGAACAGAAAGACCGGGCACTGGAACATATCAACAGGGAGGGAAAACGCCTGGAGGCTCTTTCTGGGAAGATGCTGCAGATGCTGGGGCTTTATCAGAACCATGCCATACAGATGGAAATGACCACGGCAGGTGACCTTTTAAACCATGTCATAGACATGGAAAAAGAACAGGCAGAAAAGAAAGCGGTGCACCTCAAGATGGAATGTGAAGCCTTTTCCATGAAAATGGATCCGGCCTTGATGGAAAGCCTTCTGATAAACCTGATCGACAATGCCCTAAAGGCTACGGATGCCGGTGGAAGCATTTGGGTAAAGGCTTATGAGAAAGCTGGAAAAAAGATCTTTGAGGTGTCGGATACCGGAATGGGGATCCCGGAGGAAGAACTGGGAAAGATCACAGATGCATTCTATATGGTGGACAAATCACGAAGCCGAAAAGAAGGCGGATCCGGACTTGGGCTGGCACTCTGTGTGAAGGTGGCTGAAATCCATGGCGGATGCTTGAAAATCGAAAGCAGACAGAGAGAGGGGACCACGGTAAGAGCCATCTTCTGATTTACAATTTGTTTACATCTTGATGAATACATCGGCGAAGCAATATGGTACTCTTTTCTTATAAGAAGAGGGTACCTTTTTTAATACCGAAAGGAAAGGATGGAAAAAGGATGAAGAAAATAAAAATGTTTATGGGAGCCGTTCTGTGTATAAATCTTTTGACATTATCTGGATGTGACCATGTTGTTCAGTCTGCTGTTGTGGAAGAAAAGGATCAGACAGAACAGAAAAAAGAAGAGAAAAAGGAGACAGTTCAGAAAACCGTTGCCGAACAGGTACAGTCACCGGAAACATACCAGACAACGATCCAGGCAGATCTAAGATCAGCGGACCGGGAGGATAAAGAAACTCCGATGAATTTTACCCTGACAGCGGATGCACCGGTAAAAGTCCCGGATGTAGATGCAATCTGTTTAAAAAAAGTAAAAAGGGTGGCGATTCCTGAAGAAGAACAGAATAAAATAAAAGACACATTCGGAAAAGGACAGCCCATGCAGGAAGAGAAGAATGAGAACGAACAGGCGGGGACATATACAGTAGATGGACTGACCTATCGGTATTCTTATACACAGAGTGAGCAGGTATCGGATGTGGAGGAACTCGGATTTGGGATAGCGAAGTTTATCTTTGACGATTGTGGAGACATGACCCTGGAATCGAGTGAGAAAAAAGAAAGGGAAGAACGCTTTCAAAATTATATAAAGGCAGGAAGCGGGAAAGTATCTGAAAAGGAAGCAAAGGAGAAGGTTTCAGGTCTTGTGTCCGGAAACTGGGAGATATTTGAAAGTTCCTCAAAAGCACTTACTGAAGGAAGCACTACCCTGGAAAAAGATGACTTCATTTTTGAACGGATGATAGACGGGGTTCCGGTTAATTATGTGAGGGAAACCTCTCTGCCTGTTAATGAACAGGCTCTTGAATGGGAAAACGAAGATGGAACACTTCATGAAGGACAGTCTGAAGGATGGGAAAATGAAGTACTGACGATGGACTTTTGCAGTGGGACACTTCAGAGTTTTCTGCACCGAAATCCCATAGAAGCATCGAATGCTTCCGATGAGAGGCTGTTCTTACTTCCTTTTGATGAGGTCAAGGATATCTTTGAAAAAACGATCACTTTGCAGGTCATGACAGAAGACAAGAATCGGCTGATCTCTGTCGATGGAGGAAGCCACTACCGTTATCCGTCCATTGATGCACAGAGCGCGGAGATAAACATAACAAAGGTACAGCTGGGTTATATGTGCATGCCAGACAGTGAAGGCAGCGATACCGAAGCAGTCCTGATCCCGGTGTGGGATTTTTATGGAACCTGGACATCCAAAGAGCCAGAGTATGAGTACGGAAATGGGGAGGATGGACTGGTCATGGGAGATGTGATAATGGATGATGCAGGTGTTCCACTTCTTACGATCGATGCACGGGATGGAAGCGTAATACAAAGGATTCAGGCTGGATGGGCGGCTTCTATGGGCTCCAAGGATATAAAATAGAGTGTGAATTTCAATTTTTAATTAATGATGACAGAAAGACCTGGATTTTCAGGTCTTTCTGCTTTACAGGAAAAAGAAAAATACGTTATACTTTTCCTATAGAAAAAGGTTGGAGGAATATGTATGGCAGAAAAATGGCAGAGCAGATCGCAGAGATTTTAAAAGAATCTGATTATCATACGGTAGAGAAGGCACTGGCAGATTTCCGCAGACCGATGGATGGGGAATTCAGGAATCTTCTGGTGGATATTATTGTGGAACGATGGATCGATACGCCTAAAGACGTACCGTTTTCCTATGCCCGCAGCATTTGGAATCGGAAAGATATAAATAGAGAAGAGTATCAGGCATTGCTGGAGGAAATCCGAAGCTATCCCATCGCACCGATCAACAAGGCAAAGATATCGGATTTTTTATGGGTTGTGGAAAATGATTTCTCAAATGCTAAAATAGCAGAAACGGCTTATTGCGAACACTTGAAGAACACCGGTGCATTTGCAGATCATATCATGGCTATAAACCGGATCTTGTTTATCTCTAAAAAAATGCGAAGCAAGGAAATCAATGAAGTGGTGCGAAAGAATCTGCTGATAAAAGTATTAGAAGAGTATGATAACAGCAGCCATGCAAAAATTGGATATTTGATAAAAACTGCCATGGAGGAAAAAGTGGATACAGGATATCTGATCCCTTATGTGGAAAATATCTTGAAAACCTACGATGATAATAGCTGCGATGCACCGCTCATTGGTAAGTTTTGTGATCTGTTGGAAGAACTCTATTGCAGAAAAAATAACTGGCAGAAGAAAAAGTGTATTACTGAACCTAAACTGATTGCGATACGAAGACGTAAGATTCAGGCTGTCCGGATGGAGGCTGAATATGCCGGGGGCTCTTCCAAAGGAAATTTAATGAGAAAGATTCACTATTTGAAAGAGGTTATTCAGTTGTTAAAGACCATACAGGGTACGGAAGAAGAAAGAAAGGCACTGTTGCAGGAAATAGCACAGATAGAAGAAGCTTCTCTTTCGGAGATGATGGTATGGAGTGATAAACAGGATGCCAGTGGCATTGTAAAAGAACTGTTCCGTCAACTGGAGGATCTTGATAAGGAAGAAGCACTGTGTTATTTTACTTCATTTCTTCCGATTCCGGAAAGAGAAAGGGTAAAGGATCAAGTATTAAATAGGACTGGGATCCTGCACACGATATTTCCAGCGGCAATCCTTGGAAAAGGAGGAAAATTAATTGCTAAAAGCAGGCCTGTGAAAAAGCACGATGGAACAATTGATGAAGGAGCTCTTAAGGATAATATGGAGCGGACAGCAGCCATGGAGATGGATTATTTTGCACAGATCCTGGTGAGAAATACGTTTGAATATATTCGTTCCAGATTTGTGATCGAAGAGAGTGATGTAAAAAAGATTGTAGATGTAAGTTGTGCGATTCCGGAGGGGAGAAAAGAATCGTATACCAAGGGTCTTATGTTTGGCTTTTCAGGAGATTTTTTGACGGCGCTAAGTATCCTGATTCCACAGATAGAAAATGCAGTAAGATATCTGGCAGTGGAATGTGGAGAACCTGTTTACAACATGAATGAAGAAGGGATTGAAGAAGTAAAACCAATGCACGCTGTCTTAGAATTGGAAGGAGTAAAAGAAAGCCTGGATGAAGACCTTATATTTGCTTTAAATACGATTTTCTGTTCAAAATTTGGATTTAACATGCGCAACAATGTGGCACATGGAATGCTGGATGATCAGGCATTCCAGAGCTTCAAAGCTTTGTATATCTGGTGGTTTGCACTGAAATTTTGCTATCTATTCTGCGGAAAATTACAGGAGGAGAATAGAAGTAAAATAAATAAAAAGCTGAAACAGCTGATGGAGAAGAAAGATAATATGGATGAGAATTAATATAAAATGGTTGGACGGATGGTATGGTTTCCTTAAAAAGTGTTCGGAAGTACCTGGCAAGCATAGCGTTTGGATATCAAAACGCACTTTGGGGACGGCCTCAACCCCCGGAATGTGTAGCACTGAGAGTAAATCTATAAATATAATATGAATTATAAAAATACTCCAACTTATTAGTAGTCAGAGTGTTTTTCATAAGCATATATTTTTTCTATAAAAAAAAGTAGAGAGAAAGTATTTTGGTAGTTACGGATTTAAGAAAAACCAAAATTCATGTCCCTGGCATACAATATATCGCTCCAGCCATTCATTAAAAGGAAGGTTAAAACGATCGGTGTCAGGAGCGGGATAACATAAATAATCGTCTCTACCTTCTGATACAGCCTGCAAATTCATGGTTATATCACCTATATCTTGCAGACAAAGAATGGGGAGATGATATGTGAATTCTGGATCAGATAAAATAGGTGTATTATTCCAAAATTCTTTTTGATTAAGAGCTTCTTTTAAAGAGTAGATGGTACAACTGACTAGAGAACTACCCTCTTCTCCACAAAATAGCTCCATTCCATTTGAACAAGATAAAAAGGCTTTATACGAAGCGGGAAGTTTCATGTTAGGGAAATATTCTTCAAATAACTGAAATTCTTCAGAGGATACAGGCGAGTAAAATTTACGAGTATCTCTATTTTGAAGTTTTCAGTATAAAATTATATAAATATATAATAAAATTTATTTATAAGCCCCCAAAAAGGACAATAAGAATCTCCCAGCCCCTCGATCTCACAGCGATATTCCTTTGTTCCACCGT
>NZ_JACOQG010000055.1:0-7503 GCF_014297245.1 Blautia difficilis | reverse complement strand
AATACTGAAAATGGCTATGGCGGAACAGCAAGCTATTTTATATATTTGAAAACAGCAGACTAAAATTGAATAGCCACCCACAAGGGCAGCCGAGAAAATCGACTGTCCTTTTTCTATGCGTATGAGCAGAAAGGAGCGCCCAACCATGACAAAGCCAAGAGAGAAAACCCGCGAGGAGTTGCAAGCCGAGATTGAGGACGGAAAGAAGAAAATCCGGCAGTTTGAGAACCGAGAAAAGATGTTGCATCAGAAGCTATCCAAAGAGGAACGCAGAACGCGCAGCCACCGCCTTATTGTCCGGGGCGCAGTCTTTGAAAGCATTGTGCCGGAAGCAAAGAACATGACCGACGAGGAAGCCACAGCACTTCTCCGGCTTGCCTTGACGAGTGAACCAGCGCGGGAATATCTGAAAAAACGAGCCGAGGGAGCGACAAGCTAAATAATCCCTTGGCAACAAGGGCGCACTTATACACCCTTGCGGGCGTGTGCGCTCTGCCGAGGGCTTATCTCCGCACAGGGAGATTTCCCCGCGCTCCGATATGGCGGCTTTGCCGCAACAAGGGGCTGCACCCCTTGCGCCGCTTTGCGGCTATCCCTGCACACCCACAAAAACAGTACACCCGCCGTTGGCGTCTGTACCATTTTTGCGGGTTTTATTATCCTATCCGGGAGGTGATACCCATAGCCATTTACCATTGGAACATCGGCATTGTGAGCCGAGGAAAAGGCAAATCAGCCGTTGCCGCAGCCGCCTACCGAAGCGGTGAAAAGCTGACAAACGAATGGGACGGAATGACCCATGACTACACCCGCAAAGGCGGCGTTGTCCATACCGAAATCATGCTGCCGCCCCACGCACCGCCCTCATTCGCTGACCGTTCTACCTTATGGAACAGCGTGGAGCTTTACGAGAAAGCCGGGAACGCCCAGCTTGCCAGAGAGATTGACGCGGCGCTCCCCATAGAATTATCCAGAGAGGAACAGATCCGGCTTGTCCGGGAATACTGTTCCTCTCAATTTGTTTCCAGAGGAATGTGTGTGGATTTTGCCATTCACGACACCGACAGCGGCAATCCCCATTGTCATATCATGCTTACCATGCGCCCCCTTGACGAGCGCGGCACATGGGCGGCGAAATCCAAAAAGGAATATGACCTTGACGAAAACGGCGAGCGTATCCGCTTGCCAAGCGGCAGATACAAAACCCACAAAGTTGACCTTACAGGCTGGAACAGCCAAGAGAATGCGCTTGTTTGGCGCAAGGCATGGGCTGATATTTCAAACGACTATCTTGAGCGTGCCGGAAGCCCGGAGCGTATCGACCACCGCAGCAACGCCGAGCGCGGCATAGACGAGCTGCCCACCGTCCACATGGGCGTGGCGGCTTGCCAGATGGAGAAGAAAGGTATCGCCACCGAGAAAGGCGAACTGAACCGAAATATCCAAAAGGCAAACCGCCTTATCCGGGAAATCCGGGCGCAGATTGGGAAGCTCAAAGAGTGGGTTGCCGACCTGTTCAAAGCGCGGGAAACCGCCCCGGAACAGCCGCCGCAATCTCCCAACCTTGCAAATCTGCTGATGAAGTATTTGAGCGTTCAGAGAGAAAAGAGCCGGAAGTATTCGCAGAGTTGGCAACAACAGCACGCAGCCGATGAACTGAAAACCATAGCGGCGGCGGTCAACTATCTTTCCGAGCATGGTATCTCTAATCTTGACGAGCTGGACGCTTCTCTTTCCTCTGTCAGTGATAAAGCCTATTCAATCCGGGAGGGAATGAAAACCGCCGAGCAGCGCATGAAAGAACTGCAAAAGCTCTTGGAGCACGGCAGAAATTATCAGACCTACAAGCCCATACAGGACGAGTATCGGCAAATCCGCTGGAAAGGAAAACAGGAGAAGTTTGCGGAAGCTCGCCGCGCCGAGCTTACCCTATGGGACGCGGCAAACCGCTATCTCCATGCAAATCTGCCGAAAGGAACAAAGACCTTGCCTATTGCGGAATGGGAACAGGAATATGCTGACCTCAAAACACAGAGGGACAGCGATTATACCAAACTGAAAGATACCCGCGCCGAGGTTGCCGAGCTTCAAAAAATCCGCAGGTGCGTGGATATTGCACTCCGCGCCGACCAACCGGAGCAGATGCAGAGCCGCACCAAGCGGCATGAACAGGAGCGATAAGAAAAAGGACGGGCAAGCGGTTTTGCCTGTCCGTCCTAAACACTTTCCGATAAACTGGAATTGGGTTAGTTAATCGGTGGAGCAGAAGGATTGCTTACCTTGTAGTAGCTCCCACCAATGATAATATATGCTTCGCTACCTCTATCTTCGTAGGTAAAAGCACTTTCGCCTTTCACATAGAATTCATAACTTTCCGAGCCTTCTACTGCTTCTGGCTCATCGCAAGCAGTCAGCTTCAAATCATAGAACCAGTTAATAACAGGGGTTGTAGATAAATCATTGGAGTCATATTCCTCTGAACCAATTTCAAATGCAGTTTCTTCTCCTTGTGAGTAGAAAGACACTGTAATCATTGTTGTAGGTTCGGGGAAAAAATACACTTCTGAAGCACTAACAGCCTTTTGATTGCAACCGACCAAACCTAACACACAAACTAATGCTAAGACAAGTGTTATCAACTTCTTCATACAATCACACTCCTTTGTCAAATTCAAGTTTGTTGACTTTATTTTACTTCAAAACTATGAACAATTCAACCACAGAAAGAGAGTTATTAACCATGTATTACACCCAAGAACAGATAGACCGAGCGAACCAAGCCGACCTTGTTTCTTTCCTGCAATCGCAGGGCGAGCAGCTTACCCGCGCCGGACAGGAGTACCGCTGGAAGCGGCATGACAGCCTGACAATCCGGGGAAACAAGTGGTACAGGCACAGCCAGAGCAAGGGCGGCGCACCCATTGATTTTGTCATGGAGTTTTTCGGCAAGAGCTTTACCGAAGCCGTTGAAATGCTGACAGGCGAAAAAGGAGCCGCCCCGCCGCCGGACAGATCAAGCCCCGCGCCCATTTCTGACTTCCGACTGCCGCCCCGCAGCCCCGACAACCGCATAGCGAGGAACTACCTCACAGCAGCCCGCCGCATTGATGAAGATGTGTCGGGCTTTTTCTTTGCCCGTGGCGATATTTACGAGGACGCAGCCCACCACAACGCCGTATTCGTGGGGCGGGACGAGGACGGAATACCACGCTACGCCCACCAGCGCGGAACAACCGGGAGCTTCCGGCTTGATGTGAAAGGCTGCGACAAAGCCTTTAACTTCTGCTACCGGGGCGAGGGCGAAAGATTGTTTGTCTTTGAAGCCCCGATAGACCTCTTATCTTTCCTCTGCCTGTTCAAAAAGGATTGGCAAAAGCAAAGCTATCTGGCGTTGGGCGGCGTGGGCGAAAAAGCCCTTTTGCGTTTCCTTTCTGATCGTCTGAACATCAAAACCGTTTACCTCTGCCTTGACAGCGACAACGCCGGAAACGATGCTTGCAGCCGCCTTGCGGAGCTTGTGCCGGAGGGCTTGACCGTTCACCGCCTTGTGCCGCTTTACAAGGACTGGAACGAGGTATTGCAGCACCGGGCAGAAATCGCGGACGGGAAGTATATCCGGGAAGCGATTTACGGCTTGAAAGAGCCGCCGCAGGAAGAAACCGTTGAGATTATCCGCATGAGCGAGGTTGACACGCAAACCGTTGAATGGCTATGGGAGCCGTATATTCCCTTTGGGAAAGTAACCATTGTGCAAGGCAATCCCGGCGAGGGCAAGACCACTTTTGCCCTACGCCTTGCCGCCGCCTGCACCACCGGAGGAACGCTGCCGGGAATGAAATCCTTGCCGCCATTCCAAGTGATTTACCAGACCGCCGAGGACGGGCTGGGCGATACCGTCAAGCCACGCTTGATAGAAGCAGAAGCCGACCTTGACCGCGTACTTGTGATTGATGAAGCCAAGCGGGAGCTTACCCTCTCCGACGAGCGCATAGAAAAGGCAATCACGCAGAACGGGGCGCGGCTGATTATCCTTGACCCCATACAGGCGTATATGGGCGAAAAGACCGACATGAACCGGGCAAACGAAGTGCGCCCCATGTTCCGCCGCCTTGCCGATGTTGCCGAGCGTACCGGGTGCGCCGTTATCCTTATCGGACATCTCAACAAAGCTGCCGGAGGGCAGAGCGCATACCGGGGCTTAGGCTCTATCGACTTCCGCGCCGCAGCAAGGAGCGTCCTGCTGATCGGGCGCGTGAAGCGAGAACCGAATGTGCGCGTTATCGTCCATGACAAATCTTCCCTTGCGCCGGAGGGCAAGCCCGTTGCCTTTTGCCTTGACCCGGAAACGGGCTTTTCGTGGATAGGCGAATACGACATCACCGCCGACGAGCTGCTGTCCGGCGCGGGCGGCAACACCGCCACCAAGACCGAACAGGCGGAACGGCTGATACTTGACCTGCTTGCAGACGGGAAAGAGCTTGCCAGCGAGGACATTGTAAAAGCCGCAGCCGAAGCCGGAATATCCGAGAGGACGGTACAGAACGCCAAGCGCAACATGGGCGGCATTTTAGGCGCAAGGCGTGTCGGCGGTCAATGGTACAACTTCATCAAGAAGAAGCAGCCACCCGAACCCGCAAGCTGAAAGTGCAAAACGCAGACCCTTTGCACTTTGCACTTTCGCACTTTCACGATAATTTGCGTCAATAACTCAAAAAAGCACTTGACAAAACGCTTCATGGGGAACAGAAAAAGATATACGACCATATGCTGATCCTGAATTTGAAAATAATATTATTCTCACAGAAACAGAGAGTCTTACTATGTCAAGCAGACCAAAGAATCCGAAATACGCCAGGAATAAAAACATTCTGGTAATTGGCGGTTCCGGTTCTGGAAAAACCAGATTTTTTGTAAAGCCTAACATTATGCAGATGCACAGCTCTTATGTGATTACTGATCCGAAGGGAACTGTGCTTCTGGAGGTTGGCAGTATGCTGGCAAAAGGCAGTCCGATGACGGATGAGAATGGAAAAATCGTGCGGGACAAAGAGGGAAAAGTTATATACGAACCGTATAAAATCAAAGTTTTGAATACAATTAACTTCAAAAAATCCATGCACTATAATCCATTTGTATATATCCGCAGTGAAAAAGATATTCTAAAACTGGTAACAACCATTATTGCTAACACCAAAGGTGAAGGGCAGCAATCAGGTGAGGATTTTTGGGTAAAGGCGGAAAAACTCTATTATTGTGCCCTGATTGGCTATATCTGGTATGAAGGCAGGGAAGAAGAAAAAAATTTTAATACTCTGTTGGAAATGATCAATGCGTCAGAAGCCAGGGAAGATGATGAGAATTTCAAGAATTCAGTAGATCTGATGTTTGATGAACTGGAGCAGAAAGACCCGAACCATTTTGCGGTAAGGCAGTACAAAAAATACAAGCTGGCTGCAGGTAAGACAGCAAAATCTATTCTGATCAGTTGTGGTGCAAGACTCGCACCCTTTGATATTGCGGAACTGCGGGAGCTTATGAGTTATGACGAGCTGGAATTGGATCTGGTTGGTGACAGGAAAACTGCATTGTTTGTTATTATTTCAGATACCGATGATACCTTTAATTTTATTGTTTCTATTATGTACACACAGCTTTTTAATCTGCTCTGTGACAGAGCTGATGATGTATATGGAGGCAGACTTCCAATTCATGTGAGGTGTCTCCTGGACGAGTTTGCGAATATCGGACAAATTCCTAAATTTGAAAAATTGATTGCTACGATTAGAAGCCGGGAAATCTCAGCTTCTATTATTTTGCAGTCAAAGTCTCAGCTTAAGGCAATTTATAAGGATAATGCCGATACCATCGAAGGGAACTGTGATACGACCTTATTCCTAGGGGGAAAGGAAAAAACGACATTAAAGGAAATAGCGGAGATTTTGGGAAAAGAAACCATAGATCTGTATAACACATCGGATACGAGAGGCAGTCAGCGGTCTTATGGAATGAACTACCAGAAAACAGGAAAGGAGTTGATGAGCCAGGATGAAATAGCAGTTATGGACGGAGGAAAATGTATTCTGCAGGTGAGAGGTGTCAGACCATTTTTCTCAAATAAATACGATATTTGCAAACATAAAAACTACAAATATCTGTCCGATTATGACAAAAAGAATACCTTTGATATTGAAAAATATCTGAGTACTAATCTGATATTGAAACCAGAGGATGAAGTGGAACTGTATCAGATGTAACTTCTCGACAAATTGTCGGGAAGTGGATTATGGGAGGAAATCATGAATAATTTGGAAAAAAGGAACAGTCGGTATCCATCGACGAAAATGAATATACCGACTGTACGTGTGAGGAATTTTCCAAGTAGAAAATCCTATGCTTAGTGTAGCACAAAAGGCAGGGTTTATATAGTGTTTTCTTCCCTTTCTGGAAAAAATCTAAGAAAGGATTGGAAAATGTAAGTTTTCCAAAGGTACACTTATGGCATTTTTTACAACGGCAATTACGACCTTAAAAACATTGGTTTGTGCGATCGGAGCCGGACTTGCAGCTTGGGGAGTGATCAATCTGCTGGAAGGATATGGAACGGACAATCCAGGTGCAAATGATCATGTACGGTAAAGAAGCAAACAACCGAAAACAAGAGATAGACTGCCAGCACCACACTATTCCGAACCAAAGAAACCAAAGACCAAAAGACAAGCACCGTGGAAATGTGTATAACTTGCTATTCCGTCATGGAAAAGTCCGTTCACAGAACATGGAAAAGCTAAAGTGCAGCTTTCCCACATTCTGCAAACGGACTTTCCCACAACTCCATAAGACAGCAAGTTATGCACATTACGCACAGTGCCGACTGCTGCGGAAGCCCTCTCATTTCATTATCTATTCAAGAAAATAAATTATGAATTTTTTCTTAACACTACTGCGGTAGTGTTGACAACCGATTAAGAAAGGTGTAATGTGTAATCAAACAGAAACTACTGCGGTCTTGTGGAAAGGAGGAAACAAATGGATATTAAACTTTTCGATTCAGAATTGAAAGTAATGTGTGTGCTTTGGAACGAGGGCGACACCACTGCAAAACACATATCCGACGTTCTGAAAAAAGAAATTGGCTGGAACATGAATACTACCTACACACTGATAAAAAGGTGTATCAAAAAAGGGGCGATTGAACGTTCCGAGCCTAATTTCATGTGCCATGCCCTTATTCCCAAAGAAGAAGTACAGGAAGCGGAAACAAAAGAATTGGTTGACAAGATTTATGACGGTTCAGTTGACAAACTGTTTGCAGCCCTGTTAGGCAGAAAAAAGCTTTCCGCTGAACAGATTCAGAAGCTCAAGCAGATTGTGGAAGATTTGGAATGAGGTGACAAACTATAAACAGTCAAGAGAATTTTGAAATTTTTTTGAATTGTAAAAATGGGTAACTTTAATAAGCCATCTGAATACATCGTATTTCAGATGGGAGAAATTAGTATTAAT
>NZ_JACOQG010000054.1:0-7636 GCF_014297245.1 Blautia difficilis | reverse complement strand
GGAAGAATAACTTCTTTAGGATTTACTGGAATAGCTGTTGCTCGTACTGTTTTTTCTTTGGGAATTTTCATAATATCCCATATCTATATACCATATGATTCCATAATTTCCTTGTGTTTATTGAATATCTCAAAATTATCGAATGCCATATATAGTAAACTATTCCTTGCAACATCATGTAAATATCACAAAGAATAGTTTATTTCCTACTGTTTTAGTATGAATTAAGATGTGTTATTAACAAAATTCTTTTAACATAAACTTTGCAATATTCCATCGAAGCTTGTGACACCCTTTCTTCTCTATCTGATACATCAAAATGTCCATTAACTCAGATGTTAATTCCTCTGGTAATAAATCAGATTTGATGCGGTTGCATGATGTATGTGTAACTTCCAGATTTTCAATATCATCAGCACCGCCACGCGAAAGCGGAATATAATGATCCAAGCTAACCTCTTGCAACTGTAATGGTTTTCCGCAAATTGCACATATACCATTAGCATGTATATAAAGAATACGCTTCACATCAGAGGAATATATTTTCCGCTTTTTACAAGAATTATTATTACACAACAGCAATGTATGGTATCCTTTACATTTCTCCGCATTAGAATTAATCACTCGGTGTGCATCAACTTCAAGTGCATACCTTGTAGCAGACATCAAATCTCGTGTCTTTATAATCTTTCCAGTATCTGTTATTGAGATATAATGGCAACCATTAGTTATGATATATTCTTTCACGACTGCTGCACCTCCATCTTTATTTGAGAATGAATTGTTTCAACGAATCATATGCATAAATCTTGCAGGATTTATATAATAATCCAGAGCCTTTTACATTGTGAATTTCCATTGTATTTTTCAGATTACAAGTTTCGCCATTCATTTTCTTAACAGTAACACACAGAATATAATAAATTTCCGTTTTAGGTTTACGCTTGCTATTACGATCAAATACCTTCTGCAACTCTACATTAATGGTTACATCTGCATATGATGTCTG
Organism: Blautia difficilis; assembly: GCF_014297245.1. NCBI lineage: Bacteria > Bacillati > Bacillota > Clostridia > Lachnospirales > Lachnospiraceae > Blautia > Blautia difficilis. The sequence continues at coordinate 6,627 of NZ_JACOQG010000054.1, read as the reverse complement.
TTCTGCATCTACATACTTCTTTAACAGTGTCAAGATAGCTTTCTTCATATCATTTGAGATACTTACTTTTCTGTTCTGGGTGAACATATCTAAACGAATGATTGCCTTATTAGTTTTAAAATCTTCGCCCTCTGATTTTACTAACCAGTCAAATGCTGATTCCTTTTTTAATTCATTAAATTCTGGATATTTTACTGCCATTTCTATAATCCTCCTGTTTGTGTGCAGGGAGAACACCACGCAAGCATTCTCCCATATATATACTTCTCTGCTTTCTATCTGCTTTACTGGAATAATTTATTTCTAATAGTTGCAACAATAATTTTCTTTATAACATCATCAGCAACATTGACTTTGAAATATACTGTTCCAAACATATAATCTTTTTCTTTGTCCTCATAGTAGACTTCCAGACTTGTAGATACTTTCCAATCAGGATTAATTATTACATGTAAACGTATTAATGTATTTACTCCTGCATCACACCAATCAGCACCATATCTGTTGGCTTCTTTGTTTTTAAATCTGTCAATATAAACAGCCCTCTGGATAACTTCTATCCATGCATCAGATACTTCTGAAACATTAATATAAAATTCCATTCCACTTGATTTATCTATTTCCGCTGATGTTACATTCATATATCCTAATGTTGTGGTTATAGGTTTAGGTTTTGCCTGTTCCATTTCCGCTAATGCATTCTTTACTGCTTTGTTTGTGATTTCTTCAATGATTCTCTGATCTTCTGATCTCATGATAATTTTCCTCTCTGTATGGTATTGTACAGGGAGAATACCACCAATTATTCTCCCATATGTTCTCTGCTGCCACATTGCAATAATCTTTATCAGATTCCTTTACATATGTCTGTTTTCTTTAGCCAACGCTTAAAGTCAAAACTTTCAATGCTATCATCTATTTCCGCATAGTTTCCGTCATTGAAGTGAAAGAAACTATTCAGATTTCTTTTTTCCTTGTCCCATTTTCCTGCATATTTAGATGACTGTTTCATTTTCCATCACTCTTTCCGCTCTTTACTGGAATAATTTGGCTCTGATGGCATCAGCAATTATTGTCTTTAATGTATATTCTCTTACAATGTTGACAAAAGATAATTTTCCAAATATATCTTTCTGTTCCTTATCCTGATAATGTACTTCAAGCTTTGATGATGATACATTCCAATTAGAGTCAATAATCACATGCAAGCGCATTGATAACTCTATCTTTGCATTGTTCCAAGTCCATCCAATGCGTTTAGCTTTATCCTGTGATTCTATACAGTTTTCAATGGTATATCTGCACTCAGGATCTATAACTGAACTGTCCAGATTAATATAGAACTGGATTGAACTGCCCTCATTTATTTCCGCTGATGTGATAGGAAAGAAACCTAATGATGTAATTAACTTCTTTGGCATTGTTGCCTTAGTTTCCGCTCTTGTTATCTTACATCTCTTCATATTACTTTCCTTCTGCTTTGTTTCCGCTGATGCCATAGCCTTATAATCTCCTGTGTTCACACTCTTATGTTTTCCCATCCTTTATGTTGTGTTGTCTGAACGAATAACGGTCAAAAATGACCGCTTTCCGTTTTACTTCTTCTTTAACAGTTTAGTATCATCAAACCATTTCATAGGTTTTCCGCTGAATTTAACATTCGGCTGCATGATGGCACTATATCCAATATTAGTTACAATACCATGATCTGTTTCCACTACAAATGTCCCCGTGGCTTTTGTATTTTCCAGTTCCGTATTGTCTTTCTTACGCATTCTGCTCACGCTTCCTTTCTGATTTATTTCCATCTCATTAAGCATGGATATCTCAATAACCTACTATCAACCAGTGTGCAATCATTCCCAAGGGCAGACCACCCATGAGAAGAAACAGGATAAGATACTGCAATGCTCTATTCAATTTCTTTCTGATTGTTTTCTTGAGTGCTTTCTTAAATCTGCGCTCCCACTGGTCATAAGTCATCACTGTTTCTGTTCTTCTCATGGTTTCCGTCCCCCTGTTGCTTATCTGTTAGTGTTTGGTTGAATCATCTTTTATCTGATAGCTAATAAGTGATATAACGTCACATATAAGCTTTACAATCAGAAGTATCAATGTGATTCTTCTAAGTTTCTTGTTGTCTCTCACTTCTGTATGTCCTCCTTGCCCGTCATGCCGATAGCGCAGCCATATAATTAGATGTTCAGAAGCATTTTGCCAAGTGCATCCCAGATAAGTTTCTTTACTGTACGGGTTCCCTCTTCGCCTAAATAAAGTGGAATGTCATCGTAATCTTCTACTACATCCTCGTTTGATTCCTGCCAGAGATAAATGTCAAGAATAAAATCTGAATTAATCCCTGTAATCCATCCACCGAAAGTATACTGTACATTCACATCAACACAGATTTCTTCTTCGTCAACATCTGGATGCTTCTCAAGAAAGTCTTTATACAACTTATTCACAAGTTCTTCTAAGCCTTCATTTGCATGTGAAATTGGAATATGTACCAGAAGATTTCCGTTGACTGCTTCAATGTTATTCAGATTAATAGCTCCGATCTCTTTTACTTCTACTGTCTTAATTGATTTTACTTTCATGTTTCGTCCTCTTTCTCCCCGTATTGCCGATAGGACAGCGAATGTAATTTATAATGTAAGCATCAGTTTTAAATACTGATATGCAAGTTTACGGGCTTCAAAGTCGATTCTTGTCAGATACTCCTGTACTTGCTGAGAACCACACTCAAGATATGTGATCTTGTCATTGAGTGATAAGCTATGAATAGCTTTCTCAACTACAGGATTTACAAGAGATTTAAAAGCATCTCTCAGCATTGCGATAAACTCCTGCTTTGTAGGAATCTGATCGGCTGCCATATAGATTGGCTCAATGTAAGTTGTATACTCTGCATAAGAGATATACTGTTCTGTAAAATTGCTGTGTTCAATAAACTCTGAATACATCATTGTGTGTTGACCTTTCTACGGTCTGACCGCCTACCGCAAGGGAATGTATTTATAAGATTGAATTAATAGTTGCAAGATTTTTCAATAACTGCTGTCTTGTTGCTTCATACTGCTCTGATGCTGTCTGTATGTCTTTCTGAATTGCTTTGATCTCGGCAGCAGTCTTTTTATCAATGCTCTGTCTGTTCTTGCGCTTAAAGATATTCAACATATCTGTATAACCTCCTGTTCTTTTGACTACCTCCCACCCTGTAAGAGTGGGAACGCTCATAGCTTAAAGCCCTATTTATAGTGGCTATGACCACTTTATTTAATTACTCTTTGCAACTTTTACAGTAACTCTTTCAACTGGAATATTCTTTGAATATTTTTTATAACTTTCTTCACCATTTTCTTCGATGAATGCGTCTTTATCAAAAGAAGATTTTACAAATGCTGTGAAAAGAACTGTCAGTCCTGCAATTGTTAATTCGTTTTTTTGACGTTTCTTCATATAGGAAGAAGTCTCACTTTTCAGTTCTTTGATTTCTTTTTCAAGAGCATCCATCTCTTTTTTCTTTTTAGCTTTCTTCTGTTCAAGTTCATAGATTCTTTCTGAGATTGTCTGTAACTCTTTCATTGTTCTACACATATCTTTATCCTCCTGAGATTTGATTTTCTTTTTTTATAGGAGCATCAGCCTTGGCAGGTCTTAAACCATCTCGATAACTTTATGTATCTTTGCTTACCCTTATCCAATGTTATGTTGGTGTCTCTGGTGTGCTTTCGCTACTTCATTTTCACCCTTCGCTGTTGCTCTTGTGTGTTGCTGTGTTTCATTTGATGAGTTTATTATAGGTCATCTTGTACAAGATGTAAAGACGTAATCTTGTACAAGAATATATTTGGTTTTTTATGAATCTTGTACAAGATGTATAAAGACAAAAAAAAGAACAGGCTTAACGCCTGCTCATATACAATAGGTTATTAATTTTTCATTTTTTCATTAATAGCATCAACAACAAAAGAATTTAAGCTATTATAACTATGTTCTTTAGCATAAGAAGTAATAACTTCTTTCTGCCCTTTGGGAACATTTACAATGATCCTATCATATTTTTCTTTCTGGAATTGATTTTTATATTGTGTTGCATCAAATGATTTTTCGGATTCTTTCATAATATAGTGCGCCACCTCCCAATTTATTATTGATATTTTATCATAGTATTTAAAAATATGCAACAATCGTAAGACTTGTACAAGATGTATAAATATACCACATAAATCTTGTACAAGAATAACCATTTACATCTTGTACAAGATATATTATAATAACCTTATCAAAAAGAACAGAACCAAACAAAAGATGCACAAAAGATGGAGGTTATTAGTTATGGCAACAACAGCAAATGTATATGAAATGATTACCAATAGAATTATTGCAGAACTGGAAAAAGGAATCGTGCCTTGGAAACGTCCTTGGACAGGAGTTAGATCAGGAGCATATAACAGAATTACAAAGAAACCTTACAGTATCATTAATCAGATTCTTTTAAAATATTCTGGTGAATATGCAACATTTAAACAGTTGTCAGAGTTAGGTGGTCACATTAAAAAAGGTGAGAAATCAGAAATCATTGTATTCTGGAAGATATACCAGAAAGAAGAAACAAACGAAGAGACAGGAGAAAAGGAAGTCAGAAAGATACCTGTATTAAAATATTATAACGTCTTTCACATCTCACAGGTTGAAGGTGTAGAACCTTTGGAAGTACCATTTAAAGAGGTTGAGCCAATAGAGGAAGCAGACAAGATCATCACAATGTATGTGAATCGTGAACATCTTGACTTCAAAGAACTGCCAAGCAATAAAGCCACTTACAATCCATCTAATGATAGAGTAGTTGTCCCAATGAAAGAACAATATAAAAATATCAACGAATATTACAGCACAACATTTCATGAACTGGCACACAGCACAGGATACAAGAGTAGGCTTAACAGATTTGAAACAAATGAGATTGTAAGCTTTGGATCACCAACATATAGCCGTGAAGAACTTTGTGCAGAATTATCTAGTGCATTCATGATGAACATGTTAGGAATTGAAACACCACAGACCTTTAAGAACTCAACAGCATATATTCAAGGTTGGTTAAAAGCCTTGAAAAATAATAACAAGTTTGTCGTATCTGCAAGCAGTAAGGCAGAGAAAGCAGTCAATTATATCCTTGGCAAATAATACAGAGGCGGTTGAAATATACCGCTTCTTTTTTATGTCCTTCTGTTATATGTCTGCTGTCTATCCTGTTTCTGAATCAGATTATACATGTCTGATGGATTATAATATAAGGCATGGCAGAAGGTGACGCATATACAGATATGATGTTTATGTCTTTATGAAGTAATAATAGATCATGTGATGGTGTATCAGAGTATATGAGCGTATGAGTATATATGTGCTATACAGTATCATATATAACAGTGTGTGCAGGTATGGTATGTACAGTATGTATTGTATGGCATAGCATAGTATGATATGACATAGTGTATGTATTATATATAATAGTATATATCATTATGTCAGTTATGTGATGATGTGTGACTGAATGAAGCAGAACACATTTGACACATTGACAGAGTAACAGAACAATGACAGAACCTTGGTAGAGTATTTATATGATTCTCTGCCAGTGTGCCAAATCATAAAGCAATTTGTTATTTGCTGTTGTCTCATGCTATCCTGTATCTGTGCGCTATCTCTGTATCTGCTGTCTGTTATCTGGGGTGTAGCTTTCTATTATGTTGCTGTGAATGTTCTGTACTGTCTCTATGGGGATTTTTGTTTTCTGATGCTTTGCTGTCTGCTGTTGTGTCTGGTGATCCTGTTATATTATTCTAATTGTATTATTGTATTTCATACTGATTGATATTTATTATATATTATTATTTGTAATACTATCCAGTACAGAAAAAAAATAAGGCTAAGAGAATTATATGTGTGATTCTCCTAGCCTTTTTATATTAAGTGTGTTGTGTGTTGTCGTGTCCATCTCTGGACGGTTATACTTCTGTATCTTCTCCTGTGATCCGCTGTTGTTTCTGTCTGGTGTTCTCTGTCCATCTCCACAATCTATAGGGGCTTTGCTATTTCTCTATGATGTCTGATAGGATGGTCAGAAGCTTATAAGCTTTTTGTGTTCTGGCGGTCACAGGTTGGAATATTGTTTATTGTGTTGTGTGTTCTCTGGTGCTGTTGTGCTGTCTCTGCTATCTGCTCTGGAAATGTGTGTGATACCAGGACAGATGGGAGACATACCCCCGGGTGGTTTACATTTTGAAAAAAAGGGCTTATGTCGGTAGGGTGCGGATGTGTTCAATTTTCATGATACGGGTAAAATTTGAATGTTCCGAACGTCTGCTGCAATTACACTCAATTCAATATATCATATAACTTTTCAAAATTTTCTTTTGCTCTTTCATACATTTGTCCTTCAAACAATAAATGATATATTTCTTCTGCATCACTTCTATATTTAAAAACATACGGTGAAAATTTACAACCATCTTTAAAATATTCCGGTGCATACAACTCACATGCACAATAACGACCAAAATAAGAAAATAAATATGATAACTTAGGTTCTTCTTTATAAGCTTCTTCTAATTCGGTACAATA
>NZ_JACOQG010000053.1:0-8039 GCF_014297245.1 Blautia difficilis | reverse complement strand
AGTTATAGATACAGATCCACAGTGCCTTTTCAAAATATATCAGAGATGGAAATAAATACCCAGTGTTAACTGGGAGAAAGGAAAAATCCAATTACCATCTAAGATAATTGGATTATACGAGAGTTTATGAATGTGATGTTTGATTTATTTGATTTGATTTTTCCAGTTATGTTTTTGCTGATATTTGGGATGATCTTATTTACATTTATAAGTGGAATAAGAACTTGGAATAAAAATAATAATTCTCCCCGTTTAACGGTGGAAGCCAGAGTGACTGCCAAGCGACAGAATACGACACATCACAACGAGCCGATTGGAGGAGACACTTCAGGAAACCACGGGTATCATACTACCACCAGTATCGCTTATTATGTTACTTTTGAGGTGGAAAGCGGCGATCGGATGGAGTTTTCTGTATATGGAGAAGAGTATGGAATGCTGGCAGAAGGAGATGAAGGAAAGCTGACATTCCAGGGAAGCCGTTATCTGGGATTCGAGAGGGCTATTGAAAATTAGAAGTAGAATTTCAAGTTTGTAGAATTAAGAAAATCGGAAGTTTCAAAGGGAGTAACGAATAAATGAACAAAGAACATCATAATGAAAATAAAAATGACGAAGAAGATGCTTTAACATTAGCCAAACTTTTTAGTAATTGGTATGTAGGTGCTGTTGTAGGATTTGCGCTAGGTACTTTAAAGGGGGATTCAACAACAGCGAGTATAGGTTTGGTTATTGGAGCTACTGTAAGTTGGATATTTAAGAAGTGTTTAATGAGCAAAAAATGAGTTTGTTTGTTAACTTCCAGTTGATATTGCACTTATTTTAGGAAATTTAATAACTGTTATATTTGATTATCAAATTCTTCGCAAACCCTTGAAAATACTAAGTTTGTAGCAAGTGTACTTTCCCTTACTCTTTCCCTTGTGTTACATTCTCCCATTAGCTTTCATGAATCTTAATATGGGAAAAATTAAGGGAAAGAAAATTTCATAACACAGTATAACATATAACAATAACAACATGGTGAACTGATTGAAATGTTTTCGATATTTAACTCTATAACTGATTATTAAAAAAATGGAGATAAGATACGATGAGAACAATATTTGCAGAATACAATCCACACAGAAACAGCATTGATGTTTATACCAATGCCGGTTATATGCTCCGCATTGACTGTTGGGAAGCTGAGAAGAACTTAAAAACCACTCCTGGATCAGACTGCGCATTAAATACACTTGCTATTGATGAGCCACTTGAATATGCACGATTATATCTTGATGGTAATATGCAAATGTGGGTAGATGCAGAAGATTCTTTGGAATTGTAAACCACAAGTAGCCTGTATGCTTTATTTTACATACAGGCTACTTAATCAAAATCACCATAATTGATCAAGCAAGTTTTTTTAATATACCTCGGAGTCATTTTCGTTCGATCTTTCATCGCTAATAAAATTTCTCTGAAGTGATAGCAGATAACAGATTGGCAGGTTTTTCTAAAAAATAATCTGCTTTTATGTGCTTATTATGACTGCCCCATACTGCTAAAGCAAAATCAATTCCCGCATTTTCCGCACATTTACTGTCATATTTGCTATCTCCGATATAAAGTACTTTCCTATGGTCTGTTTTTGATAATTCCACATATTTCAAAATCGGTGCGGCATTGGGTTTATGTTCCTGTGTATCGTCTGCACATATGATTGTTTTGAAATAATGACTGATACCAAACGGACAAAAATCATGTGTAAATTCTTCCCTTGTCTTTGATGTGACAATCCCCATTTCATAATCCAGACTTAGAAGATTTTTCAATAATTCAACGATTCCGTCAAATACTTTAATGTTATTTGTATAGTTACGCATATTTTTATCCCATAATTCTATCGCATAGGAAGTGTCTTTTATCGCAAGTTTTTTCAAAGCGTCTGTTCCTGTAATCCCTAACGCAAATCTTAGTTCAGAACATGGTATCTCTCTCCCGGACAATCCCTTTATAGTTTCCTGTAAAGAATGTAATACAGCATATTCCGTATCAATCAGAGTGCCGTCAATGTCAAAAACGATATGCTTATACTTCATGCTGCCACCTTTCCCTGTCTGTATCAAAATAACGTATCACCCTGCATGGATTTCCTACTGCAACACAATTAGGCGGGATAGGGCGGGTAACTACACTTCCAGCCCCTATCACGCTGTTTTTTCCTATAGTGACTCCGGGCAGAAGAATACAGCCGCCGCCAATCCAGACATTACTTTCTATTTCTATCGGACGTGCATAGGTTCTAAAAAATGTTGTCTGACGTTCCCTCCAATCCGGCACAAACCTTTCCTGTGGTAAGACGGGGTGTGAAGATGTATAAATCTGCACATTTGACGCAATCAATACCCTGTCGCCAATTCGGATAGTTTTGTTATCCACAAAGGTACAATTCATATTGACGATCACATCATTTCCCAAAAAAATATTTTTTCCATAGTCGCAATGAAAAGGCGTGTCGATTGCCACATTTTCCCCTATTCCGCCCAACAGCTCCCGAAGAATGGAAGTGCGTTTTTCTGTATCTCTATAATCAGAAAAATAATATTTCCGTGTTAATTCCCTTGTGCGGGCAATCTGCTTTAACGTATCGCTGTCCGCTGTTTCCAAAAAATCACTGGATTCGTAATACACAATATCCCCCCTTAACGAAAACTGTTTTCCATAACGCCCGGAAGCAGGGCATAGATAGAACAGCCAATCTGATCCTCAAACCGTTCTTTAATCTCTAAAATCTTTTTCCATCTGTCTATTGTCGCTGGGTGAACGCCGTATCGCATTGTCACGTCTACAAATCTCTTTTCCAAAAGACAGAACCCCGAAGGCATAGCCAATGCGTCACATAACTGTACAAGACGGTCATAATCATCATATACCGCATTTGCAACAAATTCTTTCATAAACAGGTAATCCTCATCACTGACATCAAACTCTCCGATAGATGTGGCAATATCCTGTATCATAAATGCGTGGGATATACATATTTGTGCGGCTTTTCCCCACCCACGCTCCATACAGTAACGATAGCCGTCTATCAGATGCCTTTCCGAACTCACTCCGGCATAACGTCCAATATCGTGTAACAGCCCGAAAATATACGCCTGTTCAGAAGATAAATCTTTACAGTGTGACGCAATGTTTTTACAGGCTTCGGCTACATACCGGGAATGTTCTGCCCATGCTCCCGGATTGGATTCTGCCGCTTCCCTTAATGCCAGTTCTGCGGTCTGAATGTTCAACTCCATTTTTAACTCCTTTCAAAAGGGCGGGGCTGGAAGATAAACTGTCCAGCCCCTTTATGATGAAATATTTACAGATAAATCAGCAATCCCCGGCATAGTACGAAACAATGTTCATATAGTCCGTTGGATTCGGAACTTCTAAAACAAGCCGCAAACAGTTTTTGTTTTGGGAGTATTGCCGCCACAAACTGCCCTGTATCTTTTCTTCCCCATTGATGTTTTGTTTTTTACCATCCGGGCAGAACATATTTACTTTGCCGGAACAGCTATTGACCGTATCTAAAAAATTTTTCATGTTCAGAATGTTCAGTTTTACCACTTTGCACTCACCTCCTGTAAATGACGGATTTACTTTACAGGTATCATTATAATGCAAAAGGAATAGAAAAAATATTTCTTTTCTGCCCTTATCTATCACTATTCTGCCATTTTCTCCGATATTCTGTGGGTGAACAATGTGTGTATTCTCGAAAAACCTTTCCAAAATAACTGCTACTCCCCAAACCGCACTCATGGCTGATAACGGTAACTGCTTCCTGCCCCTTTGCTAGCATCTGACAGGCAGCTTGCAGACGGTAAGCCTTTATATACTCTACGGGTGTCATGTGCAGACAGTCATGGAACACTCTATAACACTCCCTTTCGCTTAGGTATGCTGCTGCCGCAAGTTCCGGGATAGAGATTTTCTCTCTGTAATGTTCGTGAATATATATCATCATCAGCTTTATTTTATCGTTGCTTTTATTATGTTCCCCCTTTTTTTCACGCATAGGACGGGATAGTTCAAAAAGCATGAGCCATATTTCTGTTAGGGTTTCCCGCAGTTTTATTTCATATCCAAATTCATCACTGGATAAACGAAATGAAGCGGCAAGCAGTTTCAAAATCCTTTCTTCTTCTGCATTGCCTGGAAAAAGCGGAATTACCTCAATCTGTGGGGCTGTTATGATAGGCGCAATATATTTTTGTTCAATCCTGCTTCCCTGTTCCCCGGCAAGTAGGGAAACATCGAAAATATGAAGTAGCTGTATATTCTTTTCTTTCTGCGATATTGCTTTTGTCATATGGAGTACATTGGAATTTACTATGCCGCCGCTTCCAGCCGGAAACAACAGTTTTCCTCCCGGCGTATCATATTCAATGCTACCACTTTCCATATAAAAAAGTTCCACTGTCTTGTGCCAGTGCCACGGTACATAATGTCCGATATACTTGTCAAGTTCTGCCCTTGAAGCGATATAGGGAAAATCTTTTTCAAAACCGGGAAGCAGTTCTTCCTTGCTTCCAGTATAAAATTCAATGCTATGGATATTTTTCATGTCTGTTCACCTGCACATCTGCGATTTTGTATCTGCTTTATGGATTAAATATACTAGAATAGCTCGGTAATTGTCAATCAATCAAAACAGATTCATTTGGAAGATTATAAAAAATAGTGTTAAAAATCAAAGAACAGTTTTCACAGACTCTAAAAATCTGGATAACTAAAAATAAGTATATTTGTTTTGTGAAAAACAGGCAGTTTTACCTGCCCATTTTACTTTAAAAATATCCTCGTTTTTCTCGCCAGTTTTTCACATAACATCGGATTCCGATATAAACCGCATGTACCAGAAGTAGCAACATAATGAGGTTTATCGGAATAATTGATTTTATCCATTTTCCGAAATGGATTATGATAGCTGTACTCATTATCACCACCATGATGCTGATAATATCCCAGCAATATTTCCGGTAGATTTTCCCCACCTGATAGCCAGTCCCGATTATCAGCAATCCCGTTATGATAAATAAAATTCCCATAACAATACTTACAATCAGCCAGTACACAATCCCTGAAATGATACTATTTGAGATTCCACTGCTTAACTGTCCGAAAGAATCTGCACCTGCAACAAATTTTTGAAACAGGCTTAAGATTCCTTTAGCAAACATACTGAAAAAGCTAATACAGTCACTAAAGAAAACTGGAGAAAGGATAGCAGTGAATAGTGTAATGGCTATACTGTACCATGCCAGCAGAAACAGGATACTTTCATAACCAGCCGTCATATTTTTATATTTTTTCTCTAACTGAATTTTACGGTTATCGCATTTTTCTTTTGCTTTTTGGTAAGCAGTGCGGTCACAGTTATCGCATTTCTCATAGGGCACTTTTTTCTCAACAGCTACCTCTGTTGTCTTTTGGTGTGTCTGTGCATAGCGTTTTGCCTGTTCCGCTTTTTCATACCTAAATTTCCATGCCACGACTTCTGCGTCGGCTCTTTTCCTGCTGTCTGTCTCGTTGGCTAATTGTTCTTCTATTTTCCTTAATCTTGTCCGCAATGCTTCGATATTCTCGACTCTGTTTTCGCTGTTCAATTTCTCGTTCAAGGTCAGCGATCTGTTTAGCTGCCTGTTCAGTTCCATAATCATCTGGTCTTTCTGATCCAGTTCGTCCTGCATCTGTTCTGTCATCTGTAGAAGTTCTTCCACTTGACCGACGTTCTCTAAGTTTACGCATTCTCGCATCTATATCCCTCACTTTCTCTATCTGCTGTTTAAGGTCAGTAATTCTCTGCTCTGTTTCAGCAATAAGCTGTTCTCGTTGTTCAGCCTCTGCGTTAATTCCTGCCATTGCTGATTCTCGGTTTCCAACTGTTCGATTCTGTTTTTCTGCTGTTCGATCTGGGAAAGCAGTTCTTCTGTATCTGGCAAAAGATTCAGCAGTCCGGATAACTCGCTGTTTAATATCTGCAAACTCTGGTTCTGCTCCTGAAAGGACAGAAGCTGGCTGTCTTTTTCCTGTAATTCCTGTACCATCTCTGCCATAAGGTTCTGCTGTTCCTCGATCTGGTTTATCATTGATTCCATCATGGGAATGACTTCCCGGCTTTCTTCTAATGTCATTTAATCGCTCCTTCCATAATGATAATGCACCTGATACTTTTCCAAAGGTGTCCAGTATCTTTTGCAATAACGTGTTTTGCTGTTTTATGATTTGATTTTCCGCTACTTTCCACGAACCTTTTATTTCCTGCCCGGCAAGAAATTTTTGTTCAATCTTTCTTGCGTCAGCACCTTCATGGATGGTAGGAATCTGGAGTTTTCCCTGTTTTTCATAAGAACGGTGATCAACCTGATTATGCAAAGGAAGATGTTCATTACACACCTTTGCCCACTCACTCCGCCACAGCTCACAATTTTTGGGATTGTTCCATCCAGTAGCATCGGTCAGCACCCGTTTCCATTGCAGGCGGTTTCTTGCACCAATCTTCTGGATTCCGTTTTCGTCTAATACAGGGATACGGATTCCATGACGGTCAGGGTTTTTCTTATCCTGCCACCAGTCCGGGTGGGATTCGTCAATCACGATATTTCCGCTTTTATCTCTGACAAAATCCCAATCCTTGACTTCTTTCTTTCCCCAAGAATGGTCCGGGTTAAAAGGTCGCATCGTCAGAAGCAGGTGGACATGGGGGTTGCCATCCCCTTTGTCGTGGATACTCCAATCAGCACACATTCCCTTATCCACAAATGTTTTTTGGATATAGTCGGATGTATATTGAATCTGTTCCTGTCTGCTCCATTCTTTTGGGAGGGCAAATTCAAATGACCTGCCAAGTTGGGCATCCGCACTTTTTTCAATCTTCAATACCTCATTCCATAATCTTTGTTTCTGAAATGTGATTTTGAATTTTTCTAAAGCAGCTTCTTTATCTTCTGACCTTTTGTAGCGGACAGATTTTTGAAAGCGTTTTATATTTTCTTCTGGTACTATCTGCCATTCAGGAGGTGCGTTTTCACACATCATCAGACTGGTGTAGACCACTTCTTTTTTAGAAGTGTAATAACTGATTCTCCCGGTTTCCTCGTTTTTCATCACATCCCCATTGAGATATGCGGAAGCGGAGATAACAGATTTCCCTTTACTTCGTCCGACTATTTTGATTGTGTAATGAAAAATCGCCATATCTGGATTCCTCCTTTCTGCACATCCGGTATAGATTTCCGGCAACATTGCTTTCGATTTTAGAAAAAGCAGCATTGCCAGAACGCCCTCTGCGTAAGAGTGCCCTGCGCATAGCAGCCTGCATGGAATGCGCCTCTCTGGCGAAGAGTGCCTCCTGTGGCATGAGCAGGTTTGGCTGAAAGCCCCGCCGACGGAACGAGCCCGGCAAGCGTGAGCGCAGACCGGTTGCCACTTGTGGCAAACTTATTGGGGACGACCTCTGGTTGTCCATAAGTGCGCCCTTCATGAAAAAGCAATGAAGGGAATGAAAAACTCATCCCATCCGCCATTACACTTCCTCCATATCGGTATTTGTTTCTTTCTGCATTGCCTTTGAGAAAAATTTCCCATTGGCTTCCTGCTTTTTCAGAAAACCAATCAGCTTTGGGATGTCTTCCTCCTCAATAGTCGCACCAAGAACGGATTCCACCGCACCGCCAACCTGACAGAGCCTATGGGTTCGTTTTTTACTTTCTTCGGCTTTCTTTCGTTTTAGAAGTTCTTTCTTCTGTGCTGCATATCGTTTTGCTTTTTCAAGGCTTTCCTGTTCCTTCTTTTCCATTTCAAGCATTCGTTCTTCATAACTTTTTGTTGATTTTGCCATTCTTACATTCTCCTTTCCTTCACAAACATAAGTTCTCGGTTGCACTCCATGTATCTGTGGAATGGCTCAAAGGGGAAACAGATGAATATGAAACCGACATTACGGATAAGAGAGAGTTACAGATTCGTGATGCGATGGGAGATATTCTGGAACAGTTACC
>NZ_JACOQG010000052.1:0-8049 GCF_014297245.1 Blautia difficilis | reverse complement strand
GGTAATCCTCAACAGCAGCAATTTTTTCTTCAACTGTACACTTGGGTTTTCTACCCATAAAAATACCTCCAAAGTAGATTTTGGTTATTTAACCTGTCTACTTTAGAGGTATCATATCACCAGCCAGCGGATGCTTTTTATTTATAAAATTATTTATCCAATTATCTGTCCCTTACTATCAGGAACCCTGTTTTTCAGAAAACCTATTTGCCAGCTGTGCAAACTGCTCCAATGTCAGAGCTTCACCCCTTATAGTCAGAGGTAATCCACAGGCAAGAATTGCTTTTTCAATAGTCTCTTTGTCAAATGAAAGCTCCTGTGAATTCTTCAGTCCGTTAACCAGCGTCTTTCTTCTCTGATTAAAGGACGCCCGGATCAGACAGAACATCAGTTTTTCATCCTTAACCTGAACCGGCGGCTTCTCATATCTCTCCAGTCTGATCACTGCACTTCCCACTTTTGGTCTTGGCATAAAACAATTTGGCGGAACATTTGCCACAATCTCCGGTCTGGCATAGTACTGGACCGCCAGTGATAAAGCTCCATAATCCTTAGTTCCCGGACCTACCTGCATTCTGTCCGCAACTTCCTTCTGAACCATAATGGTAATAGAATCAATAGGTACCTGATTTTCAAACAGTCCCATAATAATAGGGGTTGTAATATAGTATGGGAGATTGGCTACTACCTTAATAGGACATCCTTTATTTTTTTCCAGTGCCAGCTTTCGGATATCTACTTTCAGAATATCATCATTGATCACTGTTACATTATCCCAGTCCTTCAGCGTATCCTTCAGAATCGGAATCAAAGTATTATCAATCTCCACAGCAGCCACTTCTCTGGCTGCCTCTGCCAGATATTGGGTCATGGTTCCGATTCCCGGACCGATTTCCAATACAAAATCATCTTTCGTAATTTCTGCAGAAGCAATAATTTTCTCCAATACATGCGTATCTATAAGAAAATTCTGACCAAACCTTTTCTGGAATGCAAAATTATACTTCTGCAGCACTTCTATGGTATATTTTGGATTGCCGAGATAGGGTCTGGTCATAATCATTACTTCCTTTTCTTTTTATTTCTGTTTTATTATTTACTAAAATCTTTCTCATAAAGAACAATATAGCCGTCTCTGTCTATACGTTTTTTGGAAATGTTTCTCTTAAATTTACGGATTCCTCCCTGGGATTTAAGAATGGCGGTATCAATCAGATTCTTTACTGCCCCTATATTCATAGGCTGATCCTCTTTCTGATTAATTCCAATCAGATTATACAATGCGAGCATTCCCATCTGATCAATGGTATATCCATTTTCTTTTGTATAAACTCTTGCAAAATTAACCAATTCATCATTTGTAAAGACCGGAATATTGATCATAGATGTAAATTTCTTCACAATTTTAGGATATCTGGCAATAAATTTGCGCATTCCTATTTTTTCATCCTCTATGATAACAGTCAGTCCATCTGTTTCCTTTTCCATCGCCTTATCCAGCATTTCCACTGTTTCCTGGGTCAGTTGGTTGGCATTCTCAATTACAAGAAAACCTCCGGAAAGCTTTTCAAAAATCTGATCTATCGGTTTGCCATTGATCTGATCTGCAAATACATAAGCAACCTTTGAAGCTTCCAGATTCAGCTCTTTGCATATTGCAGGAATCAAACCGGAAATCAATCTGGTCTTACCGCACTCTTTTCCCCCCATAACAATAATATTGCCTGTCCTGGATGTCTTATCTGCTGCAGCCTGTTGTGCATCACACAGGGTATTGAGCAACTGTTCCCTCATACCCGGAATTTTTACAAAATATGTAAAAAGCTGCTTTTCATCATCATTCAGTATTTTTTCTCTTGGAATGATGTCCCTGGGATCTTTTTCATCCTTGGGCTGGATTGACTCTATAAATCTTTCCAGTTCTTCTTCCTCTGACAAATCTTCATTGTCTTCCGGATTCTGCAAAACATTAATGGTTTCTTCATCCTGGTCAGCAGGAGCGTCCATATCTTCCAGATTATAATCTGCATTCAAATCTTTTTTTCCTGCAGGACCATGGAGAAATTCTTCCTCTGCACTCTTAAGATCCTCTTCTGTAACATCATCCTCTTCTTCAAATGGCATGATATTTGGAACCTTAAGGTCTCCGGCTTTTACCTCTATATGGTCACCAAAAGAATCACTGGTCAGAAAATCCGGCTTTTCCAGATCATCTGAAAGTTTTTTATCTTCTCTCTCTTTTTCCTCTGGTTTTTCTGCTTTTGTAGATTCTTCTTTTAAAGGTTCTTCCTTTGGAATTTCAATTCCCTGTGCACTTGCAGCTGCCAGAATCGTATCTTCAAGATTAAATTCCTTACCCGATTTTTCCATTTCGGCAAAATCAACCTTTTGAATATCCTCAATCTTAGGCGCACTGCTTGGCTCCATATTTTTCATGGAATCAGGAATTTTCAATTCCGGAAGTTTCATCGTTTTTCCAAAATCTTCTTTTTCTTCCTGATTTTCGTTTACTTTCTGGTTTTCCGGCTGTTTATTAATAACAGGACTTTCTCCGGGTTTTGCTGGTTCTGCTTCCAGTTCCGGTACATTTTCAGGTTCTTTTTCTGTACTATCTGTCTTTATAATTTCTTCAGGAATCTGATCTTCTTCAGTTTCCGTCACTTCCTCTGAACTTTCCTTTTCTTCATTCAGTTCTTCATCCGCTTTCTTTCTGGCTCCTCCAAAAATATCCCGGATTCCTTTTGAAATTTTATCCTGAATGCTCTCAGCCCCATCGTTTTCTCTGCTATTCTTTTCGATTCTTATAATCTCCGGCTGTTCTTCCTCTTCTGTGGATTCTTCTGAAGTTTCTTTTTCCAGGTCCTTTTCTTCCTCAGAATCTTCCGGTCTATCCTGCTCTGCCTTTTTAATATTTCCTGCTTCTTCAGGCTTGATCAGCTTTGGAACAAACTGTTTCTCATATTTTGCCTTCTCTTCTCCTGTCAGTTCTCCCATACGCTGTTTCAGGTCATATGCTTTCATTACATATTTTCCTTCACTGAACCAGAGAATAATCTCATTACACAGCTCAAGACTCTTTTCTTTTTCCCCGGCTTTATAATATAATGCAGCCAGTTCATAAGACCATTTTTCTGTAAATTCGTGTTCCTTGTATTCTTCCAGGATTTTGATCTGTTCGTCCAGTGAAATATTCTTCACTCTGGCAATTTTATACTGAAGAATATATTGAGAGCTGTCATTTGGTGCCACCTGTTTATATTCCTCATAAAACTCAGTAGCCTCATCAACATTTTTCATTCTCAAAGAAATCTCAACCAGTCGATACAGGATATTTTTTCCAATAGATGCTTTATGATATGCCAGTAAAAATATTTCCTTACTATCCTCATATCTTCCATTGGCTGCATATATTTCACCAACTACACATAAAGTACGGACATTCTTTACCCGACGCCAGTCTATACTGTCCACAATGTTCATCGCACCTTTATAATCCTTATTCTGAACCAGCTTATTTATCTCTTCAAGCTTGATTCGAAATTCTTCCTTGTCCAATGTTTTCACCAACTTTCCATAATTGTTTCCAGTGTAACATAAGCCTATAACCTTGTCAAAAACTTCATTCACAAATACTTCCGTTTACGACCTGAAATATTTTGTTTATATGAAATCTGTGACTTATAAAATCATCCAGTCCTGTACAGGTTATCATGGTCTGTATATCATGTATACTATCCAGCAGATAAGTCTGTCTGCTGCTGTCCAGTTCAGACAATACATCATCCAGAAGCAGAACCGGTGTATCTTTTATTGTTCTTTTTACAATATAAATCTCAGATAATTTAAGTGAAAGTGCTGCTGTTCGCTGCTGTCCCTGAGAACCATACCTGCGGATATCAATTCCATTGACCTCCATACACAGATCATCTCTGTGTGGACCGGCTGATGTTATCTTCATCCTCATATCTCTTTCCCTGTTTTCAGAAACAGTTTTCTCCAGTTCCTGCCCAGGACAGCTCGGCTCATAAATAACCCTTAGATTTTCTGTTCCCCCTGTAAGATTAAAATGAATATTCTGGATGATCTCATTCAGTTCTTCCACAAATCTTTTTCTCTTTTCAATAATGCGCCTTCCATATTCCACCATCTGCATATCCCAGATATCAAGAGTTCCCTTCAATCCCGGCTGCACATACATATCCTTCAATAATTTATTTCTCTGATTGACAATATGATTATAAGATGCCAGATCCTTCAGATATATTTTATCCAACTGACACAGTTCCATATCCAGAAAACGTCTTCTCTCTCCAGGTCCATTTTTGATAATATTCAAATCTTCGGGAGAAAAGAACACCATATTTACCACTCCAAATAATTCACTTGCCTTTTTGATCGGCAATCCATTTATGGCAACTCCCTTAGCTTTATTTTTTCTGAGATGCATATCTATTTTGTAATTAATCTGGTTTCTGTTTACCATCATCCGGATATGTGCTTCTTCTTCTCCGAACTTAACGATTTCCTTGTCCTTGCTTCCTCTGTGAGATTTGGTTGTTCCGCATAAATAGAGGGATTCCAGAATATTAGTTTTTCCCTGTGCATTATTCCCATAAAAAATATTGGTTCCTTTGTCAAAGGTAAGCTCCAGTGAATCATAATTTCTGAAATTTTTCAACTGAACAGATTCAATATACATTTATTCACCTGACTACTTTAATTTCTTTTCCGTCATAGGAAACAATATCTCCTTCATAAACCTTGCGTCCACGACGTTCATCAACTTCACCATTAACCTTTACCAGGCCATCTGTGATCACATACTTTGCCTCTACTCCATCTTCTACCATAGAAGCAAGCTTCAGTAATTGTCCCAGCTTTATAAATTCATCTCTTATTTTGATCTCTTCCATTTTCATTTACTCCCTATCTTGTCTGATTCTGGTTGATATTAACAGGCAGGATCAGATATGTGTAATTTTCATCATCATCCCGGATAAAACATGGTGCTTTTGGATTTACCAGGTAGATACTGATGGTTTCATCATCAATAACCTTAAGGGCATCAATCAGAAATCTTGGATTAAATCCAATCAGAATGTCCTTTCCTTCCTTGATGATATCAATATTTTCATCCATGGAACCCATTGCAGAATCAATGCGCAGCTCCATTGTATTATCTGAAATCTCAATAATGATCGGTTTCTTTTCTCCCTCACGTACCAGAAGGGTTGCACGGTCAATACAATCCAGAAATTCTTTTTTATTGATAGAAATTTTAGTTTCATAATCGCTGGATAACATCTGATCAATACGGAAGTATTCTCCTTCGATCAATCTGGATACCACGATTGTCTGATCAAATTCAAAGAGGATGTGATTCTTTGAAAAATAAATATTTACCAGATCATCAATTTCACCTGAAAGAATCTTACTGATTTCATTTAAAGTTTTACCAGGCACTACAACCTTACGATCTGAATAATCTTTTTTAAGTTCCATTCGTCTTATAGCAATGCGGTGGCCATCCAGGGAAACAATTTTCAGACAATTGTCCTTAATTTCAAACAGTTCACCAGTCATTAATTTGTTGGTTTCGTTAGCTGCAATTGAGAATATTGTCTGACGAATCATCTCCTTTAAAGTAAATTGAGAAACAGTAAGGCATTCTTCTCTTTCAATTATTGGGAGATATGCAAAATCTTCTCCGGATTTACCAGGAATCGTAAATTTTGCTTTTTCACATGTGATAATAGCTGTAAGTTTATCGTCTGTTTTAATAGTAACATCGTTATCCGGAAGTCTTCGAATGATTTCATAGAGAATTTTAGCATCCAGAGCAATCATTCCTTTTTCTTCAATAGTACCTTCAACGATAGTTTCAATACCTAGTTCCATATCATTGGTAGTAAATTTAATTTGATTTGTAGTTGCATCTATAAGAATACATTCAAGAATAGGCATTGTTGTTTTAGAGGGTACTGCTTTCAGGGAGATACTTACACTTTTGAGTAAGCTGTTTTTGGAGCATATGATTTTCATAATGTGTATAACTTCCTTTCTGTTGAGTGTGTGTTTTTTATAGATAAATATTTAAAAGAAATCCGTCGTATCCGCCGTAGGGGATGTGAATATGTGAAAAACTATATTTAAGGCAGTAAATAAAAGGGTTTGAAGTATGGATAACTTCGTGTAAAAACAAGGTTGAAGTATGTGAATAACTTGTGTAAAACTCAAATCAAAAATCTGGCGAAAAAGTTTTACACATTTATACACATAACTTCAACATTTTATACACATTGTATTCCACAGGTTATCCCCATATAGTAACTTATTAAATTTATGTTTGTGGATTAATTTTTTTCTTTAAGGTTTCAATTGTGTTTTTAAGGTTATCGTCAGAGACAATTTCTTTTTCGATTTTGTCAATTCCATGCATGATCGTAGTATGATCACGGTTGCCGAGACATTTACCTATGGATTTAAGAGGTGTGGATATGATTTCCCGGCAAAGGTACATAGCAATCTGACGTGGCATTACAATTTTGGAATTTCGTTTATTTCCGTACAGGTCTTCTACAGAAACATCAAAGTGTTCTGCAACCATTGATATAATATATTCTGGTGTGATCACTTTCTTTTCGTTTGGAGATATGATGTCCTTCAGTGCCTGTTCTGCAAGTTCTAAGTTAACTTCCCGCTGCTCCAGTTTTGCAAAAGCCATAACCTTATTAATAGCTCCTTCCAGCTCACGGATGTTGGATTTAATATTATTGGCAATGTATTTGATGACTTCCTCATTGATATCATAGCCATCCATTTCTTCTTTTTTATGGAGGATAGCCATTCGGGTTTCATAATCAGGCAGTGTGATATCTACAATAAGACCCCATTCAAAACGTGAACGGAACCGCTCTTCCAGGATTTCCATATCCTTTGGTGGTTTATCTGAAGAAATAATGATCTGTTTTCCTGCACTGTGCAGACTGTTAAAGGTGTGGAAAAATTCCTCCTGTGTAGATTCCTTTCCTATAATAAATTGAATATCGTCAACCAGAAGAACGTCAATATTTCTGTATTTTTCACGGAATTTGGTCATTGCAGTATTGTTTCCGTTACGGATGGTCTCAATCAGTTCGTTTGTAAATTCTTCACTGGTAACATAGAGAACCTTACTGTTTTCGTCATGATCTATAATAAAATGTGCAATGGAATGCATCAAATGGGTTTTTCCCAAACCTGCTCCACCATAGATAAAAAGTGGATTATAGGCATCACCTGGTGATTCTGCTACGGCAAGAGCCGCAGCTTGGGCAAATTTATTATTGCTTCCCACAACAAAAGTATCAAAAGTATATTTGGGATTCAGATGAGCTTCTTCACATCTTGTATCCTGAGACTGAACCTTTGGTGCTGCGGCTTCCTTTTTGGGTACATCTTCCGGCAGGATAAAGTTTATTTCGCAATTTTCCATACCAGTGACTTCGCTGATAGTAACCTGAAGGGGTAATTTATATTTTTTACTGATATAGTTCAGTCCGACTTGTTCAGATGGAACGATAATAGTCACAATATTTCCTTCAACCTGATAAACAGTAAGGGGTTTCAGCCAGGTTTTGAAAGAAACATCGGACAGATCATGTTCTGTTTTGACGATTTGCAGGATTTCATCCCATTTTTCCACAACTTTGTTCATTTTTGGTTCTCCCGGTTCCTTCTAAATTATATATAATAATAAAAGATATTCTATAATCTCTAAAATGGACATAAATATCCATATATATATTATAATAGAATATTGGTTTTCGCAATGAATATTTGAGGGAATTGTGGAAAAAAAAGTTATCCCCAATTTTTATGTGGATTAGTGTGGATAACAGTGTATAAAAGTAATGTGGTTACCATAATGTGACAAAAGGATACAAAATTCTCCCTAAATATGTGTATAAGTTTATACACTGTCGAAAAAGAGAAAATAAAGGGGGTGAATCCAATGGGAAAGATATTCGGAAGTCGGAGCAAAAAAGATAATATTTCTAATAAGGGAGG
>NZ_JACOQG010000051.1:0-8949 GCF_014297245.1 Blautia difficilis | reverse complement strand
ACATAGCTGTCGCTGATCATCGTTTTCTTATCTTTTGTAATTACATCAGATGCTGCCAGATCATACAGCAATGTTTCCTTTGGCAATGACTGTGTACTCTCTATAAACGGAATCTTAAAACTGATTCCCGATGAGCTGATCACCCTGTCAACCTTACCAAACTGGCGGATCAGTTTGTATTCGTTTTGCTGAGTTACTGTTACTGATGCTCCGACAGCTACAACCGCTGCAGCCACACCAATTAATATTCCAACTTTCTTACCTTTCATAATAAATCCTTTCGTTTGTCATAGGCGGAAACCCGCTGCCTTTAGGTGATGGGTAGTTGACTTACTAAAACACCTTTTATATGAAATATTTTCTGTCATTTCATTATTCGTTCTCAGAATCATTTAAATTTTGTGTGTCCTGAGCAGGATCTGTGTTCAGTGTCTCTGTCGGATTCTCTGAACTGTTCCCTGTAAAAGAATCTAACGGCAGAACCTTCTGCACCCCATCTCCATTATCAATCACAATCTTCATTCCCGGCAACACATCTTCCATTGTCTCATAGAACATACGCTTCTTTGTGATCTCCGGATTCTTTACATACTCCTCATACATGGCATTAAAACGTGCAACCTCAGCTTCCGCTTCATTAATCCTTACCTGTTTCTGCGCCTCAGCATCCTGAATGATCTGGTCTGCTTCTGCCTCAGCCTCCGGAAGCTTTTCGTTTCTGTATTTATTAGCATTATTCAAAGCAGTTTCTTTTCCCTGCTTGGCAGTTTCTACTGCTTTAAATGCTTTCATAACTTCCTGTGTGGGCGGTTCTGAATCCTGGATTGTGATATTCACAAGCTGGATTCCCAAATCCTGTTCCTCCATCTGTTTCAGTATCATTTCTTTGATCTTGCTCTGGATTTCACCTTTTCCGGTTGTAAGTACTTCATCCACATCATAACTTGCGATTACTGTACGGATACAGCTTTGAGAAATATTTTTTAGAATATCTTCCGGTTCCTCTGAATTGTAAAGATATTTTACCGGTTCTAAAATTCTGTACTCAACAAAGAAATCTACATCAATAAAGTTATAATCCGAGGTAATCATAATGCCCTCATTCTCAACCACCGAATTATCTCCCATACTATATCCAATAGGAAATCCCTGGATCGTTGTATTTACTTTCTGTACTTTCTGTATAAAAGGAATCTTAAAATGCAGTCCTGTTTCTGCCACTGCTTTCGGCACTCCGAAAGTTGTCAGTACTGCCTGTTCCTGCTCCTGGATCTGATAGGTAGCATCTCCTGCAAGCCCTGCAATAATTACCAGCCCTGCTGCTCCTATTACAATACGTTTCACATGTTTTCCCGGCTTCTGTAATTTTTTAAAAGGATTTACTTTTTCGTTCACTTTTCTCCTCCGTTTCACCATTTGGCATAAGTAAATATTTTGCTTCTAAAAATTTCTGAAGAAAAGAAAAAGACTTTCATTTCAGACATAACATGAACTCTTCTCTTAATGTCTAAAACAAAAGTCTTGCCGATTATATCATAATGCGGGCATTCTTAATCTGCCGTTCTGACGCATTTATGTACCATTTATAGGAAAAACAAGTCCAGTTCTTCATAACGATGGCCGCTACTCCCTTTTCTTTGAGCAGCATCATATCATAACTATTTACAAAATGCAAGAAATATTTTTACGTAATCTCAGCAACATTATTCTGTATACATATTTCCATTATCATCTGTGTTCGAAGAACCATCTCCTGAATTACCCGGAACAGAATTTTGGTCAGTTAAAATATTGAAAATCATTTTCTGCAAAATCAAAATAACTGTTTAAGGCCATATCTGAATTCCCTCCTTTCGAACATTTGTATAATACAGCATTTTATTCCTTTTCCAGTCATCGCCAACTACAATTTTCAGATCCGTTTCTGCATCATCCAATTCCTCAGAGGATACTTCTGATTTTAGAAGATAAAGATATTTTTTTAGCTCTGGCCGGGAGCGGAATGACTCTGACAGTTCCAGAAACAGATCAACATCACTGCTATATTTCTCTTCACCCCGTGCACAACTGCCATACAGATATATTGTCTTAATATAAGGCTTTATACATGATGACTGAATAGCTCTTAAAGCATACTCCGCTGCATTTCTCTGCCGTTTTGATCTGATACATGTCAGCATTTTCTATCCCTCCGTTTTCTCTGCATATTATTTCCAGATTATGCTTACATTTTCTGCTTCAGGATTTGCTAAAAGGATTATGAGATTCTTCCATCTTTCATTTCAAATACTGTATCTGCGATATTCATCGTTGATTTCCTATGTGATACAAGTACCACAGTTTTTTTCTCTGACGCTTCTCTCAGAGATTTCAGAATGATTCCTTCATTCAAAGAATCCAGATTGGATGTCGGTTCATCCATCAGAATCAGAGGACTGTCGTGTAAAAATGCCCTGGCTATTCCAATTCGCTGCTTTTCGCCACCGGATAAGGTGTCTCCCAACTCTCCTACTTCTGTATCATAGCCCTTCGGAAGTTTCATAATAAAGTCATGGATAGATGCTTTCTTTGCTGCTTCCATAATTTCCTCTCTGGAAGCACCTGGATTTCCAACTGCGATATTATTGGCAATAGAGTCGTGAAACAGATGCGTTTCCTGTGTCACATAGCTTTCCATATCTCTGAGATGTCTGGTCAGAATCTTTCTCACATCCTCACCGTCCACAGAAACACATCCTTTATCAACATCCCAGAAACGCATAAGGAGTTTCAACAGTGTAGATTTTCCAGAACCGCTTGCCCCATGAATTCCTGTGATCTTTCCAGGTTCCAGTTTCAGAGAATAATTATCCAGGATTACTTCATTTTCATAAGCAAATGTAACATTTTTCGTTTCTGCGCCTGAAAATATATCTGACTTGCCGCCCAAAAGATTTTCTGAAATATTTACAGAATCATCTTTTACATCTACAGGAATTTCTTCCACCATCGGCTTTTCTTCCAATAACGAAAGAACTCTCTCCCCACTTGCCAGTGTCTGATTCAGATTATTAGACAGACTGGACAATGCCACTACTGGTCCGAAAGAACCCATCATAGCAATGGTACAGGTCAGGATTCCCTCAAATCCCAGTTCGCCCCTGCCGTACAGCCATATTGTCAGCGCCAGCATCCCAAAGGATGCAAGCAGGATCACCATATTTGTAAAAGATCTCTGTGATCCTTCCTGTTTACTTAAACTTCTCTGCATTTTTGCAAGATTTCCGGAGCGTTGTGACATCTGCTCTTTTCGACTCTCTCCCTGTCCATATTGAATCGTCTCATCCAGGCCGCGGAGAGAATCCAGGACAAAACTGTTCAGCTCTCCAAAATTTGTACGAAACTCCATTCCCATCTGACTTCCGCGTCTGCCATTCCACACTGGAATCGCAACTCCAACTATCAGATAAGCTGCAAGAGCAAGAAGTCCCGCCATCCAGTGATATCTCCCTATAAAAACGATCATGATCAGTGCGGTTAATGTTGCGATGGCAATCGGAGAAATGGTATGCGCGTAAAACACTTCCAGAAGTTCAATGTCTGTCGTAATGATTGAAATCAGATTTCCCTTATCTCTGCCCTCCAGCTTCGCCGGGCAAAGTTTTCTCAATGCAGCGAATACTTTGTGTCGGATAATCGCAAGGAGTTTAAATGCAATAAAATGATTACAGTACTGCTCTGCATAATGAAGGATTCCTCGAAGAACTGCAATGATAATCATTATGATAATAATTGTTTTTACAGGTGTGTTTATCAGCCACAGATTCCTCACTGTAATCCCCACCGTCTGGGCAGACAATGCTACATCAGTTGTTTCAGTTGCTATCGCTGCTCCCATTTCTCCTGTCAGGATTCCATGTACGATCACCTGCCCTGCCAGAATCGTCAGGAAAATAGCGCACAGATATCCTGCTGTTCCAAGGATGATTGCTGCAATCATAATGTGAAGCAGCGGCTTCACCAGACCGATCAGACTTCCCATAATTGAGACGGCACTTCTGCGTTTTTTTGTTAAATTACTCTGCACCTCAGACATCCCTGTTCACCTGCCTTCCATAGTTCTCCAGTGCCATCTGGCTTTCATACAAATGTCTGTATTCACCGTCTTTTTGCATCAGTTCTTCATGCTTTCCATGTTCCTGTATTTCCCCGTTCTTCAGGAAATAAATCTGATCAGATTCTACTACATTTGCCAGTCGATGAGAAATCAGAAGCACTGTTTTGTTTTTTGCCAGTTCATGAATCACATCCATGATCAATTCTTCACTCTCCACATCAATATTGGAAGCTGCCTCATCAAAAATATATACAGCAGCATCGTACAGCAATGCTCTGGCAATCACCAGTCTCTGACATTGTCCGCCGGACAGATTGCTGGCTTTTTCCAGCAACTTTGTCTGAAGACCATCCTGTGTCTGCAAAAATCCCAGAAGATTTACTTTCTTTAGAACTGCCTTCATTTCTTCCTCTGTTGCATCCGGTTTTGCCATACGAAGATTCTCTTCTACTGTTCCCTTAAATAGATAACTGTTATGACGGACCAGTACCACATGTTTCATCAGATCTGACTCATTCACCTCAGAAAGCGATACGCCGCCAATAGTAATCTCTCCTGTAAATCCTCTGTTCTTTGCAGAAATGATCCCTGCAATCGTACTCTTACCGCATCCGGATTCTCCTACCAGAGATACAAAGCTTCCTGCCGGAAGATACAAATCAATTCCTTTTAAAATCTCTCTGTTTTCTTCATAGGCAAAATGTACATTCTTAAAAGAAATGTCTAATGAGTCATCTGGCAGATTTTTATCTCCTGTCTGAGGTTCTGGTAAATCCAATATCTTAAATATTTTATCGCTGGCAGCCATGCCATTCATTGCAATATGGAAAAAAGATCCTAGCAGTCTTAACGGCAGGAAAAATTCACTTGCCAGAAGAACAATGCAAATTGTCCCTGAGATACTGATATTTCCTTTGAGAAACTCAGATAATGCAACTGCCATTCCAACCGCTGCTCCACCATATGCCACGATATCCATCACACTCGTAGAATTTAACTGCATCGTCAAAACTTTCATGGTAATTCTTCGAAAGTTCTGAGACTCCACATCCATCTCATCCGCTTTCTGCTGATCTGCCTGATAAATCTTCAGCGTTGTAAGCCCTTGCAGATTTTCCAGAAAGGAATCTCCAAGTCCTGTATAAATACTCCAATATTTGTTCAGCAATTTCTTTGCGATTTTCTGTACCACTACGATAGAAATTGGAATCAATGGCACACAGATCAGAAGAACTACACTGGCTTTTATACTCACCCGACAAAGAATCGCAAACAATGTCAGTGGTGCAATTAAGCTGTAGAATAACTGCGGCAGGTATTTTCCGAAATAAGTTTCCAGCTGTTCTACGCCTTCCGTTGATACCTGAACTACCTCTGATGACGATACCTGCTCTTTATAGGACGCCCCAAGTTTCAGCATCTTTTCATAAATTTTTTCACGCAGGATCCGCTTTACATCCACACAGGCAAGATAAGATGATCTTGCGCCCATTCGTTCGCAGCTAAAGCGTACGATTACCACCAGAATCAGTGTAATGATCGTTCGCTCAACAACTGCTGCCGTTACGCTTTGATATATAACTCGTTCCAGTAAATCTGCAATCGAAAAAACTGCCAATACCTGTGACAGAAGTGCCACCCACTGCCATAGAATCGTATATACAATATACTTTTTCGCATGGGATAAGAGTCCCACCAGTCTTGTCTTTATCATAAGTTTTTTACCTTTGCCTCCCTTTTACTACATATCAGATGCCATATTGCAAGAATCGGATGGTGCATTAGCATTCTTGGGCCTGAAAAACGCATTACCCGACGAATCTGCTCTCTCTTTTCCGGTTTATAACAATGCACTTTGCAGTTTGCGCAAAATGTTTTTTGTTCCATAAATGGACATTTCTGACTTCTGAGTTTCGCATAATCTGAAAGTTCCTGACAGACCGGACACATCTGCCTGCCCTGACGTTCCTCTTCCAAATGATTTTTCCGACAGTATAATCGAATCATTTCTTCCACAATATACTGTTCTTTCTGCCGCTTCTTTTCCACCTTATTCATATTATTTTGCACCTTCCAGTGTCTTGTTTTCCGCATTTACAGTTTTTACTCTCAGGAAAAAATATAACACATGGCAGACCCATACCACGATCAGGCAAATTCTCCCAACAGGCACATTTTTCATACAAAGAAATCCAATCCCCATAATTACTGTTACAGTTCCCATAATGCGGAGTTTTGTTCCCATCGTCATAGCTCTCTTCTGCACAAAACTGTCCAGATGTTTTTTATATAAATTTGTTCCAAGAAACCATGAATGGAGTCTTGCTGAACTTTTTGCAAAACAGAATAGTGTTGCCATATAAAACGGAACTGTCGGCAAAATCGGCAATACAATCCCTACCGTTCCAAATCCCAGACACAAAAATCCCAATATCATCCAAAAGATTTTCAGCGAGTGTTTCATAATCATTCTCCGTATCGTATGTTTAATTTTATATTTACTTATAGTTACTACAGAAAGCCTTCCAAATCATCTGATTTATCTGGTTACCATTGGCTAACTGCGTTGACATTCTACCAATGTTTATTGGTTAGTGTCAACTAATTTATTCGTTTTCGTGCCTGTCGGGAACGGTTTGTATTTTTCCTTTATACCTGTAAAATCAACATTTTTCCATATTTGTGCATAATAAAAAGGCCGAATTTTCTTCATTTCGACCTTTAATCTTACATCCAGAATGTCAGCACTGCTGTACTCTCCGGCATATGTGCATTTCCTACATTACAGGCAACTGTAATGTGAACCGTTCCCTTTACATTTCCCATTCTGCCACGGAAAAAATGGCAGGCACTGAGTGGAATCCTTAACTTTCCATTCTTAATGACCGCTTCATAAAGCTGCCCCTGTTTCTCGTATTTCAGAGAAGAAAGATGTCCTGACATCTCTGTTCCGTCAATCCTGGACCTTCCGTAAATTTCACGAATCGTCAGTTCCAGCCAGCTTCCACGCGTATTATTTCGAATACATGCCAGATGTTCAAAGCCCTGATGTGCCATAGAGAGTCTGGTTTCGCTATTTCTGCTTATCTGATGAATAGCAATCCCTACCTGAAATTTTCCTTTTTCCAGTATCTTTTCAATAAAATATGCATTGGAATCTTTTTCTCCCTGCGAATTTTTCTGTTCCTGTTCATTTTTTCCTTCTACTGTACGTTCCGTTGTCTGTCTTGCATTTCTTACCATAGTCCTCAGCAGATCATAATCCACGTTCTCGATCAGCTGCTTCATCTTCTCCGGAATTTCTTTTTCCGGAATATTCATTGTCTTCAGATATGTCCTCACATCCCTTAAGATCCTTTTATAAGTTAGCAAGGCATGCGCACCTTCTGTGGTAAATTCATATTTTTCCGTCAGATATCCTTTTCCAATGCACTCTTTAAAAAATCGACTGACCGGTCCATGACTCACCCCACAGGTATTCGCGATCATCGCAACACTTCCGCGCTTTTTTCCTACTTTTTCTAATTCCAGAAGGTACTGAATCTGAAGCATTGATGGATGTAAAAGATTTCTGTTATCCTGATTATTCACGTCTTTATCCCTCCGATTTCCAGATATGTACATCAAGTTCCCGGCTGTTCCAGTCAACAGGCTTCTCACCTTTTCTCGTAAACGCGATCAACGCAGTTCCTTCTATGATCGGGTCCTGGCATCGTGTTGAAAATTGAAACACACTGGACGGTATCCAAGGATTTCCCATTTTCTCCTCTGCCTGTATCCATCCCTGTTCCGGGTCTTTGTACCATAAATTCTGCGCCGAAGTATCTTCTTTTTTTATCAGTTCAAAACTACTCTTGTCTTCTGTAATGTGAAGCCAGATATTCTCAGAAAAACAATCAAACTCCCTGGCAAATCTTCTTGGACATGTTTTCTCTATCTGATAAATTCCCATAAGAAACATATACTTTCCCGTCTGATACCAGCTGCGCAGATCCGAATGTTTCAAAATCCGTTCAAATGTATCTCCATAATCTACAAAATTACAAATCTGCTGAACCGTTTCCTCACTGACCACATGCTCCATACGGCAGGCATCCTCCTGGGCTTTCTCATCTGAAACGCCAACAAACTGAAGAAACTGAGTGAGAATTTCATAGCGATACTGAAATTCTTCTCCTGTAATCTTTCCAAACTCTGTAAGTGAAATTCCAGAGCCGGATTCATCCTTCTGATGTCCTGTAGATGTAACTTTCTCTCTGATAATATAGCCATGAACTTTCAGTTGTTTCAGATAAAAATTGATTTCTCTTCTGCTCATAGCCATACGGCTACATAATTCTTCAACTGTAATCTCTGCTCCAGCATTTGCAATCAGACAAATCTGTTCCAGCATATCCTCCTCAATTTCACGCCGTGAGGACGGAAGCTGAATATTCGTTTCCTTTATTTCTTCAAAATCAGTTTGCATCAGTTTTCTCATTTTGATCCCACCTGAATTATTCTATAATAATTTTCTCTCCAAGTACCTTATATCAGCAGGTTAGTTTTGGCTAATTTGTATTATATGAACAATTCTGCGTTACTGTCAAGCCAATTCTATGTTTCTGTTTTTTATTCGAATTTGTAAGATTTTTATAAATTCGAAGCCTTCTTCTTTTATTTCCCTTCAAAAATCTGAGCGATCGGTGAATCCGCGGACAGTATTACTGTTTTGTCCTCACCTTTCATAGATGCCTTCAGCGCATCCAGACTTCTCACAAAAGAATAAAACTCACTCCTGTCCTCTTCTCCATAAGCCTGAGCAAGGATTTTCATATATTCCTGTTCGCCCTCTGCCTCCAGGATCTCTGCCT
>NZ_JACOQG010000050.1:0-9399 GCF_014297245.1 Blautia difficilis | reverse complement strand
ACTGCCACAACCTCCCATCCCTGCTTTTCGCAGTATTTTTCCAGCATATCACGCTGGTTTGCGATACTGGCACTTTCGCCTTGCAGGTCATCGTCCTTTGACAGCCTGCAATAGACCGCTGCACGATACCCTCCGGCAAGTGCCGAACCGATTGTTCTGTATTCCATTTCGTTCATCATAGCCATTTACCCACACAATCCAGACGGTATCTGGCTCTTTTGAACCTCATCTTCATTATAGCTCATATCTTTCCTTTTAGCAAGATATTCTTTCGTATTTGTCTTACCGTATTTCTGGGAAATCAGGCTGACGAACACATCGGTTGCGTCCAGTTCCCCGTCAAATACCGTTGTAACATGAATCTCTGTTTTGTTTTTTGCCATAGGCAGTTATCCTCCATACATGAAAATAGCCAGACAGAGGGTGTCGGCAACGAAGTCCGGCAACGGGCTTCAAAAGACCTTGCAAACAATCTCAATCTGGCGATGGTTACTATTTATACTTTTCTTTTATTTTTCTGTTGTTTTGGTTGTCATAGGGGAGAAAAGCCGATAGTTTCGGGATTTTCCCCGGCAACCGGCTCGGCAACGGGATAGCAACAGGGGGTGCAACGGGCTGCCATTTTCAGAACGGAAGCTCCATCTGTTCTGTGACCTCCACAAAACCGTCCATCGTTTTTTCAGACGGGTTGCCGGAGTCCGTTGCCGGGTTTTCACGCTCCCAGCCCTTTTGTCTGCCATATTCGGAAAACATTCTTGGGTTCGGGAAGTACCGCCAGCCGGAAATGCACTGGTTCATAATCTCGTTGATTTCCCGGATTTCCCATTGCTTCGGCTCGTCAAAGGCATGGTTCAAGGCTTCCTTGTAGAGCTGCTTGGAACAGACCATGCTCCCGGTGTACTTATCAAGATACGCCTGTATCATCCCGGCTTTGGTGTCCTCCGGCATAAAATCCCGCTGGTGTTCTTTGAGATACCGCTGCATGGCGGGGCTGAAAGCCAACTTGAACCTGCCGCTTCGGTAAATCTCCATCGCTTCTGCCCACATCTGCTCGATATAGGCTCTGGAAGCAGCTTCGTCCTCCAAAATGTGAACCTCGGCTTGCTCCGGGTACACCATGACGGGGATAAAGCGGCGGTTGCCGGAACGGTCAAGGGGCAGGAAGTCAAGGGCATTGGAAGTGCCGCCAAACACGCACTGACGGGGGCGGTCTGCCGGGTGGGTTTCATAAGGTATCTTGTAAACCTCTTTCTGCCGGCTTAAAAACGACTTGATTTCCTCAATGCTCTTGGCGTTTGCGGTTGCCATCATTTCCGACATTTCGATAATCCAGTGACCTTGCAGCTTGCGGTACACGTTATCATCGTCCAGCTTCCGCAAATCATCGGAAAACCACTCGTCCCGGACTGCCAGCAGACGGAAGAAGGTGGACTTGCCAGCCCCCTGACCGCCTACCAGACACAGCATGATTTCAAACTTGCTTCCGGGCTTAAATGCCCTTGTAATCGCCCCCAAAAGAAACAGCTTTAGGGCTTCATAGGTGTAATCGTCCACATCCGCCCCCAGAAAGTGCCGCAGACAGAAGCGGATGCGCTCCGTCCCGTCCCATGCAAGGCTGTTCAGAAAATCCCGGATGGGGTGGTACTTATTCTCATTCGCCACAATCCCGATGGCGGTTTCAATCTTTTTCTCACTGGTCAGCCCGTAGGTTTCCTCCAGATAGAGAAGCAGATACTTCATGTCTGTATCGGTCAGGGCTGTGCTTTCTCTGTGAAAACCGATGGGCTTTATGATGTCCTTTCGGTCGGTCAGGATGTTATAGGCGATTGCCCCGGCAAGCACCGGGTCACGCTGGAATACGGTCAGGCAGTTCCGTATGCTCTGGCGGACACCGCCTTTCTCGGTGGTTTCCAGAGTTGCCTTTACTTCCTCAACGCTCTGGGGCGGCTGCATGGCGTTCATGGTGTTTTTTAGTTCTTGCTGCGTCTGCGGCGGCAAGCTCTGCCATTCGCTGTTCAAGCTGTATCACATCCTTTCCATGTTCCGTAATCAGTGAAGCGATTTCCTCCGTATCCCCAAACAGCAGCACATCCAGCAGATATTCCACATGGGCTTGCTTCTGCAAGGCTTCCACGAACCGGGGATGAAACGCTTCCTCCGGGGAGTGCGGGGCATAGTCGGTTTTCCATACCCGTAAGAGGTGTAGATAATCGGCAAGGACACGGAAGCAATGTGCCTTTGCTTCCCGGAACTGTTCTTCCGGGGATTTCTGCCGGGGCTTGGGCTTCCTTGCCCTGCCCGGTGGCTTCCAGTCCTCATAGGCAAGCCCGAAGTCACTCGCCAACTGTGCGGCGGCTTCCTTTTTCCCCAGCCCGTACAGGGCAGCTACAAAATCAATCACATCCCCATCTGCACCACATCCGAAGCAGTGGAAACGCTTGTCCAGCTTCATGCTGGGGGTCTTATCGTTGTGGAACGGGCAGCAAGCCATCCCGTTTCTGTTTACCCGGATTCCGTAATGCTCCGCAGCCTGTCTTGTCGTAACGGACTGCTTCACAGCTTCAAATACATTCAAATCAATTCCTCCTTGTAAAAAAGAAAAGGCACTTATCATTCTCAATCTGAAAATGGCAAGTGCCTGTTAAAGTTCCATATCCTGTTGTTTGTGTTTCGTCTGCGCCGGGGCGTTTTTCTGTGCTCTCTTCTCGTCAGCCTTATCCTGCAAGACTTCTTTGAGGGGCTGCTTCTTGGGCGGCTCTTTGCTTTCCTCTGTGCCGGGTGTGGCTTTCCGTACCCAGTAGCGGATGTCCCACAGCTTCTTCAAATCTTCCTGCACCTCGGTCAACGGTACTTTCAAGTCTGCGATTTCGTCCACAAGCTTCGCCTGTTCCTGCAAAAGCTCCTTTTTCGTGCTGTCCTTATCGTCCGGGTGCTTGGCAAGGTAGGCACTGGCTTTCTCAAACCGGGCAACCTCCGGGTGTTCCAGCTTGAATTTTTCCTTAGTTTTCTTGAAAAATATCTTCTGGTATTTCTCATAAACGGGCTTAC
Source organism: Blautia difficilis (assembly GCF_014297245.1). NCBI lineage: Bacteria > Bacillati > Bacillota > Clostridia > Lachnospirales > Lachnospiraceae > Blautia > Blautia difficilis. The sequence goes on along the minus strand of NZ_JACOQG010000050.1, from coordinate 6,351 downwards.
ATTCCTTACAGTCCGTCCGGGCGGCAAGGATAGCGTCAATCACGTTGCTGCGGGTTTCCTTTGGCTTCATCTGCTTTCGGTAGTCGGCGGCAGATTTCCCGGACGTTTCTATAAAGTTTTCCAAATCCTCCACGGTGGAAAGTCCCTTTCTCTGGAGATAGGACAGGGCTTCGCTGACTGCCTTTAAGTCTTTGGAAGTCCCCCGGCTTTGTCCCGCCCGTGTCCAGCTGCTCCGTTCTGCCTTTCGTATCTCCATATACTTCATCAGCAGATTGGGAAGAAAGACCGCTTCCTCCGCAGCTTTTTGGGCAAGCAGTTCATTCCGCTTTTCGCTAAGCTCCGCAATCCAGCCTTTGAGATTTTTAATAAGCTGCCGGATGGACTTCATCAAACTATTGGCGGCTTTGATTTCTCGGTTCAGGTTGCCGATGTTCGTCTGAATCCCACGCTTTTCCATCTGCCGGACAGCAGCCCCTTCATGGACGGTAGGGATAATATCAAGCCCCTGTCTTTCGTAAGAACGGAGATCTACTCGTTCCGGGCGGTTGTTGGCTTCCAGATAGCGGTTTTGGATGACCTCCCATTCATGCCGCCAGATTTCGCCATATTTGCGGTCGTTCCAGTCAACCGTATCTTCCTTGTGGCTTTTCCACCTGCCGGACGGGAGCTTGATTCGTTCCCCGTTCTTATCAAGTTCATAGACCTTGCGGCTCTTGGGAAGCCATTTCCCACGCTCATCCATTGCCCGCATGGTCAGCATGACATGGGCGTGTGGGTTTCCGTCCCCTTTGTCATGGATGGCAAAATCCACGCACATTCCTTTGGAAACAAACTGCTGGCGGCAGAAATCCCGTACAAGGGCGGCGTACTGGTCGGGCGGTATCTCTCTGGGAATGGAAAGCACCCACCGCCTTGCAAGCTGGGAGTTCCATTGCTTCTCAACAGCTTCGGCAGCGTTCCAGAGGGTGTTGCGGTCTGTGTACTCCAGGGGAGCGTTTGCCGGGAGCAGGATTTCATTGTGGACGATACCACGCTTTTCCGGGTAGTGTTTTACTTCCTGGTCATATTCACAGAACAGCTTTTCGCCGCTCTGGTAAGCAGCGGCGGCAACCGCAGACTGGCGGTGGCTGCGCTGCACAATAGAGATTTCGTTGTGTGGACAGGGCATTTTGTGTTCCTCCTTTCCGTTTTTGGACATAGAAAAAGCAGGATACCTTTTCAGATTTCCTGCTTGTTGTGCCGCTGGGGGCGGCGGGTATTTAGTAATACATTTACATAGTTTTGTGCAAGTACCAAAGTCGCACAATAAATACAATTTGTCCAATAGCATAAGCCCCAATAATAGTGAAACATGGGACTACTGTCATATATCCGGTGAAAATCAAAGCAAAAATAGAAACAGCAATCGTAACATTCATTACCTTGAAGCCACTTGCCATAGCAGCATTACTAAGCGAAATATTTCTCTCGTCATTTTCCTCTATTTCCATTTCTTTGGTTTTCTTAACGAACAAGTCGCACACACCAGATACAATCAGCAAAATTCCAATGAGAGATGTACCTACTACTATTAAGTCGGGACGTGGCACAGGTATTATTTCATGTACTCCCAAACCGTATGTTAGCAATCCTCCCAGTAGAATAATCATTCCTGTAACTGTCATTAAAATCAACAACCTTTTTTTCATAATCAATCCTCCTCGTAAATAAAAATTTCTTCAATACTCATGTTGAAATATCTGGCAATCTTAAATGCCAACTGAATAGATGGGTTATAGCGTCCGTTTTCCAAAGAGCCGATGGTCTGTCGTGATACTTCCAATGCATTTGCTAAATCTTCTTGCTTTATGCCTCGTTGCTTTCGTAATTCTTCCAGGCGATTTTTCATGTCATCCTCCTCTCTTATGGAAAGTTAACTTTCCATGCTTCCATTATATCACATAGTTCTTTTATGTCAAGTTAGCTTTCCATTTGCATTATATTTTATGAAACTTATCGGCTGGGAACAGCTTGCAACGCAAGGTGTCCCCAGATGGCAAGTCCACAAAAGGGTAGCTGGCGGCAGCCAGCGCAGGGGAAGTGTAGCGTCCCCTGTTTGATTTGGAGCAGACCGTGGCTGCGGAAAATCACAGCCCTCCTGCAAGGAGCCTTCGGAGAACGCAATGCACCAACCTCTGGGTGGTGTATAATTGCGCCCTTAGTAAACTAAGGGGTTTCCGGCTTCTCCCGTTCCAGCAGTTTTTTCAATATATCTTGCGTGTCCTGCCTGTGAAAAATGAGTTTCAGCAACAGCATGACATCATCGTCCGTCAGGCGTTCCGGCTCTTGCAGAAAACTTTCCAGCATACCGCCACGAGTACAGAGCCGGTGCGTCCGTTCCTTTCGGGTAAGCTGCTTCAACTGGTGCTGCAATGCCTTTTCATCATTGATGGCTTTCCGCAGTTTCTTTTCGCTTTTCTCCAACTCCCGGTTGAGCTTTCCCAGCTTTGAGGTATCAGGCAAGGGTAGCGCCCTCCTTTCCCGGTATCAGCACATAAATCCTGTTCGGTTCTCCCACGCCCTGACGCACCCGCATGATAAGTCCGGCGGTTTCCAGTTCATTCAAAGAACGCTTGACCGTCATGAGGCTGCGGGACAGGACTGCGGCAATGGCTGTGATAGGGAAGCAGACAAAAAGAATCCCGTTCTCGTCCGCCTGCCCTCTGAAAAGCATAGCGTCCAACATCCGGCAGTACATGACCTTTGCGGTGCTGCTGACTGGAAATCCTGTCAACGCTCTGGGAAATGGCATACAGGGCGGCAATGGTGTGTCTATCGTCATAAATTCAAAATTCATTCGGTGTGTTCCTCCTTTTTCTTTGCTCGTTTGGATAAATAACGGGGGCAGTCAATCACAACCGCCCGGAAGCTCTGCTTGCACCCATGCTGGCATTTCCGGCATAATTCGTTGTAAGTGACACGCCCCCGGTCATTGAGGTAAAAGGAAAGCTCATGCTTCCGCTTTTTGCTCATTCTCGGCATGTTACGTTTCCTCCCGTTTTCGTGTATGGTTTCGGGGCGATTTTCGGCAAAATTACAGCCATAGAGCCGCTTAAAATCTCCCGAAGTCTCAGCGATAGGGTAGACTATCTCCCTATCAAATTGTCGTGTTTCGGTATCATTTCGGTGTCAGTTCGCCAGTTCTCCCCGGTGTCGTTCCTCCCCTGAATCTCACAGCGGCGTATCGCTCCCTTTGGTACGCTCGTTTCGGTCAGGGTTCCTCCATATCCCTGCCAAAAGTCATGGCGCTACATCGCCGGGGAAGCATATCCCACACAGGCTGGTCATTCGATTGGAATAATCCATCGATGAACTACCTGTATCATAGAACATTTTTGTGCCCTGTGCCGTATATCCACAAAGTAGGAATCAGGGGGAAAATCAGAAATTTCCACGATTGCGGAAAGTGTGATATAATCCAGTTAAACGGCAGAAATAAAACCACCGGAAAGGAGCGTGCGCCCATGAAAGTTGCAACAAGCATACAGGAACGCCTTTGGGAACTCCGCAAAGACAAAGGCTTAAATCTGGAAGAACTATCAAAGCTGACGGGCATTTCTAAATCAGCCCTTGGCAGTTATGAAAAAGAGGATTATAAGGAAATCAATCATGGCAACCTTATCACGCTGGCAGACTTCTATGGGGTTTCCGTCGATTATCTGCTGTGCCGGACAGAGAACAGGGAGCAGATCAACACGCCACTGACGGAGCTGCATTTGAACGATGAGATGGTGGCACTGCTGAAAAGCGGTCGGATTAACAACCGTCTGCTCTGCGAACTTGCCACCCATAAGGACTTTATCAAGTTTCTTGCGGACATTGAGATTTATGTGGACGGGATTGCCACCATGCAAATCCAAAATCTCAACTCCCTTGTTGATACCGTCCGGCATGAAATTATTGAACGGTATCGCCCCGGCGAAGATGACCCGCATTTGAAGGTGCTGCAAGCCGCACATATCAGTGATGATGAGTATTTCAGTCACATGGTTCTGGATGACCTCAACCTGATTATCCGGGATATTCGGGAATTCCACAAAAAGGACAGCGAGAGTGCGCCCCAAACTACCGTTGCCGATGAACTGAAAGAAAATCTGGAAGCGGTCGAAAATTTCAAGGGCAGTCGAGATGAAAAACTGGTTATCCTTTACTGCAAGCAGCTTGGTATCAACTATAAAAACCTGTCAGAAGAAGAATTTCGCTGGTTCATTCGTATTCTCAAAAAATCAAAGAAAATGGGAACACCTATCAGCCAGAGGAAAAAACGGTAAAGGAAAACCGCTGTTGCATGGTTTGTTGGATTCCATGTAGCAGCGGTTTGTGCTGTGGTTATTATTTCATTCGTTTTCTTAATATTCGGCGATAATTTGTTTCTCCCTTTGGTGCGTCCTGTATAATTTCCAACACACCATCTTCAAGCATTTTATCAATGCGATTGGAAATCCATACATCACTAATTCCAAGTTGATATTTTCCTAAAACATTACCTATGACAATAGCCATTTTGAATTGCTCTGGCTGTTCCGCAATTTCACGAAGAATGAAACTATCATATATATCTTCTGAAACGCTTTGCAATTTACCATTTAACATTGCACGCAAAGGTGCATTTTCATTTTGAAGTTGATTCCATTTCATAGTACAAGCTGAAAGAAATACAGGATTAGCTTTCTCTTGTAGAGTTATATAGTTTCCCCATTCGCCAGGAGAGACCTCGCCCCATGCTATTTTGGATGTCATAGTATTTTCTTTTCCATATTCCCATGTAGGTAACTTAACCAAATAAATTGTTGTCTGGCAGTTTAATGGTTGAAGTTGTTTCATAAGCCAATACATACCACAAAGCTCATCTGGATTATAGCTATACCAAATGCGAATTTCTTCCCCAGCTACATATCGTTCAATCACTGAGGTCAATGTAGTTTTAATTTTCTGTATTTTTTCTTCAACCTGATAATCTAAATCCTCTACAAAGCAGACAGACAGCATTTTCTTGAAAATATTTTTCCGCTGTTCGCCAATTCCATTATCAGAAATATCTCCCACACTAAGAGCCATATCAAAACAATAAACATCACTGCTCTTGCCTCCCAATGGAATAGCATTCTCCCAAGCAATGCGTTCTTGTTCCTGTGCTTGAAGCTGTGCCTTTTTCATTTCATCTGAAGATGGAACACTCCCGTCTTCGTGCCTCATAAATATTGAAACAGCACTTCCTCTATACTTTCCCTTGCCGTAAGTTTGGGCAATTTTCAAACTTCCACAGGCACTTTCACCAAATACAATTTCAATCATCTTATATACCTCCGATTTAATTGCTCCCGTTATGAATAAATCATCTCATACAAAACAATTTCTTCTGCCCTGTTGTGAATGTTATTGCAACGCTGCACCCATTCCATTTGTCGGGTACACTTCAATTCCTCTGTCACGCCCTCGGTAGCTTTCATCTGCTCCATGATAGTGTCTAACCGTTTTTGTGCCTGTTCATTCAGGTCTGCAAGATATGTCAACAATTCTCCGGTCAGTATCAATGTATTCAATCTGGCTGGGTGGACTTCTCTTAAATATTCCCGGTGCATTCGTCCGTACTTTCCGATAGGGCGGTGTTCCTCCGGCAGTTTCAAGCCTGGAATGTAGTAATCTCCGACAAGGATATAATCAATTCCGTTTTCCGTTATTCTTGGTTTCAATTCGCTCATGTTCCTTACCTCCTGTGGAAGCAGGCTCGTCTGGTACTAACTCAATCACATCAGTAATCTCACAATTCAGAGTTTCACAGATACGGGCTAATGTATCCATGCTGATGTGCTTTCCCTCTTTGCTCATGTTGGCAATCATATTTGTTGTCATACCAGCAGCAAGCCTTAAATCCTCTTTTCTCATATCACGCTCTAACAGTGTGTGCCAGAGTGGTTTATAGCTGATGTGCATATTGTTTTCCTGCCTTTCTATCCATACCACCGGGGCGGTTGCCCCGGCAGGAACTTTTCTCTTATTATAACACCAATCTTGTGAAATCACAATTTATTCTTGTAGCCTGCCGCTGATACCGTCTGGATTGTGCATTCCCTTTCTTTTTGTTCCCTTTAATTAGCCATGAACTGTTTTATTCCTTGTGACTTTACTGATGTGCTATAAAGAAGCAATAGAAGTGTAAAAAATTTTGCCGTTCCTATCCGGCACTTAGCTCTTGTGTCGGATAGGTCGGGCGGTTATTCGGGCAAGTCCACCTTGCCAACAAAAGAATAATAAATCTCAATGTCCTGTCTGCGGGTCTTGTTCTCGTCATAGCTGCACTCATGCACAACG
>NZ_JACOQG010000049.1:0-9707 GCF_014297245.1 Blautia difficilis | reverse complement strand
ACTGCCACAACCTCCCATCCCTGCTTTTCGCAGTATTTTTCCAGCATATCACGCTGGTTTGCGATACTGGCACTTTCGCCTTGCAGGTCATCGTCCTTTGACAGCCTGCAATAGACCGCCGCACGATAACCCCCGGCAAGTGCCGAACCGATTGTTCTGTATTCCATTTCGTTCATCATAGCCATTTACCCACACAATCCAGACGGTATCTGGCTCTTTTGAACCTCATCTTCATTATAGCCTATATCTTTCTTTTTAGCAAGATATTCTTTTGCATTTGTCTTTCCGTATTTCTGGGAAATCAGGCTGACGAACACATCAGTGGCGTCAAGCTCCCCGTCAAATACAGTGGTCACATGAATCTCTGTTTTGTTTTTTGCCATAGGCAGTTATCCTCCATACATGAAAATAGCCAGACAGAGGGTGTCGGCAACGAAGTCCGGCAACGGACTTCAAAAGACCTTGCAAACAATCTCAATCTGGCGATGGTTACTATTTATACTTTTCTTTTATTTTTTTGTTGTTTTGGTTGTTATAAGGGAGAAAAGCCCGGAAATAAGGGGTTTTTCCCGGCAACCGGCTCGGCAACGGGATAACAACAGGGGGTGCAACGGGCTGTCCTTTTCAGAATGGAAGCTCCATCTGTTCTGTGACCTCCACAAAACCGTCCATCGTTTTTTCAGACGGGTTGCCGGAGTCCGTTGCCGGGTTTTCACGCTCCCAGCCCTTTTGTCTGCCATATTCGGAAAACATTCTTGGGTTTGGGAAGTACCGCCAGCTGGAAATGCACTGGTTCATAATCTCGTTGATTTCCCGGATTTCCCATTGCTTCGGCTCGTCAAAAGCATGGTTCAAGGCTTCCTTATAGAGCTGCTTGGAGCAGACCATGCTCCCGGTGTATTTATCAAGATACGCCTGTATCATCCCGGCTTTGGTGTCCTCCGGCATAAAATCCCGCTGGTGTTCTTTGAGATACCGCTGCATGGCGGGGCTGAAAGCCAGCTTGAACCTGCCGCTTTTATAAATCTCCATCGCTTCCGCCCACATCTGCCCGATATAGGCTCTGGAAGCGGCTTCATCCTCCAAAATGTGAACTTCCGCCTGCTCCGGGTACACCATGACCGGGATAAAGCGGCGGTTGCCGGAACGGTCAAGGGGCAGGAAGTCAAGGGCATTGGAAGTGCCGCCAAACACGCACTGACGGGGGCGGTCTGCCGGGTGGGTTTCATAAGGTATCTTGTAGACCTCTTTCTGCCGGCTTAAAAATGACTTGATTTCCTCAATGCTCTTGGCGTTGGCGGTTGCCATCATTTCCGACATTTCAATAATCCAGTGACCTTGCAGCTTGCGGTACACATTGTCATCGTCCAGCTTCCGCAAATCATCGGAGAACCACTCGTCCCGGACTGCCAGCAGCCGGAAGAAGGTGGACTTTCCAGCCCCCTGACCGCCTACCAGACAGAGCATGATTTCAAACTTGCACCCCGGCTGAAAGGCTCGTGAGATTGCACCCAGCAGGAACAGCTTCAACGCTTCATAGGTGTAATCGTCTGCGTCAGCCCCCAGAAAGTGCCGCAGGCAGAAGCGGATTCGCTCTGTCCCGTCCCACACAAGGGTATTGAGATAGTCCCGGATGGGATGGTACTTGTTTTCATTCGCCACAATCCCGATGGCGTTATCAATCTTTTTCTCATTGGTAAGCCCGTAGGTTTCTTCCAGATAAAGAAGCAGATACTTCATGTCCGTATCGTTCAGGGCGGTGCTTTCTCTGTGAAAACCGATGGGCTTTATGATGTCCTTGCGGTCAGTCAGGATGTTGTATGCGATAGCCCCTGAAAGCAGAGGGTCACGTTGGAATACGGTCAGGCAGTTCCGTATGCTCTGACGGACACCGCCTTTCTCGGTGGTTTCCAGCCCCGCCTTGATTTCCTCAACGCTCTGGGGCGGCTGCATGGCGTTCATAGTGTTTTTTAGTTCTTGCTGCGTCTGCGGCTGCAAGTTCTGCCATTCGCTGTTCAAGCTGTATCACATCCTTTCCGTAGTCCGTAATCAAATCCGCTTTTTCCTCTGTTTCCCCGAACAGCAGCACATCCAGCAGATATTCCACTTGGGCTTGCTTCTGTAAGGCTTCCACAAACCGGGGATGAAAGGCTTCCTCCGGGGAGTGCGGGGCGTAGTCCGTTCTCCATGCCATCAGCAGATGGAGATAATCGGCAAGAATACGGAAGCAGCGATTCTTTGCTTCCTGAAACTGTTCCTCCGGGGATTTCTGCCGGGTCTTGGGCTTTTTTACCTTTCCCGGCGGTTTCCAGTCCTCATAGGAAAGCCCGAAGTCCTGTGCCAGCTGTACGGCGGCTTCTTTCTTTCCCAGCCCATACAGGGCGGCGGCAAAATCAATCACATCCCCATCCGCACCGCAGCCGAAGCAATGGTAACGCCGATCCAGCTTCATGCTTGGGGTTTTATCGTTATGGAACGGGCAGCAAGCCATCCCGTTCCGACCTACATGGATTCCATAATACTCCGCAGCCTGTCTTGTTGTGACGGACTGCTTCACAGCTTCGAATACATTCAAATCTATCCCTCCTTGAAAATAAGAAAAGCACCTGACATTCTCTAATTGAAAATGGCAAGTGCCTGTTAAAGTTCCATATCCTGTTGTCTGTGTTTCTCCTGTGCCGGGGCGGTTCTTTGTGCTTTTTTCTCGTCAGTCTTATCCTGCAAGACTTCTTTGATGGGCTGCTTCTTGGGCGGCTCTTTGCTTTCCTCTGTGCCGGGTGTGGCTTTCCGTACCCAGTAGCGGATGTCCCGCAGCTTCTTCAAATCCTCCTGTACCTCGGTCAGTGGTACTTTCAGCTCTGCGATTTCGCTGAGAAGCGTTTCCTGCTCCTGTTGCAACTCATTTTTCGTTTTATCCTTATCGTCCGGGTGCTTGGCAAGGTAGTCAGCGGCTTTCTCATACCGGGCAACCTCCGGGTGTTCCTGTTTGAATTTCCCCTTTATTTTCTTAAAAAATATCTTCTGGTACTTCTCATAGACAGCCTTACATTCCTTGCAGTCTGTCCGGCTGGCAAGAATCCCGTCAATCACTTTGCTCCGGGCTTCCTTTGGCTTCATCTGATTGCGGTAATCTGCGGCTGATTTCCCGGAAGATTCCAGAAACGCTTCTAAGTCCTCCACAGTGGAAAGCCCCTTTTGCCGGAGATAGGACAGGGCTTCGCTGACTGCCTTTAAGTCCTGTGAAGTTCCCCGGTTCTGTCCAGCCCTTGTCCAGTCCTTCCGTTCTTCCTTTCGTATCTCCATATACTTCATCAGCAGATTGGGAAGAAGTGTCGCTTCCTCCGCCGCCTTTTGTGCAAGCAGCTCCTTCCGTTTTTCTCCCAGCTCGGTAATCCAGCCTTTGAGGTTTTGGATAAGCTGCCGGATGGACTTCATCAGGCGGTTGGCGGCTCTGATTTCCCGGTTCAGGTTGCCGATATTCGTCTGGATACCTCGCTTTTCCATCTGCCGGACAGCAGTCCCCTCATGGACAGTGGGGACTATATCAAGCCCCTGTCTGGCATAGGAACGCAAGTCCACACGCTCCGGGCGGTCATTGGCGTCCAGATAGCGGTTCTGGATAACCTCCCATTCATGCCGCCAGATTTCACAATACTTCTGGTCGTTCCAGTCCACCGTATCCTCCTTGTGGCTTTTCCACCTGCCGGACGGCAGCTTTATCCGTTCCCCATTCTCGTCAAGGTCATAAACCTTGCGGCTCTTGGGAAGCCATTTTCCATGTTCATCCATTGCCCGCATGGTCAGCAGGACATGGGCGTGGGGATTGTGTCCCGGCGGATGGGGGTCATGGATGGCAAAATCAGCAATCATGCCTTTGGAAACAAACTGCTGTTCACAAAACTCCCGTACAAGGACAGCGTACTGGTCGGGCGGTATCTCTCTGGGAATGGTAAGCACCCACCGCCTTGCAAGCTGGGAGTTCCATTGCTTTTCCACCGCTTCGGCGGCATTCCATAAAGTATTGCGGTCTGCATATTCCTGTGGAGCATTTGCCGGGAGCAGGATTTCATTGTGGACGATACCACGCTTTTCCGGGTAGTGCTTTACTTGCTGGTCGTATTCACAGAACAGCTTTTCGCCGCTTTGGTAAGCAGCGGCGGCAACCGCAGACTGCCGCTGGCTGCGCTGAACAATCGTGATTTCGTTGTGTGGACAAGGCATTTCGTGTCCCTCCTTTCGCTAATTGGTGGATGGGGTGGCGTTTTACCACCTCATTTTGGGCAGAAAAAAAGCAGGAGACCTTTTTCAGATTTCCTGCTCGGTGTGCCACTGTGTGAGCGGCGGGTATTTAGTTGTAAAAGTTCGGGACAAGTTGACCCGATGTAAAGCTAACAAACTGGAATTGCACCAAAACAATCTAAGACAACAACGCTGCCCTACTTGCGATTTTTTCTTGTACTGCGGAAACAGTTTCTTGAATGGAATAAGTGGTCGTATCTATAACATTCGATTCATATATTCCCAGATTGCAAAATTGCTCCCACATGGTTTCTACCAATTCGATATTTGTCTTTCGGTCTAACTTTGAGCGTTCAACAGCTCGCTTCAAGGTTTCTTCCTTACTTGCCCTTAAAATAATATAATGCACCTCATAATGTTCCCGAACAAGACTTTGCCACGGCTTTAAAAACCACGGTCCGATAATACCGTCAACAATTACATCATATCCACCACGAGCATATCGCTTCGCAGCTTCTAAAAACGCTTCAATGACAATCAAATTTTGCTCATTTGATTCTGGCAAATGCGGTGGTATTGCCCCTTTACTCAAATAATGATAAAAGTCATCTGTGTGCATATGCACAGACTTTTCCAAATCTGATTCTTTTGCAACAGCAGATGCCGTTGTAGTTTTTCCTGTCCCCGGCGCACCTGTGATTACAATAATTCTACCTTGATTCATCTATATTTTACCTCCACAAATTACGATTTTCTTAATTCTACAAACTGGAATTTGAGTCTCTGTAAAGCTGGAATTAACCCATACAATTATTTTAATTTAGAGGTTCTTACGCAATTATCCGTATTTTGTAATTTTTCAATACTGGAATGCCAGTGTAAATCAGCATTCTCCATTTTTATTAAAGCGAAAAACGTAAAATTGCGGAAGAACCAATTTAGATATTCACAATTTTACTTGCCACAGTATCTCGAAAAACACTGTCATGTTCTACCAGGAGCATGGTCGGGGCAAACTCCGTTATGAGTTGTTCAATCTGCATACGTGAGTACACATCAATAAAGTTGAGCGGTTCATCCCATACATACAAGTGTGCCTTTTCACAAAGGCTTTTCGCAATTAGGACTTTCTTCTTTTGCCCGCCAGAAAAGTCTTTAATATCCTTTTCAAACTGTACACGCTCAAAGTCCATTTTCCTAAGAATTGCCTTGAACAAACTTTCATCAAGGTTGTTTTCTTCTGCAAACTCGGAAAGGGTTCCACATAAATACGATGTATCCTGTGGCACATAAGAAATTACAAGCCCAGAGCCAAGTGTTACTGTACCCGTATAATCTATGGACTGCCCGACTACCAACTTTAACAGGCTACTTTTGCCACTGCCGTTCTTTCCATCAAGCACAATGCGTTCTCCCTGTCTTATTTCAAACGAAACGGGTTCACAAACTGAAATGCCATCATAATAAACTACTACATTCGATAATGATGCAAGCAAATCTGTATGGTAATTAAGCGGTTGTATCTTGAGGGCTTCTGCGGTTTCCATATTTTTCAGCAATGCTGATTTTTGTTCGATTGTCTGTTGTTGTCTCGCTTCTATAGATTTTGAACGCTTCATCATTTTGGCGGCTTTATGACCGACATAACCTTTATCTGCTGCCCCAATTTTGGAAGCTTCTACACGTTCAGACCATACTGCAGCGCGTTTTGCCGACTGCTGTAATCGTCTGATGTCCTTTTGCAAACGTTCGTTCTGAGCCAGTTCAAATTCTTGCTGTCGCTCAAAATTTGACATCCATGATGAAAAGTTTCCTCTTTGCACTTCGATATTCGCTCGGTTAATCGATAGAATATAGTCAACACAATCGTCAAGAAAGCGACGATCGTGAGAAACTAAGATGAATCCCTTTTTCTTTTTCAGATATGCCGCCACACTTTTTCTCGCTTTGGCATCCAAATGGTTGGTAGGTTCATCAATCAGTAGGAAATGCCCTTCATTAAGAAAAAGAGCGGCAATCAAAACCTTTGTCTGCTCTCCGTTGGAAAGTGTTTCAAAAGGTCGCCAAAGCACATCGACATCAACATCAAGATAAGAAAGTTCTCGCATAAGTTCCCATTCTTCCGCAAGTGGGCAAATCTCCTGCAATATATCCTCTGTAATACGATTCTTATCTGAAACGGGATAAGGAAAATAATCAAACTGTACGGATGATAGGATTTTTCCACTATACTCATATTTCCCAAGCAGAAGATTCAGAAAGGTTGTTTTACCTCGTCCGTTTCTGCCCACAAAACCAAGCTTCCAATCGGTATCAACCTGGAAACTGACATTTTCAAAAACATTATCATAACTTGTCGGATATGAAAACGTAAGGTTTTCAATTTTAATCATTGACATAAATATTATCCTCCTTTGCATGTCATACGATACAAAGTCGGTTCGGTGAATAATTCGTTGTAAGTGACACGCCCCCGGTCATTGAGGTAAAAAGAAAGCTCATGCTTCCTCTTTTTGCTCATTCTCGGCATATTGCGTTTCCTCCCGTTTTAGTGTATAGTTTCGGGGCGATTTTCGGCAAAATTACGGTCATAGAGCCGTCTAAAATCTCCAGAAGTATCAGCAATAGGGTAGACTATCCCCCTATCAGATTGTCGTGTTTCGGTATCATTTCGGTATCAGTTCGCCAGTTCTCCCCGGTGTCGTTCCTCCCCTGAATCTCACAGCGGCGTATTGCTCCCTTTGGTACGCTCGTTTCGGTCAGGGTTCCTCCATATCCCTGCCAAAAGTCATGGCGCTACATCGCCGGGGAAGCATATCCCACACAGGCTGGTCATTCGATTGGAATAATCCATCGATGAACTACCTGTATCATAGAACATTTTTGTGCCCTGTGCCGTATGTCCACAAAGTAGGAATTAAGGGTAAAAATCAGAAATTTCCACGATTGCGGAAAGTATGATATAATCCAGTTAAGCGGCAGTAATGAAACCGCCGGAAAGGAGCGTGCGCCCATGAAAGGAGCGACAAGCATACAGGAACGCCTTTGGGAACTCCGCAAGGACAAAGGCTTAAATCTGGAAGAATTATCAGAGCTGACGGGCATTTCCAAATCAGCTCTTGGCAGTTATGAAAAAGAGGATTATAAGGAAATCAATCATGGCAACCTTATCACGCTGGCAGACTTCTATGGGGTTTCCGTTGATTATCTGCTGTGCCGGACAGAGAACCGGGAGCAGATCAACACGCCACTAACAGAGCTGCATTTGAATGATGAGATGGTGGCACTTCTGAAAGGCGGTCGGATTAACAACCGTCTGCTCTGTGAGCTTGCCACTCATAAGGACTTTATCAAGTTTCTTGCGGACATTGAGATTTATGTAGATGGGATTGCCACCATGCAGATTCAAAACCTCAACGCCCTTGTCGATACTGTCCGGCATGAAATCATTGAACGGTATCGCCCCGGCGAAGACGACCCGCATTTGAAAGTGCTGCAAGCCGCCCATATCAGCGATGATGAATATTTCAGCCACATGGTTCTTGATGACCTCAATCTCATTATCCGGGATATTCGGGAAGCCCACAAAAAGGACAGCGAGAGTGCGCCCCAGACCACCGTTGCCGATGAATTGAAAGAAAATTTGGAAGCGGTTGAAAATTTCAAGGGCAGTCGGGATGAAAAGCTGGTTGTCCTTTACTGCAAGCAGCTCGGCATCAACTATAAAAATCTGTCAGACGAAGAATTTCGCTGGCTCATTCGGATTCTACAAAAATCAAAGAAAACAGGAACTCCTATCAGTCAAAGGAAAAAACGGTAAAGAAAAACCGCTGTTGCATGGTTGTGTTTGCTTCCATGTAGCAGCGGTTGGTGCTATACTTATTCAGTTAAAATTTCAAAGCGATAAAGTGGAATTTATCTTAGAAATTACAGCAATGTTATTTTGATAAACTTTCAAGAATTGAAATATCATGCTTATCTTTATCTCTTAATTCATAACCTGAATGGAAAACTCTTTGGCCTTTTAAGGATATACAAGGAATTGTTTTTCCTTCAAAAAAAGCACTACCAAAGTAATCTTTTTCAAACTCATACCAGCCACCCTCTAAATCAGCTTGTTTTGAAGTTCCGTCCTCACTTAAAACGAACGGGTGAATGTCTAAGTAACCAAGTTCATCACTATATAACTCTATTCTAACCGGTTTCCAGTCTGTATCAATTTTATAGCCCAGATTCAAAAGCACATTTAACAATTTTTCCGTATGTTGAGCATCAAAATTTATATCTATATCTCTATGAATTCTTGTTTGTTTACCAGCTAAAATATCTACACCCCATCCGCCATCCAACCAGTATGTAATTCCAGTATTTTCGAATAATTCTATTACTTTCATTAAATCTTCTTTTGTTGTTATTTCTTTTCTACCCATACAAAGTCTCCTTTACAACTTCTAATTTGTAATAATCATTCTACCATACCGTTATGAATAAATCATCTCATGTAAAACAATTTCTTCTGCCCGGTTGTGAATGTTATTGCAACGCTGCACCCATTCCATTTGACGGGTACGCTTCAATTCCTCGGTCACGCCCTCGGCAGCTTTCATCTGCTCCATG
The DNA here is from genome assembly GCF_014297245.1 of Blautia difficilis. NCBI lineage: Bacteria > Bacillati > Bacillota > Clostridia > Lachnospirales > Lachnospiraceae > Blautia > Blautia difficilis. The sequence goes on along the minus strand of NZ_JACOQG010000049.1, from coordinate 851 downwards.
ATGGTGTCTAACCGTTTCTGTGCCTGTTCGTTCAGGTCTGCAAGATATGTCCACAATTCCCCGGTCAGGGTCAATGTGTGTAATCTGGCTGGGCAGACTTCTCTTAAATATTCCCGGTGCATCCGTCCGTACTTTCCGATGGGGCGGTGTTCCTCCGGCAACTTCAAGTCCGGGATGTAGTAATCTCCAACAAGGATATAATCAATTCCGTTTTCTTTTATTCTTGGTTTCAATTCGCTCATGTTCCTTACCTCCTGTGGAAGCAGGCTCGTCTGGTACTAACTCAATCACATCGGTAATCTCACAATTCAGCGTTTCGCAGATACGGGCTAATGTATCCATGCTGATGTGCTTTCCCTCTTTGCTCATGTTGGCAATCATATTTGTTGTCATACCAGCGGCAAGCCTTAAATCCTCTTTTCTCATATCACGCTCTAACAGTGTGTGCCAGAGTGGTTTATAGCTGATGTGCATATTGTTTTCCTGCCTTTCTATCCATACCACCGGAGCGGCTGCCCCGGCAGGAACTTTTCTCTTATTATAGCACCAATCTTGTGAAATCACAATTTATTCTTGTAGCCTGCCGCTGATACCGTCTGGATTGGCTTTTCCTTTCTTTTTGTTCCCTTTAATTAGCCATGAACTGCTTAATGCCCTGTGATTTTACTGATGTGCGATAAAGAAGTAATAGAAGTGTAAAAAATTTTGCCGTTCCTATCCGGCACTTGCGCATTGTGTCGGATAGGTCGGGCGGTTATTCGGGCAAGTCCACCTTGCCAACAAAAGAATAATAAATCTCAATGTCCTGTCTGCGGGTCTTGTTCTCGTCATAGCTGCACTCATGCACAACG
>NZ_JACOQG010000048.1:0-10298 GCF_014297245.1 Blautia difficilis | reverse complement strand
GCCGCCCAGTATTCCCGTTCTGTTATCCGTTCCTTGCTGCCGTTCAAGAGGTCGATTTGGTAAAGCCCCTCCCGGTGGCACATCTCCATGACTTCACTCTTGAAATATTCCATAGCGGCGTTGGTGCAGCGGTGCTTGCAGCCCTCCCGTGTGTCGGCTGGTCTGTCCATGTAGGGCAGAAGCGGGACTTCATAAATCCGCAGGGAGTTGATGACGATATGCACATGGATGTTGCCGCTGTGGTTATGCCCGTCCGGGTGGGTGCAGACAAGGGCCTGATGGCCGGGGAAATGCTCTTTACAGAATTGCTCCCCCAACGCCTGCGCCCGGTCTACGGTCAGGCCGTTGTCCGGCCCGTCCCGTGGGTCAAAGCTGATGATATAGTGGTGGCTTTTCACATCCTCCCGCCGCTGATTTTTCTCATAGCGGAGATTGGAGCGCATACACGCAACGGCAAAATCCTCGCCGCCGCAGTTCAGCGTGGACAAGCGATAATCCTCACGGGGGATAAGCCTGCCGTTTTCATCAAGGACGGGCTTCATAGTAAATTCGTCATGCTCAAAGAGCAGGTATTGTTCGGCGGCTCCGTAGTCGGCGTTCTTAGAGCCTAAATGCTTGAGTGTTGCCAACGGCGTCACCTACTTTCTTTAGGACTTCATACTTGAGGGCGGCAAGGTCGGCGGCCGCTTCCCGCAATTCCTTTGCCATAGCCGGGTAGGGGCTATGCCACTCGTTGAGGGTGCGGGCAATCTGGTTGAGATTGCCGCCAATCCTGCCGTACTCGGCTGTGAGCTTCCCGACAGCGGAGAGCAGCTCGTCATTGACTGACGACACATGGAGTACGGGGCGTATGGTAGTGCGCCGGATGGCCTGCCGGAGAAATTCGGACTGACTGATACCATAGGGCGCAAGCCGTTCTGTGAAGTCGGCGTATTCTTCATCGGTCAGCCGGGTTTTCACAACATGGCTGCGGTGGGGGGTGTTGTATCGCTTCGGCATGGGCTGTAAACCTCCTTTCACTTATCACAAAAAATGGGCTGGTCTGTTAGCTATTTTCGGGGCATTTCCTGTCTGCCGGACAGAAATATTTTTGCGGCGTAAGCCGCATAGCAGGGTTTGGGGAAGGCACTCCCCAACAAGTTTCCCGCGAGGGGCAAAACCGCAGAATTGCGGATTTTGGCACCGTGGTAGAAACTTGCTCTAAGAAACTGCCGGCCTGCCGTTCACTTGCTACTGCCACTTTTTCAGAAAATCTATAACCAGCTTTTTTTATAAAAGGCTGCGGGCTGGCGTTTTTCCCTTACTCCCTACAAACCACAAAAGAGCAGAATGGACGGACTTTCCGGCAAGAACTTTTCCGGCGGCTCGGTCTTTCCCGACAATAAGGCGTTTCGGAAGCTGCGTTTTGCCCGCTGTCTGAAAAAAATGGCAGCCTTTTTTGGTTTCACTGTCTAATACGGAACTTTTGGAAATTTGCCAAAAATGGACGCAAAAAAAGCAGCAAATCTTTTTCGGATTTACTGCTTCATGTGCCGCTGCGGTGCGGCGGGATGGATATTCAGTTGAAATAAAAGAGGATGGTGGTACTTTAGTCTATCGACTCTTTACTAACTATTAGGTAATCTTGAAAGATTTTCCTTGAATTTATCTAAAGAATGTTCATTGTTTCCCGCAAAAATAAGTGGAATTGTATATTCATATGATATGCCATTTTCATAGTCCGATAATTGTATTTTTATAGTATCATCCCTCTCATCTTTAGGTGCTATATATATGAATGAATTTTTATTTATATCAGATATTTTCCCTTTTTCAGAAGAAACAGTATAACCCCAGTCTGTTAAATTTGTCTTTATTGTAACTTCTGTTTCTGTTTCTTTTCTAGTCTGCAATGCTGTTTTATCGATTTGGATATCAAAAGGAGTCGAACCTAACAATTCACTGTTTATATTTACAAGTTCTTCTCCATTTGTTTTAGAAATATTAGATTCATCTTCATAATTTTGTTGAGATTCATCTTTTGGTGTTTCTCTGTTACATCCTAATAAAAAGCATAAAATAATTAGTACTAATACAGAAAGTTGTTTTTTTTGCATTTATTTCTCCTTTCATATTATCAAAGAAAGCACTGAGAGTACTTTCAAGAAATTTTGAAATATTCTCAATGCTTTCTATTTTTTGATCATAAACTTGCCGGTAATGATACTATGTTAATTTATCTCTTTCGCGTAACCTTTGTTGCAATATACACATGCACCATTCACCCATTTGTGAGACATTTCAATCGTCTCAACTTCATAAATGCTTACTTCTCCACAAATTAAACATTGTTTGTAATTATATACATGACGTGTCGCACATTTATCCCAGTCATCATATATACCAGGCATTTCATCTTCATATCCATAGTACTGGGGAGAACCCCAACTATGAGTATGAGCGGCAAATACAGTCATTGGAGCAGCTACAATTCCAGCTACTACTGAAAGTGCTAAAATAGATTTTCTTAAATTCATAAGTTCCTCCCTTTCCTTAAAAATACATAGCTCTTTGTTACATTGTCATTTTAACATAATAATTGGTAAAATGCAATAATTTATTTTCTATTTACGAGAAAATACTGTGCATATTATCTTATTTAGGAATAGTTAAGGCGGCTACCTAAATCTTTTTATTACTTTACCGCACATGAGCATTTGCGCCCGGATTGTCGTTTCCATATCCCTCTAAGAGATTGATAACGCCCCAAATGCCAAGTCCTGCTCCAAGAGCGATAACCAAAGTCTGTAATACGCCGATTGCGCTGTTGAAAAATTCCATAAAACTCCTTTCTGCCGCAAATGCGGCTTGCCCGTAAAAGGGCATAAAAAACGGCGGTCAGTTTTCAAACTGCCGCGGTCATAAGTCCCCGCGCTGCCTAAATGTCTGCCGCGCGGCGGTATTCAGTTGTCAGTGTGGGCGATAGGAATTTTTGTAGGGGCGCGTATCATGCAAGTTGTCTTTTTCTTTGTTACTGCGTCAATTCCTCCTTTCTGTTCGCTGCTGCTCATACAGGGCTTCACACCGTTTCACAAACTGCCGGATAGCAGCCTGCCGCTGCTGTTCCCGTCGTTCAGCAATCAAAACAAGCCCGTTTATGGCTTCTGTGATTTTCTTGTCCTTTTTCTTTCTGATACGTCTATTCATGGTCGGTGTCCTCCTGCAAATCGCTTTCGCTGATTTCGTAGTAGTCAAATACTTCGTCCGGCTTCACAAGGGCGGGTCTGCGCCTTAAATGCTTTTCCATATCAAAAGTATTTTTCTTGTCATAGTCGGAAAGATATTTATAGTTGGGGTGCTTTGTAATGTCGTACTTATCGGAAAAGAACGGGCGCACCCCTCTAAGTTGTAAAATACATTTCCCGCCGTCCATAACCGCTATTTCATCTTCCGTCATAAGCTGCTTGCCTAACTTCTGATAGTTCAGTCCATGCGATACCTCGCGCCCCCGGTTCTCGGAAGTGTTGAAGCTGTCAATGGTTTCTTTCCCCAAGATTTCCGACATTTCTTTGAGGGTGGTTTTCTCCTTGCCGCCCAAGAAAAGGGTGGTGTCGCAGTTGCCGACTATGGTATCGGCGTTGTCCTTATAGATTGCCTTTAACTGGCTTTGCGACTGCAAGATAATCGACGCGGAGATTTCCCGGCTTCGGATAGTGGCTATGAGCTTTTCAAACTTCGGTATCTGCCCGATATTTGCAAACTCGTCTAACAGACAGCGCACATGGACGGGCAGCCTGCCGCCGTATTCATCATCTGCCTTGTCGCAAAGGAGATTGAAAAGCTGCGTGTAAAGAATACTCACGACAAAGTTAAAAGTATCGTCGGTGTCGCTGATGATAACAAACAGGGCGGTCTTGCGGTCGCCTATGGTGTCAAGCTCCATTTCGTCGGTTTCCATAAGGTCGCGCAGCTCCTTAATGTCAAAAGGGGCAAGCCGCGCACCGCAGGAAATGAGGATAGAGCTTCGTGTCTTTCCCGCAGATAACAGGAATTTCTTATACTGCCGGACGGCAAAGTGTTCCGGGTCTTTTTCCTCCAACCGTTCAAACATGAGGTCAACGGGGGACTGAAATTCCGGGTCGTCCTCGCGGGCTTCACTGGCATTTATCATTTCAAGCAGCGTCGTAAAGTTCTTTTCTTCCTCCGGGGCTTCGTACCAAATGTAGCCGATAAGGGCGCAGTAAAAGAGCCGTTCCGATTTTACCCAAAAATCCTCCCCGGCTTTTTCCCCGTCCCCTTTGGTGTTGGCAATAATGGTATTTACCAGTTTCAAAATGTCTTTTTCGCTGCGGAGATAGGCAAAGGGATTGTAGCGCATGGATTTCTTGAAATTGATTGTATTCAGCACCTTTATCCGATACCCGCTACGCTGTAAGAGCTTTCCGCACTCGACTAAAACTGTACCTTTCGGGTCGGTTACGATATAGCTTACTGGAATACAGTTCGTACCTTTTTCTCCTGTACACTGCATAAGGTTTGGTTTCACAAAAAATCTCGTCTTGCCGCTGCCGCTTCCCCCGATAACAAGGATATTTTTATTCCTTGCATACTTCGGCTGCTTCGGGCGGCTGTTCATAGTAAGCCGTTCCGTCTGTGTCAGTAGCACGTTGTTTTGAAATACCGGGTCAATATAGGGCTTTATATCTTCGGCGTTGCCCCAACGGGCTGAACCGTATTCGATACCTTTTCGGTATTTCTTCGCATTCTTGCCTTTGAAGTACACCATAAGCCGGATAAGGACAGCCCCCGCAATACCGATAAGCAAATCCATAGGGGCAAGGCTCGGAAGCGGGTTTGCAAAGGCAGCGGAAAAGCCGTCTGCAAGGGAAAGCACCTTGCCGGAAAGGTCAGTTCCCGGAGAGAGCCGCACCGCCTGTCCGATTTTGTCAAAGAGATAGACAAAGAGCAGATAGGGGGCATTTAGGATAAGCAGCTTTTTAAGTTCCGGCTTCATAGCGATACCTCCCTGTCCTTTTTCTTCACTTTGTCCCTCTGTGCGTTCAGTGCTGCCGCCTTGTCTTTCAGAGTGGAAAGCAGCTTGCGGATAGAGGGCTTTTTATCCCTGCCTAATTTCTTTGCGGTAAATTCCCGAAACGCTTCGGTCATAACGTCAATATCCTTGCCCTTAAAAGAAACAAGGTAGGTCGGCGGCTTGCCGTTCTCAATCTTCTTGACGTTGTAATCAAGTCCGTTTTTCCTTGCGATAGGGTCAAAGGCTTTGATATTTTGGTCGGTAATCTCAATGTTGGAAACTTTTTCCCCCGGCTTCATAAGCTGCCGCATAGTGATTTTCCCATGCGGGGCTTTGGTTAGCTGCCCTTTGCCTTTGGCAAGCAGGGCTTTCATAGCCTTTTGCAGCACTTCGGCAGTCAGCTTAGATGTTTTGATTGCTAAAGATACAACTTTTTCGTTGACTTCATCTTGCATGAAATCCCTCCTTTCGTGGTTTGGTTAGGGTGGTGTGCAGCTTCGGGGCATAAAAATAAGGCGTACATTTTTCATGCCGCCTTTAGATACGCACCCGCAGCCCGTTCAAATCCGAAGCCCTCACACCAACAAGATACCAGTTGTCCCCGTACTCCATGCGGGTCGGCTTCCATTTGCCGCGTACAAACACTTCAAGGCAATCCCCACAATGCAATCCTCCGTAGTAATCGTTAAGGTCAAAGCGAATGTCGTAACGGTCTGCCGTTTCATCAAAAATCAAAGCTCCTGTTTTCTGTGCCATATTAAAATCCTCCTGTTTTTTAATAGCCGCCGTACATATCGTGATTAACAAGGGCGGTGTAATAGCTGTCTATGGTGTTGGGTGCGTTGAAAAGTACCGCTTTCAGATATTGCTTGATGTTGCGGATTTTCGTGGTGTTCTCTTTCATGCAGTCAAAGACAAATTCAATGTGGCTGCTGTTGAGCTTCATAAACTTTGCTTTGACAAGCTCTGCCGGATAATCGTCCCCGGCGATACGGATTGTCTTTCGTTTGGTGCAGACAGTTTCAAGGATAAGGGACACAATCTCGTCCAAGCGTTCCCTGTCAATGCCGGTATGCTTGATAAAATGCTCATACTCGATATTGTCCTTGATGATTTCCTCATACACGCTGTATGCGTCTGCCGCTTCCGTTCCTTTCCGTTCCGGCTCTGCCGTTTCCTCCCTCAAAGGAGAGGGGTTAGGGGAAAGGATAGGAATGGAATGGTTACTTGATAAATCCGTATTTGATTTTTCTTTTTTTGATAAGTCAGTCTTTTGTATATCTTTATTTAATTGCATTGGATTTTCCAACGTAGGTTTTTCCTGCGTAGGATTTTCCAATGTTGGATTTCCCAATGTTGGATTTTCCAATGTAGGTAAATCCAAGTTAGGCGGCTGCTCATAGATGATGTAATCAGTTCCCCGCAAGCGTCCTTTCTCGTCGCGCTCCCTTGAACGCTGAATATATCCGGCTCTTTCAAGCTCCCGGACAGCTTCGCGGATAGCGTCGATTTTTTCCCGGTTGATATAGGACAGTCCCGCAAGGGTATAGTCCCAATCCTCCGGCAAGGACAGCATTTGCGATAACAGCCCTTTTGCTTTTAGGGAAAGTTCCTTGTTGCGTAAATGGTGGTTGCTCATAACCGTATATCCTGTGTTTCTCTCCACGCGGAAAACTGCCATAGCTTCATCAACTCCTTTGCTTCATATTTGTTACGCAGTAGAACAGCGATTTTGAGGGTTTAGGTATCAATCCCTTACTTTGCGTAAACCGCACCCGCAAAGCCTTGTGTAGCAAGGCTCTTTTTGCCCCTACTGCGTAACATGAGGGTAAAAAAATAGCGGCGTTCCTTGTTTCCCTGTTGGGATAAGGTAACGTCGCCTGTGCGGTACGTTATTCAGTTTTTAGTACAATACCTGCTTGTCCGTTGCTCGAAAAACATTGATTTTCTTGTATTTTCAAAAGTATCGTTATCTAACCCTATCTTTTGACCGACCGGGATTTGAACGGATGATGAATGATGTCAGGGCAAGTAAAATAAACTGTATTCTGGTAAAGGATTTCTCACGATTTGGAAGAAATTACATCGAAACTGGTAACTATCTGGAAAAGATTCTTCCTTTTATGAAAGTACGGTTTATTTCTGTATGTGACAACTATGATTCATATGCACCTGGTGCTAAGAATCAGGAATTATCTATGAATATCAAAAATCTGGTGAATGATGCTTATGCGAAAGACATTTCTGCAAAAGAACGGGCTGCGAAACGTATTGTACAGAAAAATGGTGAATATGTGGGATCTACAGCTCCATACGGATATTGTGTGGAAAAGGTAAATGGGATTTATAAGCTGATTGTGGAACCGGAATCTGCAAAGATTGTCCGTAGGATTTTTGAAGAATATGCTTCTGGAGATGGTATACAGAGTATTATTGACAGGCTGTTTGAAGATGGGGTACATCGGATTTCGGACTATAACCAATATCATCATGTGTACTGTCAGGATGGAGAGAATCTTCACCAGTGGGGAAATTCTTCGATACGTGCGGTTTTAAATCGAAATAATTATTATGGTGATCTGGTTCAGAGAAAATACGAATCCAGATTTCAAAGAGGTGAAAAATGGTGTGACATATTGGACGAAAGTCAGTGGATTATTACGCCAAATGCTCATGAGCCGATTATCAGCAGAGAACTGTTTGACAAAGCACAGATCAGGTTAAAAGCAGCACAACAGAAAGCAACAAAAACTACAGAAGGATGGGAGGATGATGAAAGAGCATTTTACAATGTATTCTATTGTGGTGATTGTAAGCGGAAAATGTGTACACGTAGATGCAAAGGCAATGTGTATTACTTTTGCAATGCTGCCTGGTATCGGGATGAAAGAAAATGTAGGCAGAAATCTATTTCTGAAGATAAATTGCAGAAAATTGTCCGTTCGGAGCTGACCAGACAGTTTCAGTTATCTGGCTTACGGAAAAAGGATATGTCTGCTATAAGCAGTGCGGTATTTCTTTCCAAAATCAAAGAAATTCAAGCAGAGATCAGGAAACTGGATGCAGATATGGAAAGACGTTCAGAAAAACTGGCACAGGCATTCATGCAATATAAAGAGGGTGAACTTTCCAAAGAAGTCTATATAGAAATGAAAGATGACCGTAATAACTGGAAAGCATTCTGCGAAGAGAGAAAGAGAACTCTGGAGCATACCATACAAAAGCTGGGAAAACAGCAGAAAGAAGAAGCCAGATTTTTACGAAGTCTGCTGGAATTGGATGTGACAACCAGAATCAATGCGGAACTTGCGGAGAGCTTGATTGAAAGTATGTATCTATATGGTGATGGCAGACTGGAAATCAACTTCGAGTTTAAGGGGGCGGTAGAACATGAGTGATCAGAAACTGATTATTGGATATTACCGCCTTTCCATGGAAGATGACTCAGAGGGAGAAAGTAACAGCATTATTAATCAGAGAAAACTGGTAAAAGATTATATTTCCAATATTCCTGAACTGGTGGCTATGCCCTTTCAGGAGTTCTACGACGATGGATATTCTGGTTCCAGTATGGAACGTCCGGCAATTAAGCAGGTTCTGGAACTTGCCAGGGAGAATAAAGTGCAATGTATTGTAGTAAAAGATTTTTCACGTTTTGCCAGAAACTATATTGAGATGGGAACTTATCTGGAACAGATTTTTCCATTCCTGGGAGTACGATTCATTTCTATCTCAGACCGATATGATTCTAAAGATTATAAGGGAAAGAGTTCGGATATTGAAGTACAGTTTAAAGGACTGATAGCAGATTTTTGTGTGAAAGACCAGTCCGTAAAGGTAAAAGCGGCAGTCAGTACCAGACGAGGAAAAGGTGAGTATTGCTGTGGCTCTGCACCGTATGGGTATCGAATCAATCCTGAAAATAAGAAAGAACTGGTGATTGTAGAGGACGAAGCGGAAGTAATCCGCAGAGTATTTGAACTGACCAATCAGCGGTATTCCAAGATAGAGATTTGTAAGTTATTCAATGAAGAGGGTGTATTGACTCCCTTGCAGTCTATGAGCAGACGACAGAAATCAGACAGCAAGAAAGCTGCATCAAGAGGATTGCAGTGGACGAGTGATATGATACGGAAGATTGTGGATGATAAGACTTATATAGGCTGTATGGTCTATGGAAAGACAAAGATTCCAGATCCCGGAACAGGGAAAGAAGTACCAGTGCCGAGAAATCAGTGGAAAGTGATGGAAAATCACCATGAGCCGATCGTATCAAAAGAAGTTTTTGAAAAAGCACAGTCCCTGCAGATCAGATACACAAAGAAAAGTAAATTTGACAGGGAAACAACACTGTTAGGTGGCTATGTGAAGTGTGGAAATTGTCGCAGAAGCTTGACTTCAAGCAGTCCGGTTCATGGTCATATCCTTTATAGCTGTGCTTACAGTAAAGGAAAAGAAGATACAGGATGTTTTGCCGGGAAAGCGGATAACAAAATGCTGGAGTATATCGTGCTGGCAGAAATAAAGGCTTACTTACGTCAGAATATCAGCCAAGAACAGATGCAGCAATCTATGAGAAAACAGCATGAGGACAGTATAGAAGCCTATAAGATGGAAAGTGCAGACTGCGAAAAACGTCAGGAGCAGATAAAGATTCAGAACCGACAGAACTATGAGAAGTATCACGAGGGACAGATGAACCAGAAACAGTTCATGGAAGCAAAGATGCAGCTGGAAGAAAAAAAAGAACGACTGCAGAAGCGTGTGCAGGAGTTGGCTGAGTTGATAAACGCTGAGAAAGACATCCTGATGAAAAAGAATGTTCCGGTGGAGCAAATGTTGAAGTATTTAGGCTATGAGAAGCTAACACGAGAAATGCTGGAAGAATATGTGTCCGGAATATATGTGTATGATGATGGGAGAGTGGAGGTAGAGTGGGGATGAAAAAATACTAGTTATGTTTATTTTAAGAAGCCTTGAGTGATTGATTTTTAAAGGCGGGATTGTTATAATTGTTTCTATAAAAAGTGCAAAAGAGAGATTGAAAAGGGTGAAATGTAACAATGGATAGGATATTGATGTTTGATCATAATATTAAAGATATAGGATTGTATACACGACCATCAACTCAAGGGGATGAGTTGGATTTGGTTGAAGATTTTATTGAATATTATATTCATAATTTTTTAAAAAGCAATAAAACAAACAATTTAGCTATATTTGTAGAACCTAAAGTTGCATCCGGATTTCCTGACATTGTATTTGCATCATATTCACCTAAAATATT
>NZ_JACOQG010000047.1:0-10830 GCF_014297245.1 Blautia difficilis | reverse complement strand
GCTTAATCTATAAACCACATATTTAGGGGGATATGTCAAGATATTTATATAAAAAAATCCAGAATATAAGCCCAGAATGCTGAAAATTCAACCATTCTGGGCTTAAGTTGACCACATTGGAGTCTGACCCTTGTGGTTCACTGTGCCGGCAAACTTGTCAGAGTCATCTGGAAGATGCTCACTGACGAAGTAGAATTTAACCTCGAATAAGAGGGCTGTATACCATAATCGATAGGTTTTGAAAAAGAGCTTTTAGGGAGCTTTATTAAAGTTACCCTTTTTTCACCCGAAACAGAAAAATAAATTTCTGGCTAATTTATACTTGACTTTTCATAGCCGGTCTCCTTATCTGTTATAGATCCACCTATCAGAAGAGATTTATCTTATATCTTCAGAATCGCGTATAATCCTCACTGTGTGCTCGATGCCTGTTCTTGCATTGAATAATCCATGCCAGCCCAAACTCAAAAGTTTTTCACTGTTTAATGATGAATTATTCATTGGATTAAAGCTCTTCTTTTCTTCATCGGACGGTGCTGATCTTATCAGCTTACATTTCCCTACATCCGTCAGTATCTCTGCAAGTTCTGCGATTGAGATAACTGAATCCGGATTTGATATGTTATACGCATTATTCTTTTCTCCGCACATCAGGACTTTAATAATTGCCGATGCGCAGTCTAGGCAATAACAGTAGCTCCGTATTTGCTTACCATCACTTTTCATGACGATATCACGACCACATGCCACATCAAATGCCCACGCTGAAGCTATACGTTTATCTCCTCTTAATGCGGTTGGACCATATATGTGACCGGGTCTTACAATAACGACTTCTACTCCCCCCCGAAATTCATCCGAATATGAAATACACAGTGTTTCAGCTGCGCGTTTTCCTATCGGATATGAACTTCTCGAATTAAGGACATCTACATACCCATACTGATTTTCCAAGAATGCTCCTTCTGTATCTTTCTTGCCGTATACTTCGGAGCTGGAAACATAAAGTATCCGCTTGGATTTTACATTGTTTGCATAATCTAAAAGTTCCTTCATTCCAAGGAAATTGCTACTCATCGTCTCCACAGGTTCTTTTGTATACGTGTCTGGAGACGCATTGCTTGCAGCATGAATAATATAATCTGCCTTAAAATAAAAATCATTATGCTTTGACGCATCATATTCTACAAAGGTCATATTTTCCATACGCTCACCAAACCGGCTATGCATTTTCGAATATGATCTTCCGGCAACAAATATTTTTATGCTACTGTCGTGCAATTCATTATATCTTAATAAAAGATCAATAACGGCTGAGCCAATCAGACCGCTTGCTCCCGTAATGAATACCGTATTTCCTTCTAGCTCCTTCAATTCTGGAATTGTTGCCATTACTCTATTGATATCATCAATCCATAATATAGAATCATACAGCATCTAATCGCCTTCCTTACTTTAACCATTTATCCTTATCTTATTGAAGGTTCAGCAACAAGGTCTTCCATGAAGTATCCTTCGACCATATCACTATATCCAACAAACTTTTTGCTTTGATAATAAATTCGCGGTACTCTTTCTCCAACCGTGCATACAACTTCATAGTTAATACTGCCATTGATTGCAACGATTTTATCTGCAGAGCAGTTTTTATCGCTTTCCCAAATCGTAATCACATCTCCTAGAGCGTGTTTGAAAAATCATTCCCACAATCTGCACGCCCCACTTTGCGGTATATTTTGCCCGAATTCGGTTGCCGTAGCCCGCTACGATGCCCTCATCCGGACAAAATCTTCCACAAATTGTGACGCACATCTTGCGAAGAGCATTTTTCAAACACGCTCTAGCTCACATTCAATATTTGAAACATCAACCATCATCTGTTCCATACAAACATGCCCAGTTATTAGAGACAGTTTGCCGTTTACTAGAATCGCATAAGGCTTCTTCCAATTACTTCTCCAAAAACCATCAGCATATCCAATATCTGTTCCGATAACATTGGTGCGGACGGCTTCCATCGGAAAGAACTCGCAGGATGGAAGCTGCTTTAAAGCAGCTGCGTGAAAGATATAGTCCACACTGTGCATCGCTCCCTTTACGGACGAAAGGTCTCTTACATCTCCTATGTAAAATTTGATCTTGTCCGCTACTTCCGGCATCTTTGCCTGAAACTCACGGCGAATATCGTCCTGTTTCTTTTCGTCACGGGAGAAGATGCGGATTTCACCGATGTCTGTATATAAGCGTTTTGTCTTTAAAAATCGACATATTTATTCCTCCAATAGATAACTTCATTTATGTTCTGCAAATATTTTCGGTTAATTACTCAATTCATTTTTAATCTTTTGTTTATTGTAAGCTTAAGCACTCGTATATATTCAATCAGGTTTTTTCTGAAGAGTACACTTACTACAACAACCGGAACAAATTGGAAAAAATAGACACTGTTAATTTCTAATACAACCTGTATTAATATAGCTAACCAAAGAGCCAAAACTCTTCTCAAATTCACACCACTAATTACATCTCTCGCCGAATAATAGCGTACAGCAAAAATGATAAAACTTGAAAAAGCTGTAGCGATTGTAACTCCCATAGTTCCAATCCAAAACATAAGAATTATATTTAGTAATATATTTACAACTCCTCCAGTAATCGTTGAATAAGCGACGGTTTTCGTATCATACCGAGCTGTAAGTATCGGTGCAATGAATCCTGCAGAAGCAGAGAAATAGCTACTTAACAGTAAAAAAGGCACAAAAATCCATGCAGAATAGAAATCTTCAGCAAACATAATCGACGCTATCGGTTTTGTAAAAAGCAAAAAAAGTGAAATCATATAATATAAAAATATATTTAATGAAATAAATATATTTTTATAGAACGAGCCACTATTGCTTTTTTCATATTCTTTAGTTGCTGAAATCTGCCAAGCTTGAATGAACAACCCATAAACCACGGCTATAATACTTGGGATTTTATATGCAACAGATAGAATTCCAGCAGCATCAATCCCAATCCCCCAAGTAATAATATATCTATCTGACGCATTATTAATCCACCAACCTATGTTGGTTAGTATAAGTGGGGCTGAATACTTTAATATCATTTTTTTTAAATCTTTATCTACATTTCCAGTTAAGGAAAACATTTTCCAAAAATGCATCGAAAAGAAAAGATATACTGCCGGAATCAGTTGTCCAAGTATATTTGCTACAAAAAAGCCTCTCAGTCCATTTTTTATCACTAATAGGAAAATGACATTTCCACCCACCATGAATACAGTGCCAATAACGCCGGAAATCGTCATCTTTTTTATTTTATCAATCCCTTTAGCCAACTGTATCATATACTGATTAAACATGTAGCTAATGTAAAAAATCAATATGTATACAGAGTATTCTCTTATCCAATCAGAAATACCAAGTGCTGCAAAAGCAGATAAAACCATAAAAGCTGGAAGTATACTATAGACACAGCATTTTGTGGTAAACGAAACTATCTTTTTTGTTTCCGATTTTGCGCTTACGGTAAATCGGAATACACTTTCCGATACATTAAGTGATAAAATAGGAACTGCTAACTGCAAACTTGTATATATGAGATCATAAAACCCATACTCAGAAGAACTCAATACGCTTGTGTATAATGGTACAAGGAAGAACACCAAAACCTTTGATGAAAAACTGCCAATTGCTATTATAACAGTGTTTTCAAAAAGTTCTGCATATCTTGTGCCCGTTTTATTTTTCATTAGAATCAATCACTTCCTTCATTTGTAATACTGTATGCTGTACTCCTGCTTTAAGCGAAAGCAAGCATTCCAACGCGATCTCTCCAGTTTATCGACGTTCAATGATGCATTTTCAACTTTGTAAAACTCGGCTTTCAAATTCAAATGCTTCTCGCAATATAATCTTTTTCCTCCATTTTCGCAAATCAGTTGGCAATAGAATATGTAACTTTTTGCGGTTCAAAACGATAACTATCATTTCGATACATCATTTTAACCAACTATCTTTCTTCACACTGTGTAAAGCTTTAAAAATCATCATATCGTCAACAGTTGTAATTTTTAGATTTTCTTCAGAGCCACGTGAAAAATACACTGTTTCTCCTAATTCCTGCATTAATGTGCACGATGCAGCTGTATTTTTGATATTAAGTTCTTTCGCCTTTTCGTGTGCCCATAGCAGCTTTTTGAGCTGATATGTATGTGGCGTCTGTGTTCGAAATAAACTTTCTCTTGGTATTGATTCTCTTGAGGTGTTTCCTCCATCAACACTTCTAAAAACAGCCTCAACACAAGGAATTGCAGCCACAGCAGAGCCATGCTGTTGATATACTGCCAAGCTATTCGAAATAATTTCCGCAGAAACTAGACATCTATTTCCATCGTGAACCATAACAATATCATCTGCATCGATTTCATTCTTCAATTTGCACAGTGCGTTGTAAATTGACTCTTGTCCCGTTTCACCGCCTGAAACAATCCATTTTAATTTTGTAATATTAAACTGTCCGGCATAAGCACTTACAACTTCTTTCCATGCGGGTAACGTGACAACAATAATCGCATCAATACTAGGATGATTCTGAAAAGCTTCCATCGTATATATAATAAGCGGTTTGTTGTCAACATGAATAAATTGTTTTGGGATATCCTGCCCCATTCTCGTACCAGAACCAGCAGCTGTCAGCAAAGCAACGACCATTTGTCTTCCTCCAACTTTAAAATTCTATCATTGATAAGTGCACAAGTTATTTGTTCCATTTTGACTCTAACCAAGAACAAGTTTTTTTAATTGCATTTCCGTCATCATAATTTCCTATATCTGAAAAGTATTTTTCTAATTCTAAACAGTACTTTTCTTCATCATATTCCATAATTCTATTTTTCAGCCCATTCATATCCAAGGCATACTGAAATGGAAGGCTTCTAATATCTCGCATAAATCCCCTACTAGTAAGATATGTCTCGACATCGGGTATATAAGAGAATACTGGCTTATGCATGAGTGAAAAATCGTGTCCACATGAAGAATAATCTGTAATAAGCACATCTGCTGCGCACAACAATTCTTGCATATCGGGATATGATGTTGCATCTATCAATTCCTTTTCTCTTAATGTATGATGCATTGCATGATGACCCCTAAAGAGAAAAATAAATTTTTTTTTAAATTTTCTTTCTAAGTACTGTTTTGTATCCTCTACAGAAAGCATCTGCTCCTTCGGCAGAAATAGTACATCTGCGACTTTCCCCCTATAAGTAGGCGCATATAACACCAACGACACATCGGGTGTTCTTTTTAGTCCATAATATTGATAGACCTTATCAATAGCCTCCTCATGATTATTCAGCAATATATCATTTCGAGGAAGACCTGTTGGAAGAATTAGCTTATCATATAGGAATGACTGCTTTAACTGCAGTGTAGTTATTAATTCAGAACTTGACAAAAATGCCGTATATTTCTTTCGCTGATTTATGTAAAACAAACTTTCATTGGGATCAACGTTTTTTTCAAGCATTCCTGTAGGTTTTAATGCGCCTCCACCATGCCACGTATTAAGTACTATTTGCCCTTTTCTAATGGGTATGTACGACTCCATCATGTCATTTACAATAATGGTTTTTGCGCAGCACATATAAAAGAAATACATAAGTTTATTTCTTTTATTGATAATATGATATCCTAGATTTCTTGGGATTTTATTTACATCATCAATTACCCAATAAACGTCATGATCCTTGTATGTATTATTTATATATTCAGATAGATATTTAGGACTATCCGAATATTGCGTACCATTAAAGCTCGAAAACAGCACAACCTTTTCTTTAATAGGAAAAATCCAAATAATCTTCATAAAAAACATGCACAAACGCACCATTGTATGTTTAACTCTATATTTCATAAAGTGTTCCCCATTCCTTCTCAAATAAATATCAACGCCGACATTGCGGCGGCAGAAAGACACATTACTATTATTTTATTTTTGCTATTAGCCTTTTCCCAAAAAATTGAAAATGCCATTATCGGAATTGGTAGCAAACTAAAAATATGCCTATATATTAGTATGCTTGATATAATTGTAATTAAATAATATCCTCCGCACACTCGAAACAGATCTCCATCCTTTTTCTTGTAAAGTGCTATATAAAATAATGCCCCAACTGCAATAGGTAACATTGCATAATTTCCTATCCGAACAATATCTATCCATGTAGAAACTCTCTGTGGTAACCCTATTGGTAAAATACATGAAGCAAAGAAAGATAGAGGAAGTTTCCATATATCACTGATTTTGTTCACCTTCAGATATCGTCCTAGCCCCATATCAGCAGTGATATCTGATTCTGATATATATGCCTTGAATTTAAGCAAAATAGCGCCATAACTCCGATATATAATGATAGCTCCAACTATGCATAGCATTATTATTGCAAAAATGTGTTTTGCGTTCATATGCTCTTTTATTATTCCAGCATATACATATATCACAGCCAGTACCAAAAATATTACTGATAATCCACCCCTTGTAGAGAGTATTCCTACAGCAGACAATATTGTTAGCAATATTGTTGAAAAGCCAAATTTGAATCTTTCTAAGTGTTTCTTTCGGACTGCCTGCAACAAAATATAAAATGTAAAGAACGATACCATACAATCTTTATACGAAAAACAAGGAAAAATAACAAAATATGGCAAGTATGATAAACATTTAGCAGCAATCATCGCACTTTTCTCTGAGTGCACTATTCTTACAATCTCATACACGCACCATATTGTTAAAGTAAAAAATAAAATATTGATGAATCGTAGTACCCATCTGCATTTTGTAATATATATAGCAATGCAGCTAATCCAATACCATAAAGGTGTTCCAGCAATCCAATTTTGATGACCTACCCAATCTCCAAATGAATCAAAGGTATTCCTAAATACAGTTTTATCTATTATATGTTCTGCTGACTGAGAATAGAGTACTCCTCCCTGTTCATACCTATAGTCATCGTTATATGGGTTATTTCCGCTTAAGCCGAATGCAGGTATTCTGTCTGCACACAGAACAATGATCATTAATACGACTAATCGTATTAAAATCGCACTAATCAGTGTTACTTGGATTCTCTTCAATTTCATATTTTGCAAATCTCCCCTTAGAAACTGTATCATTCATTTCTTGAGCCTCTTTTGTTTTATTAATATATGTTTCTTATCACTTTTCCAAGGAATCCACTACTAGTTTCCATGAGTTGATATGAATAGGAATCTCATTTGTTATTTTCTTTTTAGATATTTCTCCTAATCTAATTTTTTTCATAAGTCTAGAAAGGCTCTCTGGAATAAATGGATCAAAAAAATAGGCATTATCGTACCCATCCAACAATTCATGTGAAAAACTGGTATCAGCTGCAAGAATTATTGTTTCCAACATTCTTGCTTCCACCAACGGCAACCCATAGGTTTCAATGTAAGAAGGAAATAATAAAGTACTTTTTTTTAAATGTCTCATTACATCCTTATGATCCATTTTTCCATAAAATTTTATCTTATTATTTAATTTATTATTCTTATCTATCGTTACACCAACACAAATATCATTAATTCCTTCATTTTCCAAAATATCCATAGCCTTACTAATACAAATGTGATTTTTGTAATATGCTCCACTAGCAGGATAAAAGAAGCATTTTTTATCAAACTCATTTTCATCTGAAAAAAACGGCACCCTAATAATTTCTGGTGGAATAATAACTATTTTTTCTTTTTTAATATTACATTTTTCAGCTATTGCGTCTCTTATCCACTTTGTTTGTACTATTATTTTATCTGAATTCCTACATGCGGATTTTATTAACTTTCCAATTAAATATTGATAAACAGCATACGGTCTTTGTTCTTTATCAAAAAAGCTGAAATTGTATACATTTTGAAAAGGAATAGACTGATCCATATACATTACCTGTTTTGCCTTAACTCCTTTAACTAAAGTATTTTGCAAATAAAAAACAACATCTGGATTTAAATCGTTAATTATTTTTCCACCATAAACATTATCAAACATTAACCTTCGTATTCTACTTTTCTTTTCTTTTTTGAAAAGTAGAACATGAACATTTTTCGTTTCTTTTATATACATACCGCTAAGTAAAAAGAACCATTCATTTATATCATCAGCTTCCAAGATATACTGATACAATGATTTTAAAATTGAAATTGCTCCGCCCTCGCTTGCGGCTATGTCGTTTACTACAATCCTCACGTTGCCCTCCATTATTTTAAATATTTTTTGGGTATTGTATACATTAATTCTCCCTGCTTACATCTACCAATCAGGAATTCCATCATCTCATAGCAATCTAAAACAATTTCCACGGGAATATCATCTACTTGCATATTGATTAAGTAATTATTATCTTTCAATATACGGTCTGTTCTATATTCGTTAACATATTGATACCAGTCTTCTTTCTGAATCTTAATGCTTTTTTCAATTGTTGATTCTCCCAAAAAAATCCTATATTTTCTCTCTTCATACCAATTCTTAACAGGCCACGCTTTTCCCATTACATCTGGTACCATATGAATAGCCATAGTATTAGCTTCTCTCGAAGTTGTCCCAAGAAAAAGAATTTTTGCATGATGCTGACGACAAAATTCCCATGGTGTATTAACTCCATGAGGATACTCAGCTTCTAAATTATTTTCCATCATATCGGACGCAAAAACTCCTTTTGCTGCCAGTGTATTATATGGAAACTGTGAACGAATCACACCATCTCTTTTTAAAAATACATTTGGTAACATTCCAGTCCAACACAATGTCTTTTTAGGATCATACTTATATACCTCTTTTTTTCTTAATGGCTCAATAGGATAAGTAGCAAAAACAACAGTATTATGTTCAAATACATTCAAAATAAAATCAATCAGTTCTTCCGTTGATATTCCAAGACTTCTAAGGCCATCAAGAGACGAATGAACTAAAACAATATCTCCTTCTTTAATTCCACAATTCTGAAGTTTATTCCTAAGAAGAGCAATTTTCTCATCATTACGTTGAATCGCAATTTCACTTTTTAAATTACCTTTTATTGCTTTCCTTAATTTCTTCTTTATAGGTTTCGCTACAGTAGCCATTTTTCGAAGGAGCACTTCTGCCTTTCCAGATTGCTCCATTATTGTTTCGAGCATTTGTTCAATCTCCTGCTGCTTTTTATTCAACGCTTAACTTTATATACTTTATTATTTTTTCGGCCGTACAAAAATCATCGGGATTAAATGTTTCAAGAGGAATTTCAACCTCAAACTCTTCCTCAATTTCAGAAAGAAGAGATACTACTCCCATTGAATCCAAATAACCTTCTTGAATCAGATCTAACTGTAAATTTTTTTTTACTTTCTTTGTTCCACAAATATCTACCAATAAATCAAGTATTTTATCTTCAACTTTTTTCATCCTAATTATCTCCTTACTCTGCATCAATTAATATTTCTATTTTTTTTCTGTCAATTTTCCCGTTATTTGTCATCGGAATTGCATCAATAAACTCATATTGCTGTGGAACCATATAACTTGGTAACTGTTTATAAAGTGCTTCCTTAATTTTTTCTTTTGCTTTGGTTTCATCCTGATCTTTATCAGAAAGAACAACCACACCTACAAGTGCTTTTACTTTCCCATTATTCATTCTCGGAATAACTACACAATTCTCAACAAAATTCTGCTTAAGTATACAGCTTTCTATATCTCCTAATTCAATTCGATAGCCATTCAGTTTTATCTGTAAGTCTATTCTCCCACAATAAAAAAGCTGTTCATTCTCAATGTATCCAAGATCACCAGTCCTATAAGCTCGCACCTTTTTTCCTTGATACTGACAATTTATAAAAGATTTATTAGTCAAATCCTCACGTTTGAAATAGCCCTTTGCAAGAGTATCTCCAGTTATCAGTATTTCTCCAATTAAATGTCCATCCTCTTCTCGCTTTTCATTATCAGAGATAATAAAACTAGTTCCTAATTTAGCTCTGCCAACTGGAAGCGGATCAAACTCATCTATTATATCCTTAGTAATTCTTACATCACTTACAGCTACAGTTGACTCTGTGGGACCATAGGTATTTTGAATCACCACATTCGGAAAACGCTTTATTAATTTACTTGCAGTCTTATTTGTGAGTGTTTCACCACAAAAGAAAAAACTTTCGATTGTAGGAATATTGTCTGCAGAAAAGCCCTTATCAAGCAAACACATATTTACAAATGATGGAGTACTTACTATCGCATTAATTCCATTTTCTTTTATAAACGGCGTAATAGCAGCTAATTGCTTCTGTATATTTTTTTCCATCATATAAAGAGTACAACCACAATACAAGCTTGTATACAAATCCATAACAGATAAGTCAAATGAAAATGGAGCCTGATTGAGAAAATTCGTGTTTAATCCATATTTTGCTTCAGCCCCAAGTGTCGAAGACCAAGCTAAAAAATTATCAAGATCATCAGCTGTTATTTCTACCCCTTTAGGCTCACCAGTACTTCCTGATGTAAAAATAATGTAGTAAGTATGACAACCATTAACACATGTATTACTTATATTAGGAACACTATTTAGTTCAACATTACAAATTTGCTCAATTTCTGAAAAGGATACAACTTTAGTCACATTTGTTGAATAATTTTCTACAGCAAATACAAAAGAACTCCGAGTCTGTCTCAAAATCTTATTTACACGTTCTTCTGGCATTGAAATATCAACTGGACAATATGCATGTCCTGACATAGTACAGGCTAAAAAACAAACTATCATAT
>NZ_JACOQG010000046.1:0-11742 GCF_014297245.1 Blautia difficilis | reverse complement strand
CGGGCCGCTGGTGCATCGGTTAGACTGCCAAGTCTACGGCCGAGTAGCCAAGCCCGGAAGGGATAAACGCTGAAGGCATCTAAGCGTGAAGCCCCCCTTAAGATGAGATATCCCATTCGTTAAGAAGTAAACCCCCTTGAAGACGACGAGGTAGATAGGGCAGAGGTGGAAGTGCAGTAATGCATGGAGCTGACTGTTACTAATCGGGTGAGGGCTTGACCAAGAATCGCAGGAAGTAATGAATCTCAAGGAAATGTCAACATGTATGTAGTTTTGAAGATACAGTAAAAACCAGCTAGTTATTAGCTGGTTTTTTTGTGTGTTTCAAAGGGGAAACCATTCCTTTTTTCTGGCTGGGATTTGCGAAAACTAGGGCATTAGGGTGTTTTTTTTACAGAATAGGTTGGGATTTTGACTTTGCGGTCAGGGTGTATTGCATGGAAAGAAATGGTGTGTTTATAATAAAAATAAAATGCATTTTCAGGAGGAAAAGATGGAGAATTTGAAGTTTTATGTAGATCAGAACGCGCCAAAAACCAGATTTGATCACTATTGGGAAAAGTGTGTAGGAGCCTGCCATGCATATACCGCATTGCGTGAAGATTACAGAATGATGCTGAGAAAAGCGAAGAAAGATCTGGGATTTCAGTATGTACGTTTTCATGGACTTTTTAATGATCAGATGAGTGTGGTCAGAGAAGTTGAGCCTGGAAAGTACGAATACAATTTTGTCAATATTGATAATATCCTTGACTTTTTGTTAAGCATTGATATGAAGCCATTTCTGGAACTGAGTTTTATGCCGACGCCATTTGCATCAGATGATCAGACTTGCTTCTATTATAAAGGAAACGTTACCATGCCTAAGAGCTTCGAACTGTGGGATGGATTGATCGTTGAACTGCTGAAACATCTGGAGAGCAGATATGGGATGGAAGAGTTGGAGAAATGGTTCTTTGAGGTATGGAATGAACCGGATCTGGATTTCTTTTTTGCAGGAAGCCAGGAAGATTATTTCTTATTATATGAACATACTGCCAGAGCAGTAAAAAGTGTAGGTGCCAACCTGAGAACCGGTGGACCGGCTACTGCCAATAACGAATGGATCCCGGATTTCATCAGCTATTGTGAGAAAAATTCTGTGCCGCTTGATTTCATTTCCACTCATCATTATCCATCAGATGATCCCAACTGGAATGCGGATATGCATCTGGATAATTTCTTCGGAGAAGAAGTCAGCATAAACAGCGGAGAAATAGACCGCAGAGGTCTGTTGACCAAGATGGTTCGTATTGCGAAGCATGAGGCAGGAAATCTTCCTTTATATTATACAGAATGGAACACTTCAGCTAATGAAGGCGATGAATTCCATGATACACCTTACAGCTCTGCGCTGGTGACTAAAACTCTTATTGATAACTATGGATATGTAGAAGCATATTCATTCTGGACATTTTCTGATATTTTCGAAGAACATGGACAGGTTCCGGGAGAATTCAGGGGAGGATTCGGACTGCAGACGATTCATGGTATTCCGAAACCGGTATATCGCGCTTTTGAACTGATGCACCAGCTGGGGGAAGAACGATTTCCGAAAGTGGAAGAACAGGGCCATATAGGAATCTGCCCGGTTATGGACAAAGACGGCAAACTTGCCATTCTGACCTATAATCAGGAAATGATCGGAAAACCGGCTGCAGAAGAAAAAGTGGAAATTCATATCAAAAATGCTACAGGCACCAAAGCGTTGATTCAAAGAATTGATGACACTCATGCAAATGCAAAAAAACAATGGGAAGAAATGGGATGCCCCACTTATCCGACTCCGGCGCAGGTAGAGGAATTAAAAGAAGCTTCTGAGTTGAAAACAGAGGAATTATCTGTTAAGGTAGAAGGAGAAGAAATGGTGCTGGAATTTAATCTTCCTGCATATGGAGTGGCATTGATAAAATTAATATAAGAAACAAGAGGTGGATGCATGAAGAGTTTGAAAAGGATGAAAATAAAGACAAAAATATGGGTATTGTTTCTTGCCTGCATTTTAATGTCGTCTGTTATTTCCGTAGGAACAGTGGTATACAGCAGTCAGAAATCCAATGTGAAGCACATCGGTGAAATGACAACACAAACTCTTCATGCGATTGACAGTAACCTGGAGCTGATGATCGATCATGTAAACCAGGATACTTATGCAGTATTCTGGAGCAAAATGTTTCAGGATACTCTGGAAGAAGTATCCAAAGGCAATCTGACAGTGAAGACCAGAACAGAACTGCAAGATTGTCTGACCAATATCATGCTGGCAGGAGATTATATTTCCTCTATTGTATTTTATGACAATATAGGAAATTCTTTTATGTGTAACAGAGAAGAGGTTGTCCTAAAGAAAGAGATTTCTGTAGAAGACGCCTACTGGTATGAGAAAGCCATGGAAAAGGACGGAGACTGGATCTTCGAGACAGACGGAGGAGGGATTGTCAGTTACAAAAGCAAAAACAGAAACATCCTCTCCATGATCCGTGTGATCAAGAAAAAAACAGACTATTCCAAACTTGGAATCCTCATGGTAAATATTGATGAGAAAACTATCCGTGAGATTTTCGACTCTGTGGGAGGAAACCTGAATTCCAATTTTTATGTGCTGATGAATGACACTCTGATCTTCGGGCCGGAGGAAAAAGAAAACTATGATGTAAGCAGGGATATCATCGGATCTCTAAAAGAAAATGAGACGAAGATCGTACGTAGCGGAGAAAATTCCATGGTGTATAAAAAAATCTCATCTATGATAGATGGCTGGACGATCGCCATAGAGACTCCGCTGAGCAGCTTTTCTAACAGCATCAGCTACTTTGATACGATCATTGTACTGATCGTCAATATAGGTATGCTGATCCTGTGCTGGTTTTCTATTTCCCGTACAGTAAGCAGACCGATCCAGAAAATGGAAGAACAGATGATGTATTCGAAATCTATTCCTGAGAATATGGAAGTAGATGAAGAATGTGAAGATGAGATCACCAACCTGAAACGAACCTATAATAATCTGCTGAATTCCATTCGTAAACTTCTGGAAAGAACTAAGGAAGAAGAGAAGATCATCCGAAAAAATGAATTGGACCTGATCCTGGAGCAGATCAATCCCCATTTCCTGTATAATACTCTGGATGTGATCAGCGGCCTTACTCTGATCGGGGATCAGGACAAAAGCTTCCAGATGACGCAGGCTCTGGGGAGATTTTACCGAAACAGTCTGAACAGCGGATGTCAGGTGATCCCGGTGAGGGAAGAACTGGATATTATCAAAAGTTACATGACCATCATCAATATCCGGTATGATAACGAGATCAGTATTGAGTATGAGGTGGATGAAAGTCTGTTGGATATTCTGATGCTGAAGCTGATCCTGCAGCCTTTGGTGGAGAATGCGGTTCATCATGGAATGCGCCAGAAAGAGGGCAAAGGGGAACTGCGCATTTCTGTGCAGGCACTGGATGACAGATTAATGGAAGTTTCCGTAAGAGATAATGGGGTAGGAATTCCGGAAGATAAGATCCGGCTGATCCTGGAAGGCGGATATAAAAATTCGAAATCAGGATTCGGGCTTCACAGTGTAAAACAGAGAGTTGAACTATTTTATGGGGTTGAGGATGCGGTATCCATATCCAGCCAGCCGGGATGCTGGACGGAAGTCAGGGTACGTTTTCCGTATAAAAGAGAGGGTTAATACAAAGAAGAGGAACAGCAATGGAGAAGGATGTCATAAATATACTAATAGTAGATGATGAGAAATATGAAGGCATATTAATGGAAAAAAGTGTAGCCTGGGAATCTGAGGGTTTTCATATCACAGGTAATGTTCAGTGTGCAGAGGACGCGCTGGCTCTGATGGAGAAGCAGACGCCGGACATTGTATATACGGATATCAATATGCCGAGAATAGACGGATTGGAACTGAGCAGACGGATCCGGGAGGCATATCCGGCAGTGCATATTGTGATCGTTACCGGATACCGGGAGTTTGAATATGCTAGAGAAGCCATACACATAGGAGTGGAAGAATTTCTGTTAAAACCGATCCAGTCAGATGAACTTCTGGCTGCTGCGGTGAAGCTGCGGGAACAGATCCTGAAGGAACGGGAACAGCAATCGAAAGATGTGGAGATCTACCCGGTTCTCTGCCAGGAACTGCTTCGAAGGATCGTCACCGGATATATTAAATCTGAGGAAGCTGAGGAAAAGCTTTCTGAATATCGGATTCAGTTGTGGAAAAACAAAGGAGTCCGGGGAGTTTTGCTCATCATGGATCTGGAAGATCACGATGTCCTACTGAAACTTCTGGAGATCATGAATGAAGCTCTGGGTGAAAAAAATTACGGGTATTTTTCCCTGGAGAAGAACAAGATATTTTTTGTTGTAGAAGAAACGCCGGAGATTAAAAAGCTGCTCGGGAATGCATTTGAACAGATTACTGAACTGGGCAAAGACGGCACAGTAGCTGCATCAGTCAGCTGTTATTATGAAGAAATAGATGACAGTCCGAAAATACTCTCAGAATGTGAGGAAGCACTGGTAGACACTATGCGGGATGAGAGAAAGACCCTGATCTTCTACGAGGATTATATTGAATATATGCAGCAGATCAGTCATTCCTACCCGGTGAATTTCGACAGTTACAGGATCGCAGTGAAAAGTGGTGACCAGGAAGCGGCTGTTGGATTTATAGACCATTATCTGGAACAGTATATTTTTAACGGTCCGTTGATGATCTCTCAGCTTCGTAATCTGGGGGTTCTGCTCTTCCACAATACGATGTCTGTATTGAAGGAAAGCAATAAACACCTGGATAATGAAGAACAGGTAAAGATCCTGGAAAATATTTCAGGGATCAATACACTGCAGGAGTTCTGCAGAACACTGTATGCTCTAATCGAGGGAACCATACAGACGATTTCACGGAATGCAGGAGGAAATACAGTAGCTCAGAAAGCACAGGAATATATTGAACAGAATCTGGACAGGGAGAAACTGTCCCTGAACCTGATCGCATCGGATCTGTTTGTAAATGCCAGTTATCTCAGCCGTATTTTCAAACAGTCTGTAGGGGAAAGTATTACGAAATATATTATGCGCAAGCGCGTGGAGAAGAGTATGGAGCTTTTTGATACTACGGATCTGAAAGTATATGAAGTAGCGGCGGCCGTGGGAATGCCTGATGCACATTACTTCGGAACATCCTTTAAAAAGTACACCGGAAAAACAGTAAATGAGTACAAAAGTAAAAATCGCACCCTTTCAGGTAAATAATCTGAATTGAGAAAACGCCTTCCGGATTTTATAATATCAACATAACAAGTCACTTAGAGTTCATAATTCAGGGAGGAAAAAAATGAACAATTGGAAAAAGTTTACAGCAGCGTGCATGGGTGCTGCAATGGTTGGAACAACAGTTTTCGGAGCATCTGCAACAGTTTTCGCAGCTGATACAGTAACACTGGATGTATGGCATCAGTTTACAGACCCGGAAAGTGCACAGACACAGGCATTCGAGGCAGCGGTAGAAGAATACGAGAAAGAACATGAAAATATCAAAATTGAACTTCACGGTCTGGATACAGAATCCTATAAGACAAAAATCTCTACAGAATTCGCAAGCAGCGCTTCCGGAGTAGATGTATTTTATTACTGGGCACCTGGAAAACTGAAACAGCTTACAGATGCTGATAAAGTTTTACCGTTAAATGATTATGTAACAGATGATATTAAGAGCAGAATTAAAGAAGGTTCCACAAGCAACTTTGAACTGGATGGAAATTTATATGCACTTCCGATCGACAGCTATATGATGTGCCTGTTCTGCAACAAAGATTTATTTGACCAGGCAGGAGTAGAGATTCCTACTACTTATGATGAACTGATCACAGCCGGCGAAGCGCTTGCGAAACTGGACGGAGTAACACCATTGGCTATCGGCGCAAAAGATGCATGGCTTGCAGGTGCTCTGTATGAATCACTTGCACTGAGAGAAGTAGGTGCTTCTGAAGTACAGTCCGCACTTCTGGGCGAAACAGAATTCACAAACGAGGGATTCAAGAAAGCAGCAGAAGATGTTGTTGAATTATACGACAAAGGAATCCTTGGCAAGAACCCTCTGGAAGACGGCGAAGCAGAAGCTACCGCAGACTTCCTCAACGGAAAAGTTGCAATGCAGCTTGACGGAAGCTGGTTCGCAGGAACTATCGACAATGCAGAAGACAGCGCTGTTAAAGATGTAGAAGTGATCACATTCCCTGTAGTTTCTGACGAGCAGGATGCAGCTGATTATGCAGGCGGTGCAAGTGCTTCCTTCTTTGTAAACAAAAACACAGATACACCGGAAGAGTCCGCAGATTTCGCAATGTATATTTCTGAGAAAATGGGCGAGCAGGCTCTGGAAATTGGAACAGGATTCCCATGCTGGAATACAGATGTTGACACAGACACGATTTCCCCGACATTTGTAAAATTAATGGATCTCTATGATGGCGTAAAAACAGGTGTACAGAACTGGGATGGTATCATAAATGCAAACGCAGCAGCTGTTCATCTGGAGCAGGCTCAGTCCTTACTTTCCGGAAGCGCAGATATTGACAGCTTTATGACTGCACATCAGGATGCAATCAGCGCAGCAGAATAACGCAGGGATGAAACTATGAAAAAACTTTTAAGTAATAAGGCCTATATCGCTGTTTTCGTCGCACCGGGTCTGATCCTGTTTCTGGTAATGGCGGTGATCCCGCTGTTTACCACAGGATATTACGGACTGTTCAATTACGACGGAATCGGAGAAAAAGTCTTTATAGGATTAAAAAATTACAAAGAACTATTTACAACAGATCCTTATTTCCTGAGATCTGTATTGAACTCATTTATTCTGGCAGCAGGTTCTTTGTTTATTCAGATCCCTATCGCGTTATTCCTGGCCATCCTTCTGGCAAACGGGATCAAGGGAGAGGGCTTTTACAGAACTGTATTTTTCCTGCCGGTAGTAATCTCCAGTATGGTAATCGGACAGCTCTGGTGCAAGATCTTCAACAGTGAGGGACTTCTGAATGCGATCCTGGGTGCACTGGGAATGGTAAACGATACTGCATGGCTGGTAAATCCGAAAACTGCTTATATGACAACGGTGATCCCGGCAATCTGGCAGAGCATCGGATACCATATGGTCATCCTCTATGCAGGTGTGAAGAATATTTCGCCGGAATATTATGAAGCTGCGAAACTGGACGGAGCTACAGGATTCAAGGCGGCTACGAAGATCACGATCCCGCTGCTGATGCCGACGATTAAAGTATGTGCCACATTTGCACTGGTTGGTTCTCTGCGTGTATTTGACCTGGTATATGTTATGACAGGCGGCGGCCCGAACCATGTCAGTGAAGTTCCTGCAACATTGATGTATGATAATCTGTTTGTAAAATGCCGCTATGGTTACGGCAGCGCCCAGGCGTTCTTTATCGTATTTGAGTGTCTGGTGTTCAGCTTCCTGATCAACCGCATTTTCAAAAAATCCGAAGAAAATGCATCGATAATTTGAGAGGAGCCAGATGAATATGAGTGCTATGAAATTAAAAAAGACTTTAATCTATCTGTTCCTGGCGGTATTTACTTTTATTCAGATATTCCCGTTCTACTGGCTGGTAACATTCTCATTCAAGAGTAATACAGAAATATTTGATTCCAACAATCTGGTAGGTCTGCCGAAAGTATGGCATCTGGAAAATTACTCCAAGGCCCTTATGGGAGGAGAAATCTTACGATATTTGTTAAACTCTGTTTTCTATGCAGCAGTGACAGTTGTGGTTTCAACACTTCTGGCATCTATGGTTGCATATGCGATTAATAGAATGTACTGGAAAGCAAAAGGAATTGTGGCAGCAATATTCAGTTTGGGAATCATGATTCCTGTACAGGCAACTCTGCTTCCACTGTTCCAGGGACTGGATCGACTGGGAATCAGAGGCGGATATCTGGGACTGATGCTTCCGTATATTACATTTGCCATGCCGATGACGGTTATGAT
Organism: Blautia difficilis; assembly: GCF_014297245.1. Classification (NCBI taxonomy): domain Bacteria; kingdom Bacillati; phylum Bacillota; class Clostridia; order Lachnospirales; family Lachnospiraceae; genus Blautia; species Blautia difficilis. The sequence goes on along the minus strand of NZ_JACOQG010000046.1, from coordinate 3,677 downwards.
ATTAAGCGGATTCTTCAAAGCTCTGCCAAGAGAAATCGAAGAGGCTGCATGTATTGATGGATGTAATATTTTCAACATGTTTTTCAGAATCATCCTGCCTATGATACGTCCTGGAATTGCCACCTCCTGTATCTTCGCATTCTTGAATACATGGAACGAGCTTTTATTTGCAAACACATTTGTAGACAGTTCACAGTACAAGACACTTCCTGTAGGAATTATGTCTTTTGTAGGAGAACATTCCACGAACTGGGGAATTATCGGAGCCGGTATGGTGATCGCTACACTGCCGACAGTAGTGATTTATCTGTTACTGAGCAAACAGGTTCAGGAGAGTTTTACAGTTGGAGCTGTAAAAGGTTAAATAGTGAGCATAAAGAGAAACTGTATTTTCTGATCAGAGGATCATGGACTAGGAGATGCAGTTTCTTTTTTCGTGTTCAATCCCTTTTATCAGTTTACACATACCATTGTCTCCTGTACCATGGCAGCAGAGGAGTGATCAATTCCAAGTACGATTGGTCCACAGGGGTTTACAATCAGGGATTCCATGTACATCCGGAATGGCGGGGAAAGATAATCGCAGATTGGAACTTTGAACTTCCTGCTCATGCTCATAATACTTGAAATGCCATACACTGACTCATGAATATCAGATTTCATTAGGAAAATAAGGGACTGTCTATGGAGGTCTCTTGTTGTTATATGAAGGGGTATTTGTAGAATAATTCGATAATCTTTAATCCTACATCTACAGCAATATCCATTCCTTCAACAGTAATGTGTTCATAAGGTCCATGATAAGCATGCCCTCCTGTTCCGAGATTCGGGCATGGGAGTCCCATAAAGCTTAACTGGGCACCGTCTGTGCCTCCGCGGATCGGGGTGATAAGCGGCGGGATATTGCATTCTTTGCATGCTGCAGTTGCATGCTCGATCAGTTCCATGCAGGTGTCGATGATTTCTTTCATATTTCGGTACTGTTCTGTGATGGTAAGTGAGACAGTTCCTTTTCCCCATTTTTCATTTAAAATTTTAGTGATGTGTTCCATAGTTTTCTTACGGACATCAAAAGTAGTTGCATTGTGGTCACGAATGATATATTCGAGAGCAGCGTGTGAGACATCTCCCTTTATGGAATAGAGATGGAAAAATCCTTCATAGTCTTCCGTATCTCTTGGTGTGTCAGCGGAAGGGAGCATGGAATTGAATTCCATGGCAACAAGTGCTGCGTTGACCATTGTATTCTTAGAAGAACCCGGGTGTACGTTTACACCGGTAAATTCTACTACTGCTCGGGCAGCATTAAAGTTTTCATACTGGATTTCACCTTCTGTATCACCATCAAGTGTATAAGCAAAATCAGCTCCGAATTTTTTTACATCAAAATGGGCTGGTCCCATTCCTATTTCTTCGTCAGGGGTAAATGCAATACAGAGGGGACCATGCGGAATAGTATTGTCATTGAGGGACTCGATCATTGTCATGATCTCGGCAATTCCGGCTTTGTCATCTGCACCGAGGATGGTGGTTCCATCGGAAGTAATGAGAGTTCTGCCTTTTAATGTGGAGAGATGAGGGAACATTTTCGGGGAGAGAACTCTGCCGCTGGTTCCAAGTGCAAGGTCTTTGCCGTCATAATTCGGAGTGATAACCGGAGTAACCGGATGATCGCAGAAATCAGAGACTGTATCCATGTGAGCGATAAAGCCCAGTTTTTGGCGGGATTCATATCCTCTGGTTGCCGGAATATGTCCATAGACATAGCAATGTTCATCTACATCGGCATCTTTCACACCCAGTTCTTTTAATTCCTGAACCAGAAGTCTGGCAAGGTCAAACTGATACTGTGTGGATGGGGAAGTACCGGTTTCTTCACTGCTTGGAGTGAATACTTTTACATAAGATAATAAGCGTTCGTATGCTTTCATGAATTAATCCTCCTGGTATTGGGCTGAGCCATAACTCAGCATTGTATGTTAAGTATAACATGCGGCTGAGATTACGTAAAAATATTTCTTGCATTTTGTAAATAGTTATGATATGATGCTGCTCAAAGAAAAGGGAGTAGCGGCCATCGTTATGAAGAACTGGACTTGTTTTTCCTATAAATGGTACATAAATGCGTCAGAACGGCAGATTAAGAATGCCCGCATTATGATATAATTGGCAAGACTTTTGTTTTAGACATTAAGAGAAGAGCTCATGTTATGTCTGAAATGAAAGTCTTTTTCTTTTCTTCAGAAATTTTTAGAAGCAAAATATTTACTTATGCCAAATGGTGAAACGGAGGAGAAAAGTGAACGAAAAAGTAAATCCATTTAAAAAATTACAGAAGCCGGGAAAACATGTGAAACGTATTGTAATAGGAGCAGCAGGACTGGTGATTATTGCAGGGCTTGCCGGAGATGCGACCTATCAGATACAGGAGCAGGAACAGGCAGTACTGACAACTTTCGGAGTGCCGAAGGCAGTGGCAGAAACAGGACTGCATTTTAAGATTCCTTTTATACAGAAAGTACAGAAAGTAAATACAACGATCCAGGGATTTCCTATTGGATATAGTATGGGAGATAATTCTGTGGTTGAGAATGAGGGGATTATGATTACCTCGGATTATAACTTTATTGATGTAGATTTCTTTGTTGAGTACAGAATTTTAGAACCGGTAAAATATCTTTATAATTCTGAGGAACCGGAAGATATTCTAAAAAATATTTCTCAGAGCTGTATCCGTACAGTAATCGCAAGTTATGATGTGGATGAAGTACTTACAACCGGAAAAGGTGAAATCCAGAGCAAGATCAAAGAAATGATACTGAAACAGATGGAGGAACAGGATCTGGGAATCCAACTTGTGAATATCACAATCCAGGATTCAGAACCGCCCACACAGGAAGTTATGAAAGCATTTAAAGCAGTAGAAACTGCCAAGCAGGGAAAAGAAACTGCTTTGAATAATGCCAATAAATACAGAAACGAAAAGCTTCCGGAGGCTGAGGCAGAAGCAGACCAGATCATTCAGGATGCTGAGGCGCAGAAACAGGTAAGGATTAATGAAGCGGAAGCTGAGGTTGCACGTTTTAATGCCATGTATGAGGAGTATGTAAAGAATCCGGAGATCACTAAGAAGCGTATGTTCTATGAGACAATGGAAGATGTGTTGCCGGGAATGAAGATTGTGATTGATAATGGAGATGGAGTGCAGAAGGTGCTGCCGTTAGATTCTTTTACAGGGAACAGTTCAGAGAATCCGACAGAGACACTGAACACGGATCCTGCTCAGGACACACAAGATTTAAATGATTCTGAGAACGAATAAAGAAATGACAGAAAATATTTCATATAAAAAGTGTTTTGGTAAATGAAATACGAAGGATAGAGATATAATTTGGAAAGGACTAATTTATGAAAGGTAAGAAAATTGGAATATTAATTGGTGTGTTTGCAGTGGTTGTAGCTGTCGGAGCATCGGTAACAGTAACTCAGCAAAATGAATATAAGCTGATCCGTCAGTTTGGTAAGGTTGACAGGGTGATCAGCTCATCGGGAATCAGCTTTAAGATTCCGTTTATAGAGAGTACACAGTCATTGCCAAAGGAAACATTGCTGTATGATCTGGCAGCATCTGATGTAATTACAAAAGATAAGAAAACGATGATCAGCGACAGCTATGT
>NZ_JACOQG010000045.1:0-12283 GCF_014297245.1 Blautia difficilis | reverse complement strand
TACAGAGATGGAAACAGAACCTATAACGCAGATGCCGTAGGCGCATATAATATCCTGAGAAAATATCACTCCGTATCCGGAGTAAAAAGAGAACTGTCCGTAACCGGACTAAAAACACCAGAAATAATAAAAGTAGCTGTATAGCTCTAAAGAGCAAACAGTAGTGGTGTCATGGATGCACCCTGAAAAAAGGCGGTATCCCGCCTTAATTCAGATGCTCTGGTAACTCAGTTGCCGAGTAATTCACGAAGAAGTGATTCCCTGTCTGTTCCAATCATAGCTACAACAGCATGTGTAACCGAGGACGCCAAAAAAGAAAGCGAATCAGCCGGTTTCACTGCATTTATGACAAAACCTCTGGATATGAGTAAACTTCTCCAGACGATCCAGCAATTATTGAGACATGACTGAGAAAGAAGAACAGTTCGAGTATATGTATCGGCTGTTCTTTTTTTGTTTTCAGGCGTTAAAACGGTAATGTTTTTGATGACAAGTAAAATCGGTTTTACTATAATTTCTATAAGAAAAATCATACAAACAGATGAGGGAAAACTGGCGATTATCACTGGGGTACAGATGCCACAACATTGGTGAAATCTGGTGATTAGAGATTTTTCCAGGGAAATATTACAGATGTTGAATAAGTGTCACATTTTTTTACTGTCCGATTTATTGTATGTTATGTTCCTGCATGCTCCAATAGGTTTTGGAGCATGCAGGAAAATTTTATGAAAATTGCAAGAAAATGGAAGAAAAAAGTGAGAGTATTTTTAACGCTATGGAAAAAATGTGATTTTTGAAAAAACAAAGATTGTAATAATGCCTCGAACGTGACATAATAAGAATGGAAAAGTAAAGGGCAGGTTAAATTCTGATTAGAAACAGGTAAAATAACCTGCTTACATTATGCGCCGATTTCCTGGGATGAGGATGGAAATCAGGCAGACGACAAAGGAGAAAATAATGGGAATTTTTTCAATGATATTGTCATTGCTGAGTGGAGTGGCATTATTTCTGTTTGGTATGTCATTGATGGGCGATGGCCTGAAAATGGTTGCCGGAAATAAGCTGGAAGCTTTCCTGTATCGAATGACAAACACACCGCTGAAAGGAGTTGCTCTGGGTACTGGTGTTACCAGCGTGATCCAGTCTTCTTCTGCCACAACCGTTATGGTCATTGGTTTCGTTAACTCAGGTATGATGAAACTGAAGCAGGCCATCGGTATTATCATGGGAGCTAACATTGGAACCAGTATTACCGGATGGATCCTCTGTCTTTCTTATATTGATGGAAAGAATGGAATTGCTAAGATTTTATCCACTGCAACAATTTCAGCAGTAGTAGCGATTATTGGTATTATCCTTCGTATGGCATGTAAGCGCTCCGTGCATAAAAATATCGGTAATATCATGCTTGGTTTTGCAATCCTGATGACAGGTATGCAGACAATGAGTGGCGCTGTTTCACCGCTGAAAGACAGCCCGACCTTTACAAACATGCTGACCATGTTTTCCAATCCGCTGATCGGTATTCTGGTAGGTATCGCATTTACAGCAGTGCTTCAGAGTGCATCTGCAACAGTTGGTGTGCTGCAGGCATTATCTGTAACAGGAATCCTGACATTCTCCAGTGCATTCCCGATTGTTCTCGGTATCGGTGTAGGTGCTGCCTGTCCGGTTCTGATCTCAGCCATCGGCGCTAATAAAAATGGTAAACGTACAGCACTTGTTTACCTGATCAACGACCTATTTGGCCTGATACTCTGGTCTGTGATCTTCTATACGGTAAATGCTATCGTACATTTCGGATTTATGGATATGATCATGTCACCGGTTTCCATTGCTTTACTGAATACTGTATTCCGTGTGGCAACAGTATGTGTTCTCTTCCCATTTATACCGAAGATTGAACAGCTGGTGTGCTGGCTTGTGAAAGACAGTGCAGAGGAACTGGAGGACGAGGCAGACTTCGACCTTCTGGAAGAACGTCTCCTGAACTATCCTGCACTTGCCATCGGACAGTGCCACCGTGCCATGAGCGGTATGGCAAAGAAGCTTCGTAAGAATGTTAACCGTGCCATGAACCTTCTGAACGAATATCAGCAGGATAAATTTGACAAGGTGCAGAGAAAAGAGAACCTGATTGATAAATATGAGAGCCGTCTTGGCGACTATCTGATGAAGCTGACAAAGCACGAGATGAACAGTGCCCAGACAAAGCAGGCTTCCCTTTATCTTCATACCATCAATGACTTTGAGAGAATTGGTGACCATGCATCCTACATTGCCTATATGTCCAGTGAAATGCATGATAATCATACCAACTTCTCACAGGAAGCCTGGGATGAGCTGAATGTAGTAATGGAAGCAGTCCGTGAGGAGATCAATCTTACCTGCCGTGCGTTCCTCAATGATGATAAAGAGATGGCACAGAGAGTTGCACCGCTTGGAATGATTATCACATCCTTATGCAATGAGCTGAAGATGCATCATGTAGAGCGTCTGAGTAATGGCAACTGCGGACTGGAAGAGGGAACTGTATATACAGACATTCTTAACAGCTTCAACCGTATTGCAGCACATTGTGCAAGTGCAATGGTAGCCCTTCTTAAGAGCGGAGACGAGAATCCGGATATGCATATCCATGATTCCAAGATTTACCCATCTGACAGCGTGGAATATTATACATACTTCAAGGAATATCGCCAGAAGTATGAAATCGTAAAGAACGAGGAACACATGCGAAGCATGGAACCGGAAGAAGTAGAATAATACTTTTATACTACAAAACAGTAAATGTATATGATATAATGACAGCAGATGATCTGGAAACAGATGTCTGCTGTTTTTTTCGTTATAGTTGCCGTGCATGCAGATGGTGGGAATGATTTTTCGAATACGCTCCTGCGTGTGCAGGCTGAGGAGCCAGCAGACAGGATCATTTTTGTAAAAACAACACCCCAAAGGAGGAGAAATTAATTATGTTATTCGACAACAGAACAGTTTATCTCGGTGCATCCAGGGACAAATATGAGCAGTATTGTAAAGCCTTAGATTCAGAGAAAATCAAATACAAAACAAAGAGAGTTAACCACGAAGAAAAAATGATAGCCCCGGGCAGGGGAACTGCCCGCAGCATGGGTGGGAACTTCGGAACAGATAAAACATTGTATGAAATCATGGTCGGAGAGAAAGATTACGACAATGCAATGGGGATTCTGACAGCACTGAAGTAGATTTTACAAAGTATAAATGCCAATTCTACCAGCAGTAGGGTGACTTTCCCCATGGTCTATGACATAATCAAAGTATAAAAAGTGCAAGAAAGACATACAAGGGAGTACACACTATGGTAGACACACAGAAAGTTGGAGCATTCATTGCACAGTGCCGCAAAGAACATAACTGGACACAAAAAGAGCTGGGCGAGAAACTGGGAGTCACAGACAAGGCAGTTTCTAAATGGGAAAATGGAAGATCATTCCCTGACATCACTCTTCTTGAATCTCTATGCGAAACATTTGACATCACTGTCAGCGAACTCCTGTCCGGAAAGAAAATAGAATCAGAAGATTACAAAAGAGAAACCGAGAGACTGTTGATCCAGTGCATTGGCGAGAAACGTCTGAGAGGTTTCCAGATAGGAATTTATCTTCTGGGTCTGGTAACGATTATATTGGGAGGTATTGGCTTCGGTATCTGGGGCACTCATATTTCATGGAAGATAGGTTCTGTACCCATAAAATGGATTTTGCTTGCAGCAGCCCTGATCACTTTTGGCGTCATGGCATACTTCGACCGCAATCTGCCTGGGAAAAATTACCGTAGTTCCATTATATGGCTTGAGTGTATTGTTGAAGCATTTACTTTAGCCTGCATTTTTGGAAATTCTATAATCAGTTTCTGGGATATTGATAATATGACGGAGAGTATAGTTTTTATTCTGATTACAGCTGTAATTATGCTCTGCTTATTTGCCGCCCGAATAATCGCAGCCCGCACAAACCGGGAAGAATATGAGATGCAAAAAAATGCGGATAAACATGAAACAGAATAGTGAAAAGAAGAATCTCTTACATAAAGCAGACAGGCAGAACATGCCTGTCTGTTGTATAACTGGAAAAATATATAGAAAGCAAGAATATGAAATCAAAACAGAAACAGACTGTAAAATCAATTATATAGATGATTTTAAACATATAAAATTTGGAATTGTTTGATATTTGTGTTATCATATTTATATAATCGAAGAAGAAAGTACGCAAAAAAGTGTGCAAGATAGTGTGCAAGATAACGGAAATTCTGGAGGTGTTTTGTGGGAGAATATAAACCGCCATTTACAATAACAAATGAGATATTATCATATGTGTCTTCAATTTCTGAAAAAATAGGGCGAATCACAGCAATCAGCAGTTTGGAAACAAAACCGCACCTGGGAAAGAATAACCGAATTAAATCTATTCATTCATCTTTAAAAATAGAAGCGAATTCTCTTTCTCTGGGGCAGGTCAGGGATGTAATCAATGGCAGGCTTGTACTGGGGGAACAGAAAGAAATACAGGAAGTAAAAAATGCATATGCTGCGTATGAAAGCCTTTTGGAAATTAATCCCTATAGTATAAAAGATTTAAAGAAATTTCATGGGATTATGACAAAATATCTTGTAGAAGAATGTGGGGAGTTTCGCCATGGAGAAGAGGGAGTTTTTAATGGAGATGAATGTATTTTTATGGCACCTCCGGCGCAATTTGTACCGCAGCTTATGGATGAACTGTTTGAATGGATGAAGAAATCAAGGAGTAGTGTTCATCCATTGATTATGAGCAGTGTATTTCATTATGAGTTTGTCTTTATTCATCCATTTGCTGATGGTAATGGAAGAATGGCAAGATTATGGCACACTGCGATTTTAGCTAAATGGAAACCTGTATTTGAGTTTATTCCAATCGAAAGTCGAATTGAAAAATTTCAGGATGAATATTATGATGCGATTGCCAGATGTCATGTTTCAGGAGAATCTACCATTTTTATAGAGTTTATGTTGTCACAGATAGACAGGATTCTGGAAGATATTTCGCTTCAGATGAATGAAGAAAATGAACAGTTTTCAGAAACTGTCAGGAAAATGCTTGAAATCATGGAGTATGATACGCCTTATACAAGAAAAACACTTATGGAAAAACTGGGGTTAAAGTCCAGAGATGGATTCCGCAGAAATTATTTGCAACCCGCACTTGAGATGAATTTGATCCAAATGACATTACCAGATAAACCGAATAGCAGAAATCAGCGATATATGAAAATATAAATTGCACATCTGTAACTCTGCTGAACTGTCTTAAATGCATTATTTACGAGGACTGCAAGCTCCTTCTGATAAACTGCAAAGCAGTTATTCGGTTATGAGCAAGTAGCGAAGCGGATTGCGAATATCCGCTTGACCTAACATTGCCTCACCTATCAAGGTGAGGCAATTGCATATCCGAGCATATCGCTCAAATATCCATAATTGTATATGTAAAATCAGATAACGAATCATGCTTGACAGAAGTTTAAGTAAGAGATATAATCGACTTAAACAGAAACGTTTCGGTTTCGGGAGCGTTTCTTGCACTGTAGCAATAAGAACAAAAAATATACATCATTAATTATGAGGAGGAAATCGTTATGCCACTTGTAACATCAAAAGAAATGCTGGCCAAGGCTCAGAAAGGCAGTTATGCAGTGGGTGCATTTAATGCGGAGAATATGGAGATGGTGAAAGCAATCATCCAGGCTGCGGAGGAACTGAAAGCGCCGGTTATGATCCAGACAACACCATCTACAGTGAAATATGGAACAGTAGAAACTTATGCAGCGATCGTTGCAGCAGAGGCTGAGAAAGCATCTGTTCCGGTATGTATGCATCTGGATCACGGCAGTAGCTTTGAACTTGCTATGCAGGCAATGCATGCAGGTTATACTTCTGTTATGATCGATGGCTCTAAGCTGGATTTTGAGGCTAATATTGCAGAGACAAAACGTGTGGCAGATGTTGCAAAAGCACTGGATATTCCATGCGAAGCTGAGCTTGGCAAGGTTGGTGGCAAAGAGGATGATCTGGAGGCTGAGGCAGACACAAATACAGATCCTCAGGAGGCAAAGGAGTTCGTTGAACGTACAGGAGTTACTTCTCTTGCTGTTGCCATCGGAACTGCACATGGCTTCTATGTAGGAACTCCCGTTCTTGATAAGGAACGTCTCAGTGAGATTCGCCAGGTTGTAGATATTCCGCTTGTACTTCACGGTGCATCTGGTTTAAGTGATGAGGATGTCAGGGACTGTGTAAAACGTGGTATCTGTAAAGTGAATTTTGCTACAGAGCTTCGTGCAGCATATTCCAAGGCAGTCAAAGAGCTTCTTGCAGAAAAACCAGACACCATTGATCCGAAAGCATATGGAAAAACTGCTATCGCAGCAGTGAAGGAACTGGTAATGGCAAGAATGAAGGTCTGCGGATGCGACGGCAAGGCAGAAAAATAAAATGGCCGCAACAATGAAAGATATAGCCAGACTGACAGGACTTGGACTGGCTACAATCTCTTCCTATTTTAACGGAGGAAACGTCAGAGAAAAAAACAGAGTAAAGATTGAAAAAGCTATTGAGGAACTTCATTATGAGGTAAATGAAGTTGCCAGAGGACTTAAGACAAATGCGACAAAGACCATAGGCGTTGTAATCCCGGAGCTGAATAATATATTCTGTGCCGAGATTATAACAGGGATGGAAGATATTCTCAGAAGTCACGGTTATGCAACCATCGTCTGTGATTGTCGTACAGATAAGAAGCTGGAGCAGGAGGCAGTGGAGTTCCTGATCCGCCGCAGGGTGGATGGAATTATTAATATGCCGGTGGATGAAACAGGGGCACATCTGAAGAAATTCCAGAAAACAGGCAAGCCGATCGTGCTGATAGACCGTAAGATTCAGGGAATTCCCTGTGACAGTGTTCTGGTGGATAACAAAAAAGCTGCAGAGGATGCGATGCAGCTTTTTATAGAAAAAGGGCATAGAAAAATTGGAATTATAGGTGGCCCTGAGGGGATTTTTACAGCAGAAGAACGTCTGGAAGGATATTACACAGCTCTTAAAAAAGCCGGAATTCCCATAAAAAATTCACTGGTATATCATGGTGACTATACGATCCAGGGAGGTGTCAGAGGCCTGGAAGAGCTTGTCCGGGAGAACCCGGATATGACAGCGGTTTTTGTGACCAACTATGAAATGACAATGGGTGCAATAATCGGAGTCAATGAACTGGGAATACAGATTCCGGAGCAGCTTTCTATGATAGGGTTTGATAATCTTCAGTTTGCAAGGGCGTGCCGTCCCAAGCTGACGATCGTATCACAGCCCACCGACAGGATTGCCAAAGAGATTGCAAGGATTATTCTGGAGCATCTTGAAAAGAAAGAAGAAAGATCTGAGGAACCTTTTATGGAGAAACTTCAGACAAAGATTATGGAAGGAAAATCTGTAAGTATTCTGAACAGATAAAATAGAATCATGGGAGCAGCAAAATGATGAAATCATATTTATTGGGGATCGATATCGGAACAAGTGCCTGCAAGGTTGCGGTATTTGACAGGAATGGAAAAGTTCTTGCAGCAGCCAGTGGTGATTATCCGGTATATTATCCACATGAGGGATGGGCAGAGCAGAACCCTGAGGAATGGTGGTATGCAGTCTGCCGGGCAACAAAGGAAACCATACAGAAGGCAGATATCACTGCAGATGAGATTGCAGGAATCGGGATCGATGGTCAGAGCTGGTCTGCAATACCAATTGACAGAGAGGGAAACGTGCTGGCCAATACACCAATCTGGATGGATACGAGAGCACAGTCTATTTGTGACAGACTGAATCAGGAGATTGGACAGGAGGAGATTTTTGAGGTGGCGGGAAATTCTCTTCAGCCTTCTTATTCTACTGCAAAGATCCTCTGGTATAAAGAAAATCTTCCGGAGGTATATGCAAAAATCTACAAAATCCTTCAGTCCAACAGCTACATTGCATTTAAACTGACAGGTGCGGTTACCCAGGATGTGTCACAAGGATATGGATTGCATTGCTTCAATATGAAGAAGGGATGCTGGGATGAAAAGATGTGTAAACGTCTTGGAATCCCCATGGAATTTCTTCCGGAAATCTGTGATTGTGACCATGTGGTTGGAACAGTTACCGGGAAGGCAGCTGCAGAGTGTGGACTTGTGGAAGGGACTCCGGTAGTTGCCGGGGGACTTGATGCGGCCTGCGGAACTCTTGGTGCAGGTGTGATTCATTCCGGTGAAACACAGGAGCAGGGCGGACAGGCCGGAGGAATGAGCATTTGTACAGAGGAATATAAGGCTGATCCGAGACTGATCCTGAGCTATCACGTTGTCCCGGGTAAATGGCTTCTTCAGGGAGGAACCACCGGAGGCGGCGGTGTAATGCGCTGGTTTGAACGTGAATTTGCAGATTATGAACGGATGATGAAAGAACAGACAGGTGTCTCATCTCTGGACCAGCTCAATAAGATTGCAGAAAAAGTTGCACCGGGCTGCGAGGGAATGGTATTTCTTCCATATATGTCAGGAGAGCGTTCTCCTATCTGGAATCCATATGCAAAGGGTGTTTTCTATGGATTGGATTTTGCAAAAACAAAAGGACATATGGTCCGTGCCTGCATGGAAGGGGTGGCATTTTCCCTGCGGCACAATCTTGAAGTGGCCAGGGAAGCCGGGGCAGAGTCAGATGTATTGAGAGCTATGGGCGGTTCTGCCAATTCCCTGCTCTGGACACAGATCAAATCCGATATTACAGGAAAACCGATCATAGTGCCGGCATCTGATACGGCAACTACCCTTGGTGCGGCACTTCTGGCAGGGGTGGGAGTAGGCTTTTACAAAGATTATGAGGAAGCAGTTTCACTTACGGTCAAAGAGACCCGCCGCCATGAACCGGATCCGAAGAACAAAGCAGTTTATGACAAAACTTTTGAGACTTATATGGAACTTTATAAATCTCTGGCACACATAATGACTGCAAAATAAAAAGCAGAATTCATGAAAGGAGAAATATATTATGAAAGCAGCAGTAGTAGTTGCAAATGAAGATGTACAGTATCAGGAAATGGAAGAACCTAAGGTGACCAAAGGAACTGTTAAGATACGTGTCAGATATTCTGGTATCTGCGGCTCAGACATTCCGCGTGTCTTGAATCACGGGGTCCATTTTTATCCAATCGTACTTGGACATGAGTTTTCCGGAGATGTAGTGGAAGTTGGGGAAGGTGTGACGAAGGTAAAAGTGGGAGACCGTGTTTCCGGCGCACCGCTTCTTCCATGTATGAAATGTGATGACTGTCAGCAGGGAAATTTCTCTCTCTGTAAGCACTACAGCTTCATAGGCTCCAGACAGCAGGGAAGTAACGCAGACTATGTGGTTGTTCCGGAGCAGAACGCAGTTCCTTTTGACAGTAGTGTTCCGTATGAACAGGGCGCAATGTTTGAGCCTGCAACAGTTGCAATCCACGGTGTATTCCAGAATGATTACCACGGTGGTGAGTATGTGGCAATTCTTGGCGGTGGTACAGTTGGAATGTTTACCATGCAGTGGACCAAGATCTTTGGTTCCAAGAAAGTGGTAGTTTTTGATATCAGTGAGGAACGTCTTGAACTTGCAAAACGTCTTGGCGCAGATGAAGTGATCAACACAAAAGAAGAAGGCTATATGGAAAAAGCCATGGCGATCACAGGCGGTAAGGGTTATGGTTTTGTATTTGAGACAGCAGGACAGGTTCCGACAATGCATATGGCATTTGAACTGGCAGCAAACAAAGCTCATGTCTGCTTTATCGGAACTCCTCATGAGAATCTGACATTTACACCGGCACAGTGGGAAAATATGAACCGTAAAGAATTCAAACTGACCGGTTCCTGGATGTCCTACAGTGCACCATATCCGGGACGCGAGTGGGATCTGACTGCACATTATTTTGCAACCGGTCAGCTGAAATTTGATCCGGGCTTTATCTATAAAAAGATCCCGATGAGCCAGGCACAGGAAGCATTTCAGTTATTTAAGACACCGGGACTTGTAAAAGGTAAGATTCTTTTATCAAACGAGGAAGAATAAGATGATACTTACAGTGACATTAAACGCCGCAATCGATAAGAGATATGTGGTAGATGCTTTTAAAGCAGGCGAAGTAAACCGGGTAAAGGAATGTTCTTATGTTCCTGGCGGGAAAGGTCTTAATGTGTCAAAACCGGCTTCTATATACGGTGCAGAAGTTGTTGCTACTGGATTTGTAGGTGGGCATGCTGGGAATTATATCGAAGATGCCCTGAAGCCCTTTGGAATCAAAGGAGATTTTTACCATGTGGATGCAGAGAGCAGATCCTGTATAAATATCTGGGACGAAGTCAACCATGTGCAAACCGAATTTCTGGAGCCAGGCTTCACTCTTACAGAAGAAGATTTTCTGGGATTTGAAAAGAAATTCAGAGAATTAGTGAAGAACGCAGATGTTGTTTCTATGTCAGGAAGCGTTCCAAAAGGCCTGAATGGAACCGCATACCAGAGACTGGTCAGAATTGTGAAGGAAGCTGGAAAGCCAGTGATCCTTGATACCAGTGGAAAGCTCCTGGAAATGGGGATTGAAGCCTGTCCGACACTGATCAAACCAAACATTGATGAGATCCGGATGCTGACAGGCAAGCAGTGCGATGATATTCAGGATATTATTGAGGCTGCAAAGATAATCCATGCCAATGGTGTTGAGATCGTAGTAGTTTCACTTGGAGCAGACGGTTCTATCGCAGTAGGTGAAGAGGGAATCTTCCGTGCTGTCGTGCCGAAGATCGATGCAGTAAATACGGTTGGCTGCGGAGACTCCATGATCGCAGGCTTTGCACTTGGTTTGAGCGATGGCCTTTCATTGGAAGAAACCTTAAGAAGAGCCAGTGCGATCTCAGCTGCATCTGCAATGCGCAAGGAAACAGGATTTTTTGTGATGGAAGATATGGAAAAACTGCTTCCGAAAATCAAAATTGAAAAACTGTAATAATAAAACGAAAACTATATAAGGTGAAAAAGTCAGGAGGAAACAAAAATGGCAGAATTTATTGATCCGGCAATCGTGCCGAAAGTAACCCTTCCGTCAGGAGAAAAAGTACCATGCATGGGTATGGGAACCTTTGGTTCTGACCGTGTGAGCGCAGAGGAAGTTTCTCAAGCAGTAGCAGGTGCGATCCGCTGCGGATATCGTATGTTTGACTGTGCAGCATGTTATGGAAATGAGCATCAGATTGGTGAAGTTTTCAGGGCAGCCTTTGATGAAGGGGTAGTAGGAAGAAAAGATCTTTTCATTATGACAAAGGTATGGAATGACATGCATAGAAAGGTAGAAGAAGCCTGTACCAGAAGCATTCAGGATCTTCAGTGTGACTATGTGGATCTGTATTTTATCCACTGGCCATTCCCGAACTACCATGCACCATTCTGTGATGTAGATTCTAGAAATCCGGAATCCAGACCTTTCAGTGTGGAGGAATTTATGGATACCTATCGTCAGTGTGAGGAACTGGTAGAAAAAGGTAAGATCCGCTATATCGGTATTTCCAATATGACTATTCCGAAACTGGAAGCAGTTCTTCCGTTAATGAAGATCAAACCGGCGGCATGTGAACTGGAGCTACATCCATGTTTCCAGCAGCAGGAACAGTATGATTATCTGATTGCTCATAACATCCAGCCGGTAGGATATATGCCCCTTGGTTCTCCAAGAAGACCGGAAAGAGACATCTGCCCGGAGGATGTGGCTGATATGCAGACCCCGGAAATGCAGGAGATTGCCAAAGCGCATGGAGTACATCCGGCATTGATTGCCCTGAAATGGGCCCATCAGAGAGGGGAAATCTCCATTCCATTTTCTGTACATAACTATGTAAGTAACCTGAAATGTGTAACAGAAGATCCCCTGACTGATGAAGAAATGGCCAAGATCGCTACCCTGGAAAAAGGAAACCGACTTGTCAAAGGCCAGGTATTCCTGTGGGAAGGTGCAAAGGACTGGCATGACCTGTGGGATGAAGATGGGGTTATTGTAAAATAAAGCGAGAAAAAGCATCTGTTAAAGTGATATGATACCTCTAAAGTAGACAGGTTAAATAACCAAAATCTACTTTGGAGGTATTTTTATGGGTAGAAAACCCAAGTGTACAGTTGAAGAAAAAATTGCTGCTGTTGAGGATTACC
>NZ_JACOQG010000044.1:0-13922 GCF_014297245.1 Blautia difficilis | reverse complement strand
TTTATCCATTGTAATATTTTTTAAGGAGTGATAAATTTATGAACGCAGTAGGTATCGATGTTTCAAAAGGTAAAAGTATGGTTACAATTCTGAGACCATTTGGGGAGATTGTATCCTCTGAAGTAACGAGAATGCGACGCGCGGTCATTCAAAAAATCCCTTATGTATCCGGACTGTCCTTCTCCTTTTTTCTGTAAATCGGCGGGTCTTCGACACTTGCGAGAAATAAAAATTACTATAAACCGTATAAATGCGGGCTTTTTTACTTTATAGGAAAGACCGCCGAGGGCGGTCTCCTGAGTAAAAAAGACACTCCAGTTCTGGAATGCCCCATAAAAAATAGGGACACCCGCTTTTAACAAGTATCCCTATAATCTATCAATGATCTGATAGCTCTCTATTCATTTTCATATTCAAGATTCTTTGTGTTCCCCGTACCGAGGTCTAACGCAACAACAACGGTTACTTTCTTCACAAGGCTCTTTTCTTTGTGATTTTCACCTATTTTTCTGAAACTGAAAAACTCCACAAAGTACGTAAATTCAAGGATTTCTACATATTTTTCCTTTGTAGCAACACCACAGTCTCAACGGTACTTTCGTTGTCCCAACGAAGTTCCTGTGTCTCCCTGTCTCCAAAATACACCGGAAAACGAAACTTTATGTGCTTCAGGAATCTGCCATCTGGCTGCTCCTGCTCATAAATGTCCACCTGTTCTACAAAACTGTTAAGAAATTCTTTCTTCTCCAGGTCGGTGAACTTATCATATAGTTTATCAAAATATAAAAGAAATTGATAGACGTTTTCTTCTGATATTTTCTGTTGCCGAATATTCAACAGGCGATTCTTTACTTCCTCTATACTGTTCTCCACGCCTTCAATCTCATCATACAAACAGTATAACCTTGTCTCCATATCCTGATATTTCTTCTCATAAAATTTATCCATAATATCCAGACTGTCCATCTGCTGTCCAAGTCTTGCTTTTGCTCCGGTCAACTGCCTGTGCTGCTTTTCCAATCCGTCAATCTCTTTTTCTATTTCTTCTGTATCTATTCTTGAACCAATTTTATTCAGAATTGCTTCTTCAAATTTAGGATTCTTCACCAGTTTCCGAATAACTTCTTCCACTGCATTGTTAATCTTCTCCTCACTCCATTGTTTACGATATCCACATTTATGACCGTCTACCAGACGACGATGTTTACAGGCATAATAGAAATAATCTTTATATAAGGTTCCGTCTTTCTTTTTCTTTCGGTTCACGTTCCCATACATACCGCTTCCACATAACGGACATCTCAATATTCCAGATAAGATATGCTCATGATCCAGACTATGCGTCTTTTCATATTTCACACCTGTTTTTTCCCGTTTTTGATGTGCCAGCTCCCAATCTGTTTCTGAAATAATTCCTTCGTGGATACCATCATGCAGCATATAATTTTCCTGTTTTACAATGCGATATTCATTTCTTGTACCAGATACTTTCTCGTTCTTTCTTCGTCCATAAGCCAGCTTTCCACAGTATACCGGATTATCCAGAACGCCTTTTATAAATGAAGCGGCAAATGCGTCCAGTGTATTATTCTGTCGTTTTTTCTTTTTATATCCATGCTGGTTCAGCCATGCAGCAATCGCAGAGATTCCCATATTGGTATGAATAAATTTATCATAGATCAGACGAATAATCTCTGCTTCGTCTTCTGCGATCTGCAATTCTCCATTTACCAGCTCATAGCCATATGGAGCAAACCCACCGTTCCATTTTCCTTCCCTTGCTTTCTGCTTACGTCCTTCCATTGTCTGAACAAGGATATTCTCCCGTTCGATCTCTGCTACTGCAGATAAAACAGAAATCATCAGCTTTCCGCTATCTTTTGAGCTGTCAATTCCATCTTCTACACAGATCAGATTCACTCCAAAATCCTGCATCCTCTGCAAAGAATTTAAAACATCTGCCGCATTACGACCGAATCTGGAAAGCTTGAACACCAGTACAAACTGAACCTCATCTGTTCCATTCTCAATATTATCCAACATTCTCTGAAATTCCGGTCTGCCCTCTACGCTTTTTCCAGATTTACCTTCGTCTGAATACTCATTTACGATTTCCATATTCTGAAATTCCGCATATCTCTTGAGTTTTTCTTTCTGAGCATCCAGACTGTAGCCATCTACCTGCATGGTTGTGGATACTCTGGTATATATATCGCATTTAATCTTTTTATTCTTCATAATCTTCCTCGCAGTATAACTCCGTTTTATTGTCCCAACTTTATTTTAGTACTTGTTCCAACTTTTTTCAATACTTATTTTCTTATTGACTCATTTCTTTGTCAATCCTATAATTAATACAAAAAATCCTCTAAGACAATAGGTGTTTCACTATCTCTTAGAGGATTTTTCTTTAATTTAAATGGTATCTGGTAATATTCTTCCAATTTTTCGGGAAACCCATTTTATTCAATAATTCAACTTCGCTTATATGCTCTACCTCTCTGTTTACTCGGTCAATCTCCTTTATGAGCTTTCTTTTAAATTCCAAAAAATCTTTTCCAGATAATAGATATCTAAAAGCAATCACCACAGCAAACAGATCTTGTTTTCCTTTTTCATACTGATTACCGCTCTGTGGTAATGAAAGTTTTTTATGAAGCGGTGTATCTGCAATAGCATCTACCGTTCTGTATGTAAACAGTCGTTCTCCTTGCGCACATACATTTCTATACTTAGTAAGAACAGATAAAAACTGCTCCATCTGATGCTGATTCAATGGTTCAAAGTTTTTTGATACTTTTGATTTTAAGGATTGAGGAAATACTCGGAACATTTTTAATAAGTTTCCAAACGTAAGTACATTTGCCAAAACCCATAATGGAATTTCACCATATGTCTTGCGATAATAGTTGATATATGTATAATCTGTGGTCGTTGTTGCCCGTTTCAAGGTCGCTATCAACTTTACAATTGTTGCATGATTTCTTTTTGTATTATTATAATTATTAGCATCCAGGTACTGCTTCTGCTCTGCTCAGTACATTTCAGTAAAATAGTATGACATCAAAGAACACATCTGTCGCTCAATCTGCAGTAAATATTTAAAGAACATCTCTCTAAGCTCTGCATCAAACTTATACAGACTGACTATTTCTTCAAAACTTGTTCCTACTTTATATTTCTTTGTATTCGATATTCTAAAAAGATGTTTATATCCTCCCATAAGAGGAAAATATCCTATTTGACGTAACATCTCTTCCGCATATTCTCTGTCTTTTATTTTTATTCCCTTTTCATCACTGATCCAGGAAACCTGGTCACTAAAAGAAGAGAATTTTTTCGGTGTCTGCATCTCATTTCTCCTTAAAACAAAAGAGGGAGAGACCCGCAGGCTCTCCCCCGCCTGTAGGCTTCTCAAGTTTCTACAGAACGATCACTGAGCTTAGTATACGTCATTTTAAATGTCCTGTCAATACGCCAAAACATTCTTAGCCATACCCGCTCAGAAGTATTCTATGCTGTTTTTTCTTCCTTATTCTGTTTTTCTTCCTCCAACTCCCGGAGGACTTCTTCGCCGTACTTATCAATCATCCGTACCAGAAAATCAATACACCGCTCAAATTCAAGACTGCTTTTTCTTGCAAAACTGATTTCTTTTGGCATGGAACGCCAATTCATCAAACGTAATACCAAAAATCAGAAGCTACTCGCCGGAGGAGCTTTATCCCCCATTGTGCTGGATTATATTATGGATAGTGAGGTTCCGAAACCATGCTGTCATTTTATTGGAAGAGATAAAGAACTGGAAGAATTATATACCATGCTTGAGGAAAACCGTCATGTTTTTCTTTGCGGAATCGCCGGAATCGGAAAAAGTGAACTTGCCAAAGCCTACGCAAAGCAGTACATGAAGCATTACACCAATATCCTTTATGTAGAATATACCGGCAATCTTCATCAGGATATTACTGACATGGATTTTATTGACGATCTTCCGGAAAGCACTGAACAGGAACGGTTTCAAAGACATAACCGTTTCCTGCGTTCCCTGAAATCTGATACTCTGCTTATCATAGATAATTTTAATGTCACTGCCACACAGGACAGCTTTCTGTCAGTAGTATTAAAATATCGCTGCCAGATTTTGTTTACAACCAGAAGCAAACTGGATGAATACTGTACTCTGCCATTAAAAGAAATATCAAATATGAACGCTCTCTTCCAGCTGGCATCAGTATTTTATTCAGAGGCAGACACGTACCAGGCAACAGTTGAAAAGATCATCGAAACTGTTCACTCTCATACTTTTGCTGTGGAACTGGCAGCAAAACTTCTGGAAAATGGAATCTCGACTCCAGACCAGTTATTAACAAGACTTCAGGTGGAAAAAGATGCACTTGCCAAGATAGAAAATATCTCTGCTGACAATGCTCGCCTCGTTTCTAACCGTTCATGCCAACCTTGGAGGACTTTACCGCATGAACGGTTATCCCGATCTTGCAAGAGAACACATGGAAAAAATCTATCCGGTCTTTTAACAAAATAAGCATAATTTACGGCGGGCAACTTGCCCGCCGTTATATTCAACTATTCGTCAAATAAATATATGCATCTTCCAAAGTGATATCATTATCCAGGACACAATTTTCATTTGGCTTTCCTTTGCTTAATACTTTCATATGAATTCCATTTTCTACATACTGCTTAGATGATATAGAATAATTGGCTTCTAACAAACGGGCTTCTTCTGCATTTTGTACCGTACAATTCCAAACACAGCCCTTTGCATTTTCCAGCAATCCACTCACGCTTCCGGAATATAAAAAACTTCCTTTTTTCATAATGGCAAGCTGTGTACAGGTTGCTGCTAAATCTTCTACTACATGAGTGGAAAACAGCACCGTTCTATCCTTTGAAAAATCAACCAGAAGATTGCGGATCCTGATTCTTTCTTCCGGATCTAACCCAGTTGTTGGTTCGTCAATAATCAAAAAATCCGGATTATTAAGAAGTGCCTGTATGAGTCCGACACGTCTCTTCATACCACCAGATAATTGCCGCATTTTTTTATTCTGATGCTCTGCAAGAGAAGTCTTTTCCAGATAATAGGTAATTCTTTGTTCGAGGTCATTTCTGGATACTCCTGACAGTCCCCCCATATATACAAGACATTCTTTCACCGTAAGATTCGGATATAAGTCGATTTCCTGTGGAAGATAACCAATCTTTTTCTGTATTTTCTCATAATTTCCCTCGTTATACAGAATTCCATCAAGGGAAACCATTCCTTCCGTTTGTTTTAAAACGGTTGTAAGAACCCTCATCAAAGTGGTTTTTCCAGCACCATTCTCACCCAAAAGTCCGTAAATTCCCTTGGGTATTTCAAGAGATGCCTTATTTACTGCAACTACACCATTTTTAAATCTAACTGTTAAATCATTTATTCTAATACTCATAATCTATCCTCTTTTCTTTAAAGCCATTGGTAATACTGCAAATAAAAACAGCCCCGTTATAAAAGACACAAGCGTTCCATAAATCCAACTCTCGGACATTAATTGAGTAGGTTCACAAAAGCTGAAAGAAAACAATCCCAGATTTCCGAAAAATGAACTTCCCGCTTTTGATATAAGTCCAATGACAATTCCAAATAAACATCCAATACCTGCCCACATATTTCGAAGCAATGTACACAAAATCACAGTGCATATACTCCAAAACCAGATAGTTCCAAACATTGCAATGAAATATAAAAGAAATATCTGAATACCCGAAATGCCTTCGTTTACACTGCCCGGTTTTTGCCAGAAAAACAAAACATATCCAACACAGGAAAGTATTAATAAATATAATATTTGAACGCACACTCTCTGTGATATTACTTTTAACTGCTTTTTTTGATCATACAAATGAAATACATCGGCACGCTTACTTTTTACTTCCATCAAATATGTGTCACTACAAAAAATAATTGTTAAAAATGCTATTGGAGACTGAATCGCTGAACCGATTTCTTCATAGTATATAATCGGATGAATAGCACACAATATCAGTATAAATGCACATGAATAAAAAATCTTATATAACGACAGGCAGTTTTTTAGTTCCGTTTTCAATGAACCCTCCTCCTTTTCCAGATTGTAACAGAAATACATACTAATATAACTGATGAAATTACAAGAATAATCTGATTTATGTTTGACATTTTGGCTACATGTGTTTCAAAAAATCTGCCAGGGAATCGCACCATAATAGAGAACGGTCTCATATAATAAATATCATTCTTCATGGTCAGCATATTTGAATATATAATGTGTAAAAACAAGATTGGTGCTGCCGGAAGCGGATTTTTAAATATTAATGCTGTAATTGTATAGACACAACATATCATCAAAAGATTCGGAACAATATAGATCAGAGAATTCACGCAAAAATCAATTGGTGTTACTGGAAAGCCCGATTCTAAAGACGTTTTCAAACACAGCATAAAGAATATAACATTCAAAATCACTAATACTCCCAGCATACTAATGAATCCGCTTATTACTTTCCCACATATATATTGGATTGCCGTAACAGGCTTTGTATGTAATAATTCATAGGTACTTTTTCGTGTATCCTGAATAAATAAAAATGATAGCAAGACTGTTGAAAAAAAGGCCATATGCAATCCTGCAAAATCCGTAAATTTTTTGGCAAAGTACCAGGAAAAAGAATGTTCGGATAATTTCCGCTCGATATAATGATTGATTTCTTCTGCTGTCCCCTTATGAATTTCAAGGTCCTCATAAGCATATATTGCATTATAATAGCCATATTGGGATTCCAAAAACTCAGAAGCAGTCTTTACATCCATATTCTGAATTTCTTTCATTACATGATCTGCTTCCTGCCTGCTAAATCCAAAACCATTTTGGGAGGTGTCCATTAACGTCTCTTTGATCGTATCTTCCCACTCCCTTCTTCTTTCTTTATCATCAGATGTGGGAATGTACCCATCCATGACATCAGCATCTTCCAATGCTACGTCATTTTGTGTGATCTGTTCATTCTGTTTGATATAATGAATTTGCAAATACGATGACAGACATTGATACATACTGGCAACTATAATAATCAAGCCAATCCACAAAACAGGGTTCTTTAAATAATCAAGTATACTTCTTTTTATGATTGTTTTCATTGTATCTCTTCCTTTCTTTATTTCTTTAACAACATCATACAAATCAATTCTCAATAAATTCACAACAAAAAAGACTAAAACCACTTTATTTGTGATTTCAGCCTTATAAAGTATTTTTATTCAGCTTTGAAAAGAGCTTCTACATGAGCACCGCCTTGTCTGGCATTATATATTTTCAAATTTCCTCCATGCTTTTCACAGAAAATACGAGAAATATACATACCAAGGCCAAAATGCTTTAAATCATCTTGTGGATTCTTATGATAAAATGGTTCTGTTACTTTTTCCTCAGTATCCACAAATCCTATTCCATCATCTTCAACAGAAATTATAAGAAAACCATCCTTTTTCTTTATCTGCAAAACAATACTTTTTTGTGCATATCGAACCGCATTTTCCAGTAAGTTGTCTGCCACTTCCATGACAAGTTCCTCATCCACTTTCACAATGTTTTGTTCCTGCACTCTTTCTACCTTACATAATTTACTTTCCTTCTTGGACAGCATGGCAGCTTCTGCCTCAATCTTTTTTGCCAGTTCCGATAATTCTATCTCTGAGCATTGCAGTTCCCTCTGTTCTAAATGGGACATTTTTCTCATGTTTTCCGTGAAATGCTCTATACGGTCAATCTGATACATGCCTGTTTGTAAGATATCAATAACATCCTCTGTTTTTATACTCTCAGCAGAAACAAACTCTAAGAGCATTTCCTGATACCCACGCAATATGGAAAGTGGAGAACGTATATCATGTGCAATTGCATTCCGCAAAGCCTTCTCGTCATCAATCATTCGCCACATCTTTCTGTTGTTATCTGCTAAATCACTTCGCATCATTTCAAATTCTTTACACAAAGTTCCCATCTCATCTTTATTTTCATAGGACACATGAAAATCCAGTTCATTATCTGCAATCATTTGTGAGGCATCTTTTAGTTCCTGTAGAGGTGTCTTTAACTTATTTTTATAAAAAAGGAATACCGCAGCAACACTCCCAACAATCGAAAAAATCAGTACCGAATATGTTTCCATAAAGTCACACATTTCCGAAAGATGATAGTCCAAACGATTCATCTGCGATTGATTAGGTCTTGATATCTCAATCTCGTATTTCTTTCCATATTGCTGAAACACGTCCGTATAATCTGCATAATCAATATATTTTTCCCATATTTTATTCTGCATATTTCTTGCAAAATGAACTGTAAATCCAGATAGCAGAAATGCTGCCGTTAAGCTGATCACAAAATAAAGCAGAATTGTTTTTTTCAGTGACAAGTTTCTTATTTTTTCCATCGGTATCCAATCCCCCATACAGTTTCTATGTATTCTTTTTCTGAATAATCCGCTATTTTTTTCCTTATACGCCGTACTAATTCCGTTATCGTTCTACTGTCCCCTTCCGCATCATATCCACAGACTTGTGCATATATACGTTCTTTATCAAACACCTGCCCTGGATGCATGGATAAGAATTCAATAATCTGATATTCAATTTTTGTGAACTCCATCCTGTGTCCAGCTATAGCTACTATTTTTTCAGAATAATCAATCAGCATTTCATCCATGAAACGGTATTCCGTTTTTTGTTGATGCCTTTCTTCTCTCTTTATGTTTGTGGCAATCCTTGCTTCCAACTCCCGAAGACTAAATGGTTTCGTAATATAATCATCCCCACCCGAAAGCAACCCATTAATTTTATCATCTTCATCAACTCTTGCTGTTAGAAACAAAATCGGACATAACACTTTACTGCGTATCAGACGACATACTTCAATCCCATCCATACGTGGCATGTTGATATCCAATAAAATAATATCCGGTTTCATTTTTATTTTATTTAATGCTTCCATTCCATCTGTAGCCGTAATGGTTTCATATTGTTTCATATTAAAATAGCTACAAAGCATTTTCACCAATTCTTTATCATCATCGACAACTAAAATCTTGTATTTCATCCAAACCACCTCCAGTATCCATATTATACGATAAAAAACAATGAAATCACAACAAGAGTACATGAAGAACGTAAGCACAATATATCTTTTTTCTCAATTCCTGCTCAATTTCCCCTCAACGCCTTTTTCCTTCGATCTTCGTATGCTTATCTCACAGCAGAGCAGTACCACACCGGTACGACCTGCTGAATCAATCAATGCGAAAACAGAGATGTTTTTTTATGCAGGTGGGACAGCAAAAACCTCCTGTGGCTGATTGCTTTCACAGAAGGTCTTATTTGTTTATGCTGTCACATTTTCATTTTTCAGATATGATTGTCTTTCTCACACACCAACCTTTCATAATCCAGAAATCCTCGAATATACATTTCTTTTTCCATAATCCCTTCCATGGAATTTTTCGCTGAAATAATTCTGTCCAATGCCTGCCACATCTCCTGTCCGTCACCTCTGAGGACTGGTTCCAGTATTTCTATGTAATGATGAATTTCTGCTTCCAGAGAAAACGTCTCTGGATCGGATTCAAGAAATTATTTTCAAACACAGAATCCATATATGGCTCTATGTCCTTGGCATTTCCCCATGAAGCGTTTTGTCAAGTGCTTTTTTGAGTTATTGACGCAAATTATCGTGAAAGTGCGAAAGTGCAAAGCGCAAAGGGTCTGCGTTTTGCACTTTCAGCTTGCGGGTTCGGGTGGCTGCTTCTTCTTGATGAAGTTGTACCATTGACCGCCGACACGCCTTGCGCCTAAAATGCCGCCCATGTTGCGCTTGGCGTTCTGTACCGTCCTCTCGGATATTCCGGCTTCGGCTGCGGCTTTTACAATGTCCTCGCTGGCAAGCTCTTTCCCGTCTGCAAGCAGGTCAAGTATCAGCCGTTCCGCCTGTTCGGTCTTGGTGGCGGTGTTGCCGCCCGCACCGGATAGCAGTTCATCAGCGGTTATATCATATTCGCCTATCCACTCAAAACCTGTGTCGGGGTCAAGGCAAAAGGCTATGGACTTGCCCTCCGGCGCAAGGGAAGATTTGTCATGGACGATAACGCGCACATTCGGCTCACGCTTCACGCGCCCGATTAAAAGCACGCTCCGGGCGGCGGCTCGGAAGTCGATAGAACCTAATCCCCGGTACGCGCTCTGTCCTCCGGCTGCTTTGTTCAAATGCCCGATAAGGATAACGGCACACCCGGTACGCTCCGCAACTTCGGCAAGGCGGCGGAAGATAGGGCGCACTTCGTTAGCCTTGTTCATGTCGGCTTTGTCGCCCATGTACGCCTGTATGGGGTCAAGGATAATCAGCCGCGCCCCGTTCTGTACGATTGCTTTCTCTATGCGATCGTCAGATAGGGTAAGCTCCCGTTTTGCTTCATCAATCACAAGCACCCGGTCAAGGTCTGCGGCGGCTTCTATCAAGCGGGGCTTGACGGTATCACCCAAACCGTCCTCGGCGGTCTGGTAAATCACTTGGAATGGCGGCAAGGGCTTCATTCCCGGCAGCGTTCCCCCGGTGGTGCAGGCGGCGGCAAGGCGTAGGGCAAAAGTGGTCTTGCCCTCGCCGGGATTGCCCTGCACAATGGTTACTTTCCCAAAGGGAATATACGGCTTCCATAGCCATTCAACGGTCTGTGTGTCAACCTCGCTCATGCGGATAATCTCAACGGTTTCTTCCTGCGGCGGCTCTTTCAAGCCGTAGATTGCTTCCCGCAAATACTTCCCGTCTGTGATTTCTGCCCGGTGCTGCAATACCTCGTTCCAGTCCTTGAAAAGAGGGATAAGCCGATGGACGGTCAAGCCCTCCGGCACAAGCTCTGCAAGGCGGCTGCAAGCGTCGTTTCCGGCTTCGTCGCTGTCAAGGCAGAGAAAAACGATCTTGATGTTCGGACGGTCAGAGAGAAAGCGCAACAGGGCTTTTTCTCCCATGCCGCCCAACGCCAGATAGCTTTGCTTCTGCCAGTCCTTTTTGAACAGGCAGAGGAAAGATAAGAGGTCTATCGGGGCTTCAAAGACAAACAACCTTTCGCCCTCGCCACGGTAGCAGAAGTTAAAGGCTTTGTCGCTGCCTTTCACATCAAGCCGAAAACTCCCGGCTGTGCCGCGCTGATGGGCGTATCGCGGTATGCCGCTTTCATCTCTGCCAACGAATACGGCGTTATGGTGGGCGGCTTCCTCGTAAATATCCCCGGTGGAAAAGAAAAAGCCCGTCACATCTTCATCAATGCGGCGGGCGGCTGTGAGGTAGTTCCTCGCTGTTCTATTGTCGCTGTTTGGGGGCGGTAGCCGGAAGTCGGATAGGAACGCGGGGCTTGGTCTGTCCGGCGGCGGTGCTTCGCCTTTTTCTCCTGTGAGAAGTTCAACGGCTTCGGTAAAACTCTTTCCGAAAAACTCCATGACAAAATCAATGGGTGCGCCGCCTTTGCTCTGGCTGTGGCGATACCATTTGTTTCCCCGGACGGTCAAGCTGTCGTGCCGTTTCCAGCGGTATTCATTTCCGGTGCGGGTAAGCTGCTCGCCCTGTGATTGCAGGAAAGAAACAAGGTCGGCTTGGTTGGCGCGGTCTATTTGTTCTTGGGTGTAATACATAAAAGTTCAACTCCTTTCAGCGGTCTATATCATGCCGCTTGGTGCGGCTCTGCGTCTGCTCCGGCTGGTCGGCGCGGAGTGCAATATCCACGCACCTGCGGATTTTTTGAAGCTCGGCAACCTCGGCGCGGGTATCTTTCAGCGTGTCATATTCCGCTTCTCGCTGTGCTTTGAGGGCGGTATATTCTTTCTCCCACGCGGAGATCGGCAGGGTTTTCACGCCCTCCGGCAAATGGGCATGGAGATAGCGGTTTGCCGCGTCCCATAGGGTCAGCTCGGCGCGGTGGGCTTCCTCGTACTTGTCGCGCTTGTTTGTCCAGCCGTTTTGCAGCTTTTTCAGCTCATCGTGAATGGGCTTGTACTCTGTATAGTTCTTCCCGTATTCAATTAGCTTTTGCAGCTTCTTCATGCGTTCCTCGGCGGTTTTCATTCCCTCCCGGATTGAATAGGCTTTATCGCTGACAGAGGAAAGGGAAGCGTCCAGTTCATCAAGATTAGAGATACCATGCTCGGAGAGATAGTTGACCGCTGCCGCTATGGTTTTCAGTTCATCGGCTGTGTGCTGCTGTTGCCAACTCTGCGAATACTTCCGGCTCTTTTCTCTCTGAACGCTCAAATACTTCATCAACAGATTTGCGAGGTTGGGAGATTGCGGCGGCTGTTCCGGGGCGGTTTCCCGCGCTTTGAACAGGTCGGCAATCCATTCTTTGAGCTTTCCAATCTGCGCCCGGATTTCCCGGATAAGGCGGTTTGCCTTTTGGATATTTCGGTTCAGTTCGCCTTTCTCGGTGGCGATACCTTTCTTCTCCATCTGGCAAGCCGCCACGCCCATGTGGACGGTGGGTATCTCGTCTATGCCGCGCTCGGCGTTGCTGCGGTGGTCGATGCGCTCCGGGCTTCCGTTCCTCTCCAAAAAGTCGTTGGTAAAGTCAGCCCACGCCTTGCGCCACAAGAGGGTGTTGTCCTTGTCGTTCCAGCCTGTAAGGTCAATTTTGTGCGTCTTGTATCTGCCGCTTGGCAAGCGGATACGCTCGCCGTTCTCGTCAAGGTCATATTCCTTTTTGGATTTCGCCGCCCATGCGCCGCGCTCGTCAAGGGGGCGCATGGTCAGCATGATATGACAATGGGGATTGCCGCTGTCGGTGTCGTGAATGGCATAATCAACGCACATTCCTCTGGAAACAAATTGAGAGGAACAGTATTCCCGGACAAGCCGGATCTGTTCCTCTCTGGATAACTCAATGGGGAGTGCTGCGTCAATCTCTCTGGCAAGCTGGGCGTTCCCGGCTTTCTCGTAAAGCTCCACGCTGTTCCACAAGGTTGAACGGTCAGAAAATGAGGGTGGTGCGTGGGGCGGCAGCATGATTTCTGTATGGACAACACCGCCTTTGCGGGTGTAGTCATGTGTCATTCCGTCCCATTCGTTTGTCAGCTTTTCTCCGCTTCGGTAGGCGGCTGCGGCAACGGCTGATTTGCCTTTTCCTCGGCTCACAATGCCGATGTTCCAATGGTAAATGGCTATGGGTATCACCTCCCGGATAGGATAATAAAACCCGCAAAAATGGTACAGACGCCAACGGCGGGTGTACTGTTTTTGTGGGTGTGCAGGGATAGCCGCAAAGCGGCGCAAGGGGTGCAGCCCCTTGTTGCGGCAAAGCCGCCATATCGGAGCGCGGGGAAATCTCCCTGTGCGGAGATGAGCCCTCGGCAGAGCGCACACGCCCGTAAGGGTGTATAAGTGCGCCCTTTGTTCCAAAGGGATTATTCTGCGTTTCCGTCCTCGGCTCGTTTTTTCAAAAAATCCTGTGCTGGCTCGCTCGTCAGGGCAAGCCGGAAAAAGGTCTGCGCATCCTCGTCCGGCATGGCAATAAGCTCCGGCACAAGGCTTTCCATGAAGCCGCCGCGCTTGCAAAGCCTGTGGTTTCTCGCCTTGCGTTCCTCGACGGATAGCTTCTGCTTGATGATTTTCTCCCGGTTCTCAAGCTGCCGGATTTTCTTCTTTCCGTCCTCAATCTCGACTTGCAGCTCCTCGCGGGTTTTCTCTCTTGGCTTTGTCATGGTTGGTCGCTCCTTTCTGCCTGTCGGCATAGAAAAAGGACAGTCGATTTTCTCGGCTGCCCTTGTGGGTGGCTATTCAATTTTAGTCTGCTGTTTTCAAATATATAAAATAGCTTGCTGTTCCGCCATAGCCATTTTCAGTATT
>NZ_JACOQG010000043.1:0-14148 GCF_014297245.1 Blautia difficilis | reverse complement strand
ATTAATACTAATTTCTCCCATCTGAAATACGATGTATTCAGATGGCTTATTAAAGTTACCCATTTTTACAATTCAAAAAAATTTCAAAATTCTCTTGACTGTTTATAGTTTGTCACCTCTTCTTGATGCGAAAATACAAAGTCAGTGTAGCAAACACAGGGTATGCTGTCAATAAGACATCATAATAAAAATATGTTTATAGATTTTATAAAAATTTTCGTTGACCATATCCTTCTCTTTCGTTAGACTTAAATTAGGATTTACTGATACAAGATAGAAATTTTATAAATAATATGGAGGCAGACTTATGTCGAACACCACGAAGATTGCTCTGGAGGATTCCCTGAAGCGTTTGCTTTTGCGAAAGCCTCTGGATAAGATTACAATTACAGATATTACTACGGATTGCGGAATCAGCAGGATGGCCTTTTATTATCACTTCAAAGATATCTATGATCTGGTGGAATGGTGCTGTGTGGAGGATGGAACCAAGGCATTGCAGGGCAAGAAAACCTATGATTCCTGGACAGAGGGGCTGACCCAGGTATTTGAGGCTGTTCTGGAGAATAAACCTTTTATTATGAATGTGTATCGCTGTGTCAGCAGAGAAAAAATGGAAAATTATCTCTACAAGTTGACCTATCACCTGATTGCAGGAGTAGTGGAAGAGAAATGTAAGGGAAAAAATGTAACCCAGGAGGATAAGCAGTTTATTGCGAATTTTTATAAATATGGTTTTGTAGGAATTATGCTTGAATGGATTCAGGATGGAATGAAGGAAGATATCAATGAACTGGTTGGAAAAATCAGCCTTACCCTACATGGAACCATTACTACTTCAATTGAGAATTTTACAATGTGAATAAGATTTTATCAAAATCCGGCAGATGATAAGTTTTTTATCATTGGCCGGGTTTTGTAAATTGAAAAGAGAAATGTGGACTGCTATGATACAACCATAAACAAAAAAGAAATACATTACACAGAATACAATGTTCATATGCAAAGAAGATCATGTAATGTAAGGTAACTGACAATGGATAAAACGCAGTGACGATGGATAAAATAAAGTCAGAGAGACTGCTGATAAGAAAGGTGGACAAACATATGGGTAAAAATAAGGGCTTAGGTATGGTATCTGCGCTGGCAGTAGGAGCAGGTGTTGCAGCATTGGCAGCAGGAAAGAAATATAAAACAGCTGAGACAAAGAAAAAAGAAGAGTATGACGCACTTCACAATACAAGTGAATATCGCAATACAGAACGTGGAAAATATGAGAAAAACAGCAAGGGAATCTATTATACAAACGGTAACTATGAAGCATTTGCACGTCCGAGAAAACCGGAAGGCGTAGATGACAAACATGCTTATATCGTAGGAAGCGGACTGGCTTCTCTTGCAGCGGCCTGTTTCCTTGTACGTGACGGACAGATGCCTGGAAAGAATATCCATATTCTGGAAGCAATGGATATTGCAGGTGGTGCATGTGACGGTATCTTTGATCCAAGCCGTGGATATGTAATGCGCGGCGGACGTGAGATGGAAAACCATTTCGAATGCTTATGGGATCTTTTCAGAAGTATTCCGTCCATTGAAACACCGGGTGTATCTGTACTTGATGAATACTACTGGCTGAATAAGGAAGACCCCAACTATTCTCTCTGCCGTGCAACCAAGGATAGAGGAAAGGATGCTCATACAGACGGTAAATTCAATCTGAGCCAGAAGGGCTGCATGGAGATCATGAAGCTGTTCATGACAAAGGATGAAGATCTTTATGACAAGACAATTGAAGATGTATTTGATGAGGAGGTATTTGATTCCACATTCTGGTTATACTGGAGAACCATGTTTGCATTTGAAAACTGGCACAGTGCGCTGGAAATGAAATTATACTTCCAGAGATTTATCCATCATATTTCCGGACTTCCGGATTTCAGTGCCCTGAAATTTACGAAATACAATCAGTATGAATCCCTGATCCTGCCAATGCAGAAATATCTGGAAGAAGCAGGTGTTGAATTCCAGTTCAATACAGAGGTTACAAATGTACTCTTTGAGTTTGAAGGCAATAAGAAGATTGCAAAAGCAATCGAGTGCAAGGTAAATGGTATTGAGAAGGGAATTGTTCTTACAGAGAATGACCTTGTATTTGTAACAAACGGAAGCTGTACAGAGGGAACCATCTATGGCGATCAGAATCATGCACCGAACGGAGATGCAGAAGTTCGTACAAGCGGATGCTGGAGCCTGTGGAAAAATATTGCAAAACAGGATCCCTCCTTCGGACATCCTGAGAAATTCTGTTCTGATATTGCTAAGACAAACTGGGAGTCAGCAACAGTTACCACTTTGGATGATAAGATTATTCCTTATATTACAGATATCTGCAAACGTGATCCGAGAACAGGCAAGGTTGTTACAGGTGGTATTGTAAGCTGTCAGGATTCCAGCTGGTTATTAAGCTGGACGATCAACAGACAGGGACAGTTCAAGGATCAAGATAAAGACAAGGTTTGTGTATGGGTATATGGTCTGTTTACAGATGTACCTGGTGATTATATCAAGAAGCCTATGAAAGAGTGTACAGGTAAGGAGATCACAGAAGAGTGGCTGTATCATCTTGGCGTTCCGGTTGATCAGATTGAAGATATGGCTGAGAACAGTGCAGTTTGTGTACCGACTATGATGCCTTATATTACAGCATTTTTTATGCCGAGAACAAAGGGTGACAGACCTGATGTTATCCCGGATGGCTGTGTAAACTTCGCATTCCTGGGACAGTTTGCCGATACACCAAGAGATACTGTATTTACTACTGAATATTCCGTAAGAACTGCTATGGAGGCTGTATATGGACTTCTGGGTGTTGACAGAGGTGTGCCGGAAGTATGGGGCAGTGTTTATGATATCAGAGAATTATTGGACAGCAGTGTGAAGCTGATGGATGGCAAATCCCCACTGGAAATTGAACTTCCGGGACCACTGGATATGCTGAAGAAACCGCTTCTGAAAGCTGTTAAGGGAACTGTGGTAGAGAAAGTACTCAGAGATCATGATGTGATCAAAGATTATATGATGTAAATATAGAGATGTAAGTTATATGAAAAGGCTGCAGGAGAGATCCGGCAGCCTTTTTTTTGTAAAGCTGCTAAAAGTTGGCGTAAGGTTGCTTTGATAAAAAACAGGTTGCAAATTAAAAATACAGATGATAATATATAATGAAATGTATAGAAAAAAATAATTTAGATAATAAAAAGTCTGAAAAAATAAATAAATATGATAAGATATTGGAAGCTTTGCTGTAGTAATGAATGTGTGGAACAGGAGGCTTTCAAGGGAGCGAAAGGAGGTTTTTTATGGAGCTTGAGATGTACCGCAGATATTCTCAGATGGCGAGAGGAATTGAGAAGGCTGAGCTGGTGTTTAAGAATGGACGGGTATTCAGCTCAGGGACAGGAGAGTTTATTGATAGGGATGTGGCTGTTGCGGATGGGATCGTAATCGGTATTGGTACCTATAAGGGGGAAAGGGAGATTGATCTGGAAGGAAAGGTGATCTGTCCGGGCTTTATTGATAGTCATCTGCATTTGGAATCTACACTGGTAACACCAGGTGAACTGGTACGGCAGGCTGCACAGTGTGGAACTACAACATTTATTGTAGATCCTCATGAGTCAGCCAATGTGTCCGGTACAGATGGGATTGATTATATTCTGGATCAGACGGATAATGTGCCGGCAAATGTATATGTGATGATGCCTTCCTGTGTTCCGGCAACTCATGTGGATGATAATGGGTGTATTCTTATAGCAGGAAAGATGAAGGGATATCTGGAACATCCAAGGATTCTGGGACTTGGTGAAGTGATGGATGCGCCTTCTGTGATTAATGGAAGTGTTGCCATGCATGAAAAGCTCCAGCTGTTTCAGGACAGAGTGAAGGATGGTCATGCACCGTTTCTGGCACCTGGTGATCTGTCAGCATATGTACTTGGAGGGATTGATACAGATCATGAGTGTGTGGACTATGAGTATGCAATGTCTGAAGCAAGAAACGGGATGCATGTGTTGATCCGTGAAGGCAGTGCGGCAAGAAATCTGGATGCAATTGTGTCGGGGATTGTGGAACATCATACAGATACTACCAGTTTCTGTTTCTGTACAGATGATAAGCATATTGAGGAAATACGCAGAGAAGGACACATTAATTATAATGTAAAACGTGCAGTACAGCTTGGTCTGCCGGTGGAGAAAGCTCTTCAGATGGCAACGATTCAGCCGGCTAGATGTTATGGACTGTGCCATCTTGGGATGATCGCTCCTGGAAGACAGGCGGATTTTGTGATTTTGGATAATGTGATAGATTTAAATGTTGTAGACGTATATCATTGTGGAAAGAGGATCATCAAAGAAGAAAAAACGGAATTAAAGATATGTCCGCCTTACCTGAAAAATACAGTCCATGTATCTGGTTTCAGTGAAGAACGTCTGAAATTGAAACATCCGGGAACAAAGGCACGAGTGATTCAGATGCAGGAGAAACAGATCGTGACAAAGGCCATTCTGGAAAATGTTCCATGGGTGGAAGAAAATGGTGGAAAATATTTTGCTCCGGATAGGGAGTATCAAAAAATTGCAGTGATCGAAAGGCATAAGAATATGGGAAAGATGGGGGTAGGAATCATAAAAGGCTATGGAATCTGTGGTGGCGCGATTGCTTCTAGCGTTTCCCATGATTCCCATAATATTATTGTAGTAGGAGACAATGACCATGATATGGCTCTTGCCGTAAAAGAAATGATACGTACCCAGGGAGGATATACTTTGGTATGTAATGGGGAGATTTATGGAACTTTGCCGCTTCCGGTCATGGGACTGATAAGTGATGCTGGATACGAGAAGGTAAATGAAGCCCTTGCCAGAATGATTCCGAAAGCCCATGAGATGGGAGTAAAAGAAGGATTTGATCCGTTTATTACACTGTCCTTTATGGCTTTGCCTGTAATTCCGGAAATAAGGGTCACACCAAGAGGGATTTATCTTGTAAATGAAGACAGCATAATAAGGACGCCATTTGGCTGAAAGTCAAAAATACCGTAATAAAGGCAGCTTTGTTGCCTTTATTGCGGTATTTTGGTGTAGAAGAACTGATAAGGGGCATCTTATTTAGCTTTCTCCAATGTAAAGATAAATTCTGTTCCTACTCCCTCAGTGCTGATTACATCAATATTCTGATTATGAGCATTGATGATCTCTTTGACAATGGAGAGTCCCAAACCGGTGCCTTTACGGTCTTTTCCCCGGGAGGCATCAATTTTGTAGAAACGATCCCAGATTTTTGAAATATTATCTTTGGAAATTCCGGAACCGTGGTCTTTGACAGATACAAATACCCGGCCGTTTTTTACCGTAGTTTCAATCTGGATAGAGGAGCAGTCATTACTGAATTTAATGGCATTGTCTAACAGATTGTACAGTACCTGCTGGATCTGCTCCATATCAGCCCTGACATAAAGTTCTTTGCCTGAAAGCAGCAGTTCCAGACGGATCTGACGTCCGGCGCAGGTTCCCTCAAAGGTAGCAGCCGTGTTTTGGATGGTATCGTTGATATCAAAACGGTGGATATGCATCATTCGTTTTTTCATATCCAGTTCATTTAGAGTGAGCAGGCTGCGGGTAAGCTTTTCCAGGCGTTCGGATTCAAAGGCAATGATTTTCAGATAACGTTCCTGCATCTCATAGGGGATTGTACCATCCAGGATCGCATTAACATATCCCTTGATAGAGGTAAGTGGAGAACGGAAATCATGGGACACATTGGCAATGAATTTACGCTGATACTCTCCGTTTTTGTTCAGCTTATCGGACATATAGTTCAGGGTTCGGGCCAGGTAACCCAATTCGTCATCTGAGTTAACCTGGATTTGGTATTCCAGATTTCCACTTGCATATTCGGATGCCCCCTTCATAATCTGGGTAAGAGGCTTGCGGATGTAATGGCTATAGACCCACAGTAGTCCGCTGGTAGCTATATAGCAGAGTAGAAAGATGATCTGCATGATCATCAGAATATCACTGCGGTTTTGATATAGATTCGCCATATCGTAGTGCAGGGCAATGTATCCAAGGATATTTTTATCGGAGGAGACAGGTACAACTATGCTTAGATGACTGGTGGGAAAATATCCCTGGAAATCTCCTACCTCATAATAGTTGTTATTCCAGATTGATCCATTAAAATTGTCTAATGGAATGGGGTGAGCAGGATCAATATCTTCTGCAGTACTGTAGTTTAATTCTCCCTGGCTGTTGATGATCCATACTACTGCATCCTGAAAAGTTGCAATTGCAGATAACTCTGACCGAAGATCGCTGATATTTTCAGAATCCATGCTTGCTTTGACCTGATCGCTGGAGGCAATATTGTACCCTTCCTTGTATAAGGTGGAACTAAGAAAATGTTCATAGTGTTTTTCTACCAGATAAGAGCCGACCAGGGTTACCAGAAAAAATCCAAGGATTCCTATACCAATATAGAATCTTAGAAATTTTGTGGAGAGGTGATGCTGTTTCATTGATTTTTCACCTCAAATTTGTAGCCGATTCCCCAGACAGTGGCAATAGACCAGGCAGGATTATCTTTGATTTTTTCCCGAAGTCTCTTAATATGTACATCTACTGTACGGGTATCTCCGATATATTCATATCCCCAGATATGATCCAGCAGCTGTTCTCTTGTAAAAACCTGATTAGGAGAAGCTGCCAGAAAATATAAAAGTTCCAGTTCTTTAGGGGGCATGTCGATTTGTTTTTCCATATAGGTGACCGCGTAGTTGGTCAGATTAATGACCAGATCAGGATAGCGGACACATTTTTCATTGGAAACAGGAGCTGGCTGTTTTACCTGGAAACGGCGAAGCACAGCACGGACTCTGGCAACCAGCTCTTTAGAGTCAAAGGGCTTGATCATATAGTCATCTGCCCCAAGCTCCAGTCCAAGAACTTTGTCAAAGGTTTCTCCCTTGGCGGAAAGCATGATGATTGGAACATCAGAGCTGTGCCGGATTTCTCTGCAGACCTGGTAACCGTCAATTCCCGGGAGCATCAGATCCAGTATGATCAGATCAGGCTGGAATTTCCTGAATTCCTTCAGGGCTTCTTCCCCGTCATTTACAATTTTTGTCTCAAAGCATTCTTTGGTGAGATACAGGGCAATCAGCTCTGCGATATTGTTATCATCATCCACAATAAGGATTTTCTGCTTGGAAACCATGTAAAATACCTCCTCATATATTTATTTTTTAAATTCTACAATTGTCACACCTGCATCACCCTCGCCGAATTCACCCAGACGGAAGGAATCTACATGTTTCTGACGTTTCAGATAATTATGAACACCCTTTCTCAGGGCACCGGTTCCCTTACCGTGGACAATGCGGACAGATTTCAGATGAGCAATATAGGCGTCATCCAGATATTTATCAAGCTCTGCGATTGCCTCATCTACAGTTTTTCCCAGAAGATTGATCTCTGTGGATATATGTGCAGATTTGGACATACGAATCTTGCCGGCACCTGTACGCTGCATGGTTGGAGTGGTGATTTCTGCCTCATCGATCAGCTCCAGATCAGAAAGCTTTACTTTGGAACGGATAATTCCCATCTGTACAAACAGATTGCCCTTACTGTCAGGACGGCTGCTTACCGTACCTTTCAGATTCATACTCAGAACCTTTACTGCATCTCCCAGAGAGATATCTTTGGCAGTCAGTTCCTTCTTGGGCTTCTGGACTGCAGTTTTCTGGGTCATGCCTTTTTCCGCTTTATTCATACGTTTGCGCAGATCCTGACGCTCTTTTTCCACAGCAGCCAGATCCACATGGTCTTTCTGGAATTTATGGAACATTTTCATGGTCTGGTCAGCATATTCTTTGGCTTCCCGCAGTACTGCATGGGCTTCTTCATTTGCCTGACGGATAATACGGTCTCTCTGGTCTTCCAGTTTTTCCTGTTTGGTTTCCATCTGGGCCTTGAGAGTTTCTACTTCTTTTTTATACTGTTCAATCTGGCGGCGCTCGTTTTCGATAGTTACACGGCTGCTCTCCAGAGAGGTAAGAACATCCTCAAAGGATTCGTCCTGTTCACTGATCTGCTCTTTGGCTTTTTCAATAATATAATCAGGAAGTCCCAGCTTGGAGGAAATAGCAAATGCGTTACTCTTGCCCGGGACACCGATAAGCAGACGGTAGGTAGGGCGAAGGGTTTCTACATCAAATTCACAGCAGGCATTTTCTACACCTGAAGTGGAGAGAGCGTATACTTTTAATTCACTGTAATGTGTAGTTGCCATGGTACGGATGCCCTGCTCATGGAGATGAGAGAGAATGGCTATGGCAAGAGCTGCACCCTCTGTAGGGTCAGTGCCTGCACCCAGCTCATCGAACAATACCAGGGAATGACGATTGGCTTTCTGCAGAAAAGAAACCACATTGGTCATGTGGGAAGAGAAAGTACTTAAGGATTGTTCAATACTCTGTTCGTCACCGATATCTGCGTAAACCTCTTCAAATAATGCCAGTTCAGAACGATCCAGGGTTGGAATATGCAGACCGGACTGTCCCATCAGGGTCAGCAGCCCAACGGTTTTCAGGGATACAGTTTTACCGCCGGTATTAGGACCAGTAACAACCAGCAGATCGAAATCTTCCCCCAGACGGATGTCAATGGGAACTGCTTTTTTCTTATCAATAAGTGGATGGCGGGCCTGTTTCAGGCGGATTCGCCCTTCGTCATTGAAGATTGGTTCTGTGGCATTCATATCCATGGCAAGAGCTGCTCTTGCAAAAATAACATCCAGCTGTACCATAATATTTAAATCTGCAAGGATGGAATCTGCCTGTGTTGCAGTCTGCTGGCTTAAGTCTGCCAGGATTACCTCAATTTCCTTCTGCTCCTGTAGTTCCAGCTCACGGATATCATTGTTCAGCTTGACTACAGCCATAGGCTCTATGAAAAGAGTGGAACCTGTAGAGGACTGATCATGTACCATACCGGGTACCTGTCCTTTGTATTCTGCTTTGACCGGAATACAGTAGCGTCCGTTTCGCATAGTGATCACTGCGTCCTGAAGGTAATTACGTGCGCTTCCGTTTACAAGAGAGGACAGCTGGGTATGGATTCTGTCTCCGGTGATCTTCATATTTCTGCGAATCTGACGCAGGGTGCTGCTGGCATCATCACTGATCTCGTCCTCAGAGAGAATACATCTGCGGATTTCTGTAGTGAGAGGCGTAAGAGGCTCCAGTGCATCGAACATCCCATCCAGAGAATCCGGAAGGGAATCTCCGCGATCACTTCTGGAATAGGCCTTGACACGGTTGGTATTTTCAAGTAGGCTGCAGATGGCAAGGAGTTCACCGATTCCCAGTGAACTGCCGATTTCCAGACGTTTCAGAGAACCGCGGACGTCCTTTACACTCCCAAAGGAAATATTTCCCTTTTGGAAAAGTCTGGTCAGAGCGTCCCTGGTCTGAGTCTGCATATGGCGGATTTCCTCAATGTCAGTAGAGGGTTCTGTTTTGCGGCAGATATCCTTACCCATGGAGGAGGATGCCTTGTCTGTGAGCATATGGATGATTTTGGAATATTCAAGCGCTTTATATGCTTTATGATTCATATTGATCTCCTGATAAAAAATTGATAAATCGAATTTGCGGGCAAAAATCTTATCAGAAGGCATCAACACCTTCTGATTTTTTTGACCCTGATATCATATTATATATGATTTTGAAGGGTATGAAAAGAAAAAAGTTAAAATTATTAAAAAAAATAAAAAAATCCCTTGACACTTGGAAATATTTTTGGTATAGTACCAATTGTCGCAACAATAAGTAAAACTTATAAAGGAAACGCGATATGCGGAAGTGTCGGAACTGGCAGACGAGCAAGACTAAGGATCTTGTGAGCATTGCGCTCGTGTGGGTTCAAGTCCCATCTTCCGCATGATTGAGAGCAAACCCAGAGAATTATGGATTTGCTCTTTTTTATTTATTATTTTTCAGAATAGTTCCCGGTGCATTAAAAATACTCCAGAGCTTTCCTGAGGGATATTCATAAAAAGTTCACATGTTTTTGATAAAATATTTTTACTACCGTGACAAATGGATGGAGAGATAGAGAGGCAGAGGTTTATGCGTTATTTAAATGAATTACATGAGGGTGACAGAATCAGTGGAATATATCTGTGTAAGCAGAAGCAGTCAGCAATGACTAAGAACGGAAAACCATATGAGAACATAATTTTACAGGACAAAACAGGTGTGCTGGATGGCAAGATCTGGGATCCAAATTCTCTGGGAATTGACGATTTCGATGCCCTGGATTATATTGATGTTGTAGGAGATGTGACCAGCTTTGCAG
Source organism: Blautia difficilis (assembly GCF_014297245.1). Classification (NCBI taxonomy): domain Bacteria; kingdom Bacillati; phylum Bacillota; class Clostridia; order Lachnospirales; family Lachnospiraceae; genus Blautia; species Blautia difficilis. The sequence continues at coordinate 3,727 of NZ_JACOQG010000043.1, read as the reverse complement.
GGGCTATGCAGCTGAATATCAAGCGTGTGCGCAAGGCAGCTGAAGATGAGTACGACCCGGCAGATTATCTTCCTGTAAGTGAGAACAGTACAGATGATATGTACAGCCAGCTGAGAGCATTTATTGACAGTGTGGAGAATCATTATCTGTCTGCACTTCTGAAGAAATTATTTGTGGAAGATGAAGCTTTTGTGAAAGCATTTGAAGGACATTCTGCTGCGAAGACAGTACATCACGGATTTATCGGCGGTCTGATGGAGCATACTCTGGGAGTGACCAGACTCTGCGATTATATGTCAAAGGCATACCCGGTCATCAACAGGGATTTACTGATCACAGCATCACTTCTTCATGATATCGGAAAGACAAAAGAATTATCTGCATTTCCGCTAAATGATTATACAGATGAAGGTCAGCTTCTGGGACATATTTATATGGGAGCTCAGATGATCAATGATCTTGCGCGCCAGATACCGGAATTTCCGGAGGTGCTTAAGAATGAACTGATCCACTGTATCCTGTCCCATCACGGAGAGCTTGAATACGGTTCCCCGAAGAAACCAGCACTGGTGGAGGCTGTAGCCCTCAATCTTGCAGATAATACAGATGCAAGAATGGAAACCATTACAGAAATTTTTGCAGCCAACAAGGGCAAGAAAGAATGGCTTGGATATAATAAATTGTTTGAATCCAACTTAAGAAGAACAGATGAGGTGTAATCTTTATGGAATTTCGTAAGAACGATCTTGTTACGTTAGAGATAGAAGATTGCGGAATTGACGGTGAAGGTATCGGAAAAGCCGATGGCTTCACCGTTTTTGTCAAGGACGCAGTGATCGGTGATACAGTAACAGCCAAAATTATCAAGGCAAAGAAAAATTATGGTTACGGCCGTCTTATGGAGGTGCTGAAGCCATCTCCGTACAGAGTTGAGCCCAAGTGTGAATTTGCCCGTCAGTGTGGCGGATGTCAGCTTCAGGCACTTTCCTATGACCAGCAGCTTGTATTTAAGACGAATAAGGTGAAGGGACATCTGGAGCGGATCGGCGGATTTACGGATATTCCCATGGAGCCTATCATAGGGATGGATGAACTTTTTCATTACAGAAACAAGGCACAGTTTCCTGTAGGCAGAAATAAAGAGGGAAAAATCGTTACAGGTTTCTATGCAGGAAGAACCCACAATATTATTGAGAACCGTGACTGTGCACTTGGTGTAGCTGAGAATAAAGAAGTTCTGGATCGTGTGATCGCACATATGGAGAAATACGGGATTGAGCCATATAATGAAGCAACAGGTAAGGGACTGGTACGCCATGTCCTGATCCGTTACGGATACTTCACAAAAGAAGTAATGGTCTGTCTGATCCTGAACGGAAATAAGATCCCGAAAGAGGAGCAGCTTGTAAAATCTCTGTGTGAGATTCCGGGAATGACAAGCATCACCATCAATGTAAATAAGAAACACAGTAATGTAATCCTTGGTGAGGAAATCCGCCTGCTCTGGGGCCAGGAATATATCACAGACAGGATCGGAGATATTTCCTACCAGATTTCTCCTCTGTCTTTCTATCAGGTAAATCCTATGCAGACCCAGAAGCTTTATGCAAAGGCACTGGAATACGCAGATCTTCACGGGGAAGAGACAGTATGGGATCTCTACTGTGGAATCGGAACTATTTCTCTGTTCCTGGCACAGAAAGCAAAATTTGTCCGTGGTGTGGAAATTGTTCCTGCAGCTATAGAGAATGCGAAAGAAAATGCGAAACTTAATGGTTTGGAGAATACAGAGTTCTTTGTGGGTAAGGCAGAAGAAGTTCTGCCGAGAGAGTATAAGAAAAATGGCGTTTATGCAGATGTTATCGTTGTAGACCCGCCAAGAAAAGGCTGTGATGAAACCCTGCTGGAGACCATGATCGAGATGAACCCGGAGAGGATTGTGTATGTTAGTTGCGATAGTGCGACGTTGGCAAGGGATTTGAAGTATCTGTGTGAGAGAGGATATGAGCTTAGAAAGGTATGCCCGGTTGATCAGTTTGGGATGACTGTTCACGTGGAGACGGTTGTTCTTTTGTCCCAATATCGAGACAAGAGTACTTGTCTCGATGAACGCGGCAGTCGGCAAATCGAGATGCAAGCATCTCGGCTTGCCTCGTTGCTCGCGCAAAAACCAGATGACACGATAGAGATCGACTTAGACTTAGATGAGCTGGATGCAACCAGTGCAGAGACGAAAGCGACCTATCAGGAAATCAAAGATTATGTGCTGAAAGAATTTGGCTTGAAGGTTTCAAATTTATATATTTCTCAAATCAAAAGGAAATGTGGAATCGAAGTAGGAGAGAACTATAATCTGCCAAAGACAGAAAATCCAAAAGTGCCACAGTGTCCGAAAGAGAAAGAAGATGCTATCAAGGCTGCCCTGAAATATTTTGCGATGATCTAAGGATATCGCTGATTTCAAGGAGGAATAACACATGAAAAGCACATTTGAAAAAATGGGTGGAACCTACACACTGGGAGCAGACGGAATTTACTATCCGAATCTTGTCAGTACAGATGAAGAACCGCATTATGGAAAATATGGAATGCTGCGGAAAACGTATCTGAAAGAGCATCGTCCGGCAATGTATTCTCTGTATATGTTGGAAGACAGATTGACAAAACATCTGAATGCTGTGGATGATGAAGCACAGGAGAGGATGGGTATTCTGGTGCGTCAGATGATGGAGAAGCAAGGCGTTACGGAAGAATTGAAAGCTCGTGATCAGATGGTGTGGGTTGGAGTTGTAAATAACATCCGGAATACAGCAGAAGAGATTGTGTTAAAAGAATTGATTTATAGGTAGTAGAATAAGAGCTGAACAAGTAGGACGAAAAATCCTGTTTGTTCAGCTTTTATGTTTATAAGGGGTCAAAGAAGAAGCAAATTACAATTCTATAGCAAGTGATCTTTTCTAAGTTTCGGAAGGCTGGTTTTTTCCGTCATAGTTATAAGTTGCCGATTTAATTATTCCATAGTATGGCTTAAAAAATATTCGAATATAACTTTATAGAAATAATCATGATGGGGAGATTATTTGATGAATTATGTGCTAATATTCTGCAATTCTACTGCTAGTCGATTGATTTATGCACGCTCTCATTATAATATGTGTGCAGGAGGTGGATATATGTATCAGATTAGTAATGAAAAATTTGGTTTATTTGTAACCGAATTAAGAAAGGAAAAGAATTTAACTCAAAAGGATTTGGCTGAAAAATTATATGTATCAGATAAAACAGTTAGCAAATGGGAACGTGGTCTTAGTATGCCCAATGTCGTATTACTCATACCAATAGCTGATATATTAGATGTTACCGTTACAGAATTGTTACGTGGAGAAAAAATAGATACACAGAAAAATATTGATACAAAAGAAGTCGAGGAATTGGTAGTAGGCTCTCTCGATATGGCTGTTAGGAATTCTATTCATCAGCATAGAAAAAACTGGATATTAGCATATTTGCTATGCTTTTTAATATCTATTACAGAAATTATTATGTTAGTCGTATCTGGGAATTCAATAGCTGAGATGAAAGATGATATATTGCTGGTTACAGGGTTAATGCTTTTATTTGGTGCATGGTTTTGTTTCTTTGCCAAAGACATATTACCAACATATTATGATGCAAACAAGATAAATTATGTTTCACAAGGAATTTTTAGAATACATCTAGTTGGTTT
>NZ_JACOQG010000042.1:0-15318 GCF_014297245.1 Blautia difficilis | reverse complement strand
TATTGGTTGTCTTTATTTGTTACTGTGTTGAACAGTTAAGAATTATATATATATTGAAATTAGTCATATCTGTGGCAGTGTCATTATTGGTATATTTACTCATTTTGATTGCTACTAAGAACATACTTTTCTTAAATATTGCAAATACGATCATGTCTAAATTAAGGAGGAAATCATGAAAATATTAGCTGTAATACCAGCTAGAGCTGGTTCTAAAGGAATACCAAATAAAAATATCAGAATTGTTGGCGGTCATCCATTAATTTATTACTCAATAAAAAATGCAATTGATTCTGATATGATTACGGAAACAATTGTCTCAACCGATTCGCCAGAAGTGCGCATTATTGCAAAACAAATGGGAGTGAAGTGCCATTGGCGCGATGAAACACTATGTGGCGATGCTGTTACACTAGATGCGGTGATTTATGACGCAATTCCAAAGAGCGAAGAATGGGATTATGTGGTTACGATGCAGCCAACATCTCCAACGCTTACGGTTCCTACTTTAGATGCAGGGATAAAATACGCAATTGATGGTGGTTATGATACTGTTATTTCTGCTATCAATGCACCACATCTTTCTTGGGGAGAAAAAAATGGTAAGATAGTTCCTAATTATACAGAAAGACTTAATCGTCAGTATCTTCCACCATGCTATAGTGAAACAGGAGCTTTCTTTGTTTCGAAGTACTCTGTGTGTACTCCAAAAACAAGATTTGGTGAAAAGGTTAGTGTGTTTGAAATTCCAGAGGACGAATCAATAGATGTAGATACATTTGCGGATTTGCAAGCAGTTGCTAATGCTTTAAACAAGCAAAAAGTAGCAATCTATGTAAATGGTAATAATAAACGTGGTATTGGTCATATTTATCGTGCGTTAGAAATGGCAGATGAGTTTTACGTTAAGCCGGACATTTATTATGATTCAAATCAAACAGATCCTAAAGTATTCGGAAAAACCACACATAACCTCATTTCTGTTAATGGAATTGCTGAGTTGTATGATAGGTGTAAAAAAGAGCAGTATACTGTATTTATTAATGATATTTTAACAACATCAATAGATTATATGATTGCTTTGAAAACAGTACTTCCAAATGCAAAAATTATTAACTTTGAAGATGATGGTGAAGGTATTATTAAAGCTGATTTAGTATTTAATGCTTTATTTCAAGAAAACATGCTTCCACAAGTAAAAGCCGGGGAAAAATATTATATTCCTGGAAAGACATTTATGTTTTATGAACCAATAAAGATCAAAAAAAATGTGGAAAGAATTTTTATATCTTTCGGTGGTGCTGATCCTCAGAATTATTCTGATAGATTACTTGCCATAATCTCAAAATCAGAGTATCAAAATTACCACTTTGTTGTTGTGCTTGGAAGAGCTAAATATAATGTTGAATCATTGATGGAATATAATAAGTACAGCAATATTGAAGTGCTTTATGATGTTGCGAATATGCCGGAGCTCATGTCAAGCTGTGATATAGCTGTGACTTCAAGAGGAAGAACAGGCTATGAGCTAGCTATTCTTGGAATCCCATCTATTGCAATGGCACAAAATCAAAGAGAAGAAAAACATGGCTTTGTTTGTAATGAAAATGGTTTTACATATATTGGATTAAATCCAGCGAACGAAATTATTGAAGGAACATTAAAAACGTACCTTGGATTATCTAAAGAGAGTAGAGAACAATTTCATAAAAAATTGCTTAGCCACGATTTAAGAGGCGGAAGAAAACGTGTTATGGCATTAATTAACAATTTATAAGGTGGTAAAATATGGAATTTAATAATCTTGTAAAAAAAATGTATAAAAATTATAATTTTGGGGGATTTAAAAGATTCTATTCTAAATTAATTTATCATCTGATTAGATTAGTTTATCACTGCGATATTCCATATACGTTAGATGTTAGTGGTGTATATTTTTGTCATAGAGGTTTTGATATAGTAATAAATCCAAATACAATATTGGGTAAAAATATTACAATACAACACGGGGTTACAATAGGAGAAGTTAATGGACTGGCTCCTAAAATTGATGATAATTGCTATATAGGTGCGAGAGCAATTATTATTGGTGATATTACTATAGGTCAAAATTCGAAAATAGGAGCTGGAACAGTAGTTGTAAAAGATGTTCTGGAAAATTCTACTGTAGTAGGTAATCCAGGAAAAATTATAAAAAACAAGGAGAATAAAATATGAAAACAAATAAACCTTATTTAATCGCTGAAATGGGAGTTAACTTCTATGATACAGCAAAAGCAATGGGCATTACACCATTAGAAGCAGCTAAACTTTATATTGATAAAGCTGCTGAATCAGGTGTTGATTGTGCCAAATTCCAATCTTATAAAGCAGATACAATTGTGTCTAAAAATTCACCAGCTTACTGGGATTTAAGTAAAGAGCCAACAAAGACTCAACATGCATTATTCCAAAAACATGATGGATTTAACAAAGATGATTATAAAGAACTTTGTGATTATACTCATGCAAAAGGAATGGATTTTACATCAACTCCATTTGATTATGCATCTGCGGATTATTTAAATGAGATGGTAGATTTCTATAAGATTTCATCATCTGATTTATCAAATATTCCATTTATTAAACATATAGCAAAAAAAGGTAAAAAAATGATTGTATCAGTAGGAGCTGCATATTTATCAGAAGTTGATGAAGCAATCCGTGCAATGAAAGAAGTAGGTAATAACGACATTACTATTCTTCACTGTGTTCTTTCATATCCAACAGATCCAAAGGATGCTAATTTACGTATTATTGAAACTCTAAAGAAAGATTTTCCTGATGTTACAGTAGGCTTTAGTGACCATGTAGCACCAGATGACACAATGATGACATTAGCTGTAGCATATATGTTAGGGGCAGAAGTAATTGAAAAACACTTTACTCTTGATAAAACACTTCCAGGTAATGACCATTATCATTCAGGAGATCCAGAAGACTTCAAGAAAGCTATCGCAAACTTTAAATGGATTGATTCAGTTTTAGGTTCTTCTGAAAAAACAGTGCTTGATTGTGAAATCACACCTAGAAGAGAAGCAAGAAGATCATTAGTATTAACTAGAGATATGAAGGCTGGAGAAATAATCAAAGCTGAAGACTTAATGCCAAAACGTCCTGGTACAGGTATTGCTCCTAAGTTTACAGAAGTTGTAATTGGTAGAACAGTTAAAATGGATCTTCCTGAAGATACAGTACTTACTTGGGAAATGGTGTAAGAAATTACCAGGGTCAGACCGTGCGTCCAGCTAAGGGTATATAGTCCGGTGGGTGGAAGCCCCATCAAATAAGCTGCTAACCACAGCATTTGAAGCGAGTCTTGAGTCTGTCGCGGTAACGTTGCAGGCTAAGCGTAGACAGCAAGATAACAGGGATAGCTATTGAGCACCGAAATCCCGAAGTCACCAGAGGGTCGACATCGTGGTCTGGATGGAAGACAACATATGTATTTATCGTTATGGTGAGATTTTACATACCTCTGCGGTGTTGGTTGGAACTATTCATGTTATACAGGGAATATATATCAACTGGAGAGAACCTGCATTTTCTTTTGTAGTGTGTAAACAGAAAGTATGCCTGACAACCAGAAGAAGGATGGTACCCTGGCTGGATAAAGCATGCTGAAAAATTTTTTAAGGTACATAATGATGTATATATTTTTGGTCATTCTCTTGATATAACAGATGGGGATATTCTTTCAAATCTGATCATGATGGAAAATACGAAGATAACTCTTTTTTATCATAATAAAAAAGCCTTGGAGAATCAAATATGTAATTTGGTGAAAATACTTGGTGAGAAAACAGTGATTGAAAAAACAAGTGGAAACAATGCAACGATTATTTTTGAAAAACAGAGTGATGCAATAACAGTTTTATAAAATAATCACAGGAGAAAAGGAGTCTGAAGTATATGCGAGAGAAAAATGTAATATTGACAAATAAGGTGATTCTGGTAACCGGTGCAGCTGGTTTTATTGGTTCTAATCTTGTGATGGAACTTCTGAAGGAAGTACATCCGGTACATATTATTGGTATCGACAATATGAATGATTATTACGATGTTTCTATTAAGGAATATCGTTTGAAGCAGATTGAGGGTCTGGCGGCAGAGCATCCGGATTCTTCCTGGAAATTTGTAAAAGGTTCTATTGCAGATAAGGAATTGGTGGATTCTCTTTTTGAAGAGTATCATCCTGCTGTGGTAGTGAACCTGGCTGCGCAGGCGGGAGTCCGGTATTCTATTACAAATCCGGATGTGTATATTCAGTCTAATCTGATTGGTTTTTACAATATCCTTGAAGCCTGCCGTCATTCTTATGATAGTGGACAGGCTGGTGTGGAGCATCTGGTATATGCATCCAGTTCTTCTGTCTATGGTACGAATAAGAAGGTGCCGTATTCCACAGAGGATAAAGTGGATAATCCGGTTTCTCTTTATGCGGCAACTAAGAAGTCTAATGAGTTGATGGCTCATGCATATTCTAAGCTTTATAATATTCCGTCTACAGGACTTCGTTTCTTTACTGTGTATGGACCGGCCGGCCGTCCGGATATGGCATATTTTGGATTTACCAATAAACTATGTAATAATGAGACCATTCAGATTTTCAATTATGGAAACTGTAAGCGTGATTTTACTTATGTGGATGATATTGTAGAGGGAGTGAAGCGTGTGATGCAGGCTGCCCCGGAGAAAAAGATGGGAGAGGATGGGCTTCCTATTCCACCATATGCAGTTTACAACATTGGAAACAGCCATCCGGAGAATCTGCTGGAGTTTGTGGACATCCTGCAGCAGGAGCTGATCCGGGCAGGGGTTTTGCCGGAGGATTACGATTTTGAAGCGCATAAGAAGTTAGTTCCCATGCAGGCAGGGGATGTTCCTGTAACATACGCAGATACCACAGCATTGGAAGAGGATTTTGGTTTCAGGCCATCTACTTCTTTGCGAGAGGGGCTGAGAAAATTTGCAGAATGGTACAGAGAATTTTATATTTAGGAGGAGTTTGGACGTATGAAGATCGCAGTGGCAGGTACAGGTTATGTTGGTTTATCAATTGCAACGCTTTTATCACAGCATCATGAGGTGATGGCTGTGGATATCATCCCGGAGAAGGTGGACCTGATCAATCAGAGGAAGTCTCCTATTCAGGATGAGTATATTGAGAAATATCTGGCTGAGAAGGATCTGAATCTTACAGCTACTTTGGATGCAGAGGCTGCTTATAAGGATGCAGATTTCGTGGTGATTGCAGCACCTACCAATTATGACAGCAAGAAAAACTTTTTTGATACCTCTGCAGTGGAGGCCGTGATCAAGCTGGTGATCCAGTATAATCCGGATGCAGTAATGGTTATCAAGTCCACCATCCCGGTAGGTTATACAGCCAGTGTGAGGGCGAAGTTCCATTGCGACAATATTATTTTCAGCCCGGAATTCCTCCGGGAATCAAAGGCGTTATATGATAATTTATATCCATCCAGAATCATCGTTGGTACGGATGTGGAGAATGCCAGACTGGTGAAGGCTGCCAATACTTTTGCAGGACTTTTGCAGGAGGGAGCTGTTAAGGAAAATATTGATACATTGATTATGGGATTTACAGAGGCTGAGGCAGTGAAGTTGTTTGCCAATACCTATCTGGCATTAAGGGTATCTTATTTTAATGAATTGGATACCTATGCTGAGATGAAGGGACTCAACACACAGCAGATCATCAATGGTGTATGCCTGGATCCGCGTATTGGTGCACATTATAATAATCCTTCTTTTGGATATGGCGGTTATTGCCTGCCGAAGGATACCAAACAGCTGCTGGCTAATTATGCAGATGTGCCTCAGAATATGATGACTGCAATTGTAGAATCCAACCGGACTCGTAAGGATTATATCGCAGAACGTGTACTGGAACTGACCGGGGCTTATGAGGCTAATGATGATTATGATGCAAGCAAGGAGAAAGAGGTTGTAGTCGGGGTATATCGTCTGACTATGAAGTCAAATTCCGATAATTTCCGCCAGTCATCTATTCAGGGGGTTATGAAACGTATTAAAGCGAAAGGTGCTACGGTAATTATTTACGAGCCGACCCTGGAAGATGGCACTACGTTCTTTGGCAGCAGAGTGGTGAATGATCTGGAGAAGTTCAAAGAGCAGAGCCAGGCGATTATTGCTAATAGATATGACAAGTGCCTGGATGATGTGAAGGAGAAAGTTTATACTAGGGACTTGTATGGAAGAGATTGATTGAAGTTCTATCCAGGGCGGGGGACCCTGCCCTGGGGTTGCCTTGTCGAAAATAATCGCTGACTTGAAATTTTAAATTCCAGTGCAGCGGTAAATTCCACCGGACATTAAAATTCCTTGATTTTATTGAATTATAATGAGCAAAATCTTTAGATAACTGGTATAATTAAGCTAACTTTTCATAAAATATCTGAGTTTGTGACATGGAAAAGAGACCTCTGGATATCTGGTGTGTAAGACTAAATTCCACAGGCCACATCTAAAAAATGTGAATTGTTAAGTTCCAGTCTGACAGCAGATTTTTATGCTAAGTTAGTGGTTAAAGCGAATCAGCTTAGGTGTCAGATTGACCTCGTCGGGTGGAATCGGCCTAAGCTGAAGTGCTTTTAAAATGTCAATGCCGTAGTTATCGAGTGCGACATCATATGTATCGATATTTCATGGTGTCAGACCCCAATGTTATTCGTTTCCATTATTCTTCTACCTCTGTGTGCAGATAATGTTTCCTTTTCGATATGATTCCGTATGCCAATGCTGTGAGGAACAGCATCTTTTCGCCTTCCCTCCACTATTTATTTTGTTCATAGCTTCATTGGTACTATGCGGGCATCCGACTACCTGTCATTCTTTTGCCTTTCTCCCTTTTCAGTTGTTAGACATACCCATGTTACACTTACACAGGAAACAACAGGTTCTCCCTCAGTTGACAACTTCACCAGTGTATAACATGATGAGGTCTATGACACCGTAGGAATGTGTGAAATCTCACCATAGCGATAAACCCACATGTTGCCTTCCCAGAGACCCACTTGGTCGGCTTCCTAGATTAAGGGCTTTCAGTGCTCAATACTCACCCTGTTACCTCGCTGTCTACGCTTCATGATTCCAGTTACCCAGAGCCATGCAAGACTCACTAACGAATGAGGTGGTTATTCTCTTTTCGTGCAGGATTTCCGCCTGCTCGGTGAAGTGCCCTTTACTGGGCGCACGGGTCTGACCCCAATGTGGTCAACCTAGCGTCAACTTAGGGGCATATTAGCGAATAGCCTCCAATGCAAACTACAAAATAAACCGGTTTATGATAGAAAACAGTTGCTGTTTTGTTGGAAACTAGAAGATTTATAAAAATGACCGCACTTAAATAAGCCTATTGATGAATGCTGGTTCTATTTTAAAAAGAAACTTTTTTATTTCGAAAATGTGAACGTCCCTTGGATTTCAATTTCTTCCTTGGAAATGACCTTCCGGGCAGGAGCTGTGATCTGCAACGTACAGCATCTGTATATAACTGTTCAATAATTGAAAGCTCAAACAGTCCGCAGAGTATTTTGGGAATAATACTTTTAATCCGTCCAATGATAAATGCACGATTGGCCTGATAACGGAACTTATTTGTGCTTTTGGCAGAAATCTGTATTTCCTCATCTGCTTCATTTTTTATAAGGGAAGCCAGATTCGATAGAAGCATATTTATGTAAAATTCCTGCTGTATAGATACTGCAGTAGCACCGGAAAACTCTTCCATGGCAAAGCGGCTTTTTAATTCTTTGTACTTAAGTTCTACAGGCCATCTGTAGAAGTAAAGTTCCTGGAACATATCTTTTGTAACAGCAGGATCAAACAGGTTTGTTGCAAGATATTCTTTTGTGCCATCATCAAGCGGAATCTCAAGGACACGTATAGGTACATCGGAAGTACCTTCTTTTGAAGTTCCCTGAAGAATGGAAATCATATCACCATTGCATTTTTTAGATAAATTGATTCCCTCTTTCAGTCTCATAACACAGAGATGCCCATGCTCTACACAGTAGAGGAACATATCTTCTGAATAATAACCTCTGTCAAAAATAATAATACTGTTGTTATATAGTCCCATATCTTCAAGAACTTTAAGATGTTCTAATGCAGCTGCTCGTTCAGAGGAAAGAAATTTATGGATAGATGCATGAAGGATATAATCATCTAGAACATCATAAATTATGGAAGCCAGTCCCATGGTATAACGTCGGTTTGGATCAGGATAGCTGGACATTTCGCCAAAGAAACCAAAAGTCGATTTTGAATTCGGAAGTTCGATCCTGGAACCATCTACTGCAAAAAGATGATAACCCTGCCACAGTTTTCTTGAAGGGATCTGGCTGTAAAACAGATTAACAGAAAGATAATAAAGTTCCTTGAACAGTGAAGGATTAATGAACTGTCTGGCTTTGGAAAGTGCCTGTTTTGAAACATCCGGAAAAGAAAGCGTGCCCAGTTCTTCTCTGATCTGTGAAAGATTCTGGAACATGGAAGCTTTTGAAGAGAAGAACAGATAAATAATAACTTGCAAAAGTGAAAGTTTTCTCCGCCGTACAAAATGTTTTCAAAAAAATTAAATAGTAAAAAATTATATCGCCTTATTGCAGAATTTATGGTATAGTTTAATAGACCTATACAGGATAGGCCTTTCAAAATGGCTATATCTTGTGTATGTGTTTAGAGTACCAGGTGTCTGACCCCAATGTGGTCTTTTCTTTTACAGATCTTTTAGCTCTGTTTTATTTTCTTTATTGATATTTCATAGTGTCTGATCCCAGAGAGTTTTCGCAATCCGTATGATTCACTTGAGTTGCACTCTATTATGGAAGTTCACAACATTATCAGTATTGGATAGTTCCAGATCCCCCACTAACATAAAATGTATCTCCAATTACCAAATTACACATATCACTAACCATTATTACTGCCAGCTGCCCAATTTCTGAAGGTGTTGCAAACCTTTTTGCCGGAATGCAATCGGTATATAAAGTATCTCCCTCTTTACGTCCAAGCATTGCCGTAGCAACTGGTCCAGGTGCAATTGCATTTACAATAATCCCATACGGGATCAATTCAGCGGCCGCTCCCAGTGTAAATGACCGAACTCCGCTTTTTGATATTTCATAAGGTGTATAACCAGGTTTTAAAGCAGCAGCTGAACTAACATTAAGAATATGTCCTTTTATTCTTTCCTCTTTCATGTAATTACTCACTACCTGCGTCATAAAAAACATACCCTTAAGATTCGTATTCATAACTGAATCATATGTTGTTTCTGAAACAGAACCAAACGTTTGATTGCCATGTACACCTGCACAATTCACTAGAATATCAATTTTATTTTCGGGAAACAATGCGATAGCCTGCGACACTTTAATATCAAATTCCCCTACTTTATTTAATTCTATTTGTATACCTCTTGCACAATTTCCAAGTTTTTCAACAGCATTCTTTACTTTTTCTTCTTTTGTTCCCGAAATAATAACCTTTGCACCAGCCTCAATAAATGCTTCAGCAATTGCCGCTCCGATTCCACCAGTTCCACCAACTATCAATGCAACCTTATTTTCCAATAAATTGTTCTGATTTTTAGGAATATCAATTGGAACTATATTCTTTTCATTCTTTTTGGAATAATAATAGTCTATTAACTCTCGAATTTTTGAACCTACTCCCATTTATCTACCTCAGTCATTTTTGCGCACAACTTTTTGAATCATTTTAACACCATTTCGCCCAAGAATACTTTTTGCAATCTTTTTTGTTTTTTCAATAACATTTTGCTCACTTTCTGAAAAATCAGACAGACTCTGAATCAAGTCAAGAGCACTTACATCCTCATGTTCATCTATAAACACTTCAAAGAGCATTGGTTTTTCTTTATGTTCTGTTGTAGTAAATTCTTTCATTGCTGTAAGAAAGCTCTGCTTATCTACTGCCGATAAATACTGAAATCCCAAATCCTGTGCATAATGTTTTAAGAGTTCTGGTGATTTTTCACCATAATGTCCATAGGCAGAAATATATTCGTTTGCTGAATCTCCAAGGCCTGCTTTCTGAACATTTCCTAATGAATTTTTAAACTCACCTCCTAATCCATTATTAGCAACAAGAATGCGCACATTCGATGTAATATGTCTATTTCCCAAACTATTCATATCATAAAAAAATGCCAAATCACCAAAAATACCATAATATATTTTATCTGAAGATACAAAAGATGCACCTATTAAACTGGACACACCGCCATCAATTCCAAAGCCTCCCGTATTTGAATAGGTACGAATACTATGATCAACTCCAAAACAATTCCAGCAGCGAAGAGAATTCAAGATTCCAAAATGGATAATAGAATTCTTAGGCATTTTTTTATGCATGTTTTGCGCAATCCACAAAGAAGAAAATGCCATATCATTATTACAGCTCTGAAGTGTCTCTATTCGTGAGTTATATACAGCATGCCACCTTTCATATTGTGTAGTCTGACCTGTTTTATGGTGCTCGCAATATGCCTTAAAGAATTCTTCTTCTTGCATTTCAAATACTTTTGTAAGATGTTGATAGGTATCCCTAATCTCGCCATCAGAATTCACTCTCCATATTTCCTTAGCTAATGCCGGCCATGATGCTGATATATTTCCCAAATGAATCAGAAGATCTATCTTTAAATTAGGAAATCCTGCAATATCAAATATGCCGCAAGGAATGCCATATTTTCCTGTATAATTACTTGTTTGATCATAAAAAACAAACGCATTATATTGTTCACAGAATGATTCAACTGTAGCTTTTAATCTTTCATTCCATGCCGAATGTGCCCCTACAAATATTGCCATATTGCCATTAGGTAATTTAGGCAACTCACTTCCCCAAACAACTCTTTGAATAACACGTTCTTCTGGAAGTTTACTTACAGAAAAATCAAGGCTATAGGATGTAGTCAAATTTATATGCACTGGTCCTCCTCCATTTCTTTGAAGTTCTAGCAGCGCGTCATTAATCTTCAAATTACATTCCCATTCATCTTGCTCATTCTCTATTACTGGAAGATGTACACTTTTTACTGCAATATCATTTGGTATAACAGTTCTATCAATCAATTGATCACGATTTTGTCCAAGCCAGGCAATTGGTCGTGTCGCTGTTATCGCAATCAACGGTAACTTTCTATAGTATGCCTCTGTCAATCCAGGCATATAGTTTCTTGATGCAGTAGCTCCAGTACAGCAGATCACAACAGGTTCTTGAGATTCTTCTGCGAGCCCACAAGCAATATATGCTGCAGAGCGTTCATCAACTGAGGAGTACAATTCAAACTCACCATCATATTGTGCACTTGCAACAAAAGATGCATTTGCACTTCCTGGACTTAATACCATTTTTTTAATTTTGTGCACTTTTAATAGCGATAATAACATTTGCACATTTCTTTCACTTGAATACATATTTTTATTTCCCCTTTGCCATACGCTTTCACAGAAAATTCTCCTCGTTATTTTTTATCATCTTCAGCACTTTCGTAAGTTTAAATTTGGTTATCTTATCAACAAGTTCAATCATCTGATTATAATACTTATTTTCTCTATATATAACGAACATTACTATGTTGGATAAAATAACCGAAAGGATTAAATTTATTATAATCTGTCCCCACAACAACAGCCCGCTTGTTGTCCTACACGAAATCCAACATAAAAATGTAACAATACATGCGACAAAGAAATATACCACAACTTCTTTTACAAATTGTCCCAAACTTCTATGAAATACATACTTGAAAACATTGCTGATCATCCATGGCATTGACACAAAAACATAACTGACAATAGTCGAAAGCAAGATTGCATAAATTCCCCAGAGCTGAACAAATATCACATTAAAAATGAGATTAACAATTGCTGCAACCAATGGACGAAATCTATCTTGATGCCACACACCTGCAGCATCTTTATACATTCCATTTACTTGTTGCATCGTCACAAGATAAAAATAAATACAAAAAAGCGCAACAACAATTTCATCAAAAATATAATCTTTCCCTACCCAAAGTTCGATAAACGGTTGATAAACTGTTGCAAAGCAACACATGCAGACGGTAACTATCCAATTTATCAAAAATGTAAGAATTCTAAAATCATTGTAATTTTTATCTGCGCTTTCCGTTACCATACTATTACCTACCCCTGCCAAACAGGAACTAAAAACTACTGTTAAAATTCCCATAACCGAGGACATAATGAAATAATAATTTTGATACATAGCAAGAACTGTCAAACCTAGAAAAGCCGAAATGACAATCGTATCTGCAGAATTTACAATTGTTGCACCGAGTTTTGCAGTAAATAAGTCTTTGATTCTCTGATTAATTGTTTTAACCGTTTTATCAGGCAAATTTCCATTGGGTTCCATATCCGGATATAAACGAGATGCCGCCATTGCGGTAATAATGTTCGCCATTGCCTGGGTGAAGAGCATAACAATAATATAAAGATAATAATTATGGAACAGCCACAAAATAACCAGCTGTATCGCGTATTGAAGCGTTGTTGTTAAAATTGTTATTTTACTCGCTACATCACTTCGTTGATAAGCTTGTAACAAGGAATTTTTATAGGCAAATAGCCAATATGTCATTACTGTGGCCGCTAAATTTAACAGATATAAAATATAAATATTTAACTGTCCAGGAATATCTCCACTTATTAGTTTTGGAATCAAGGGAGTTAATAATACGCCAACGCATGCGATTATCAATCCAATAAAAAAATAATATTTTTTATATAGCTTTAATAATGCACAAATCGTAACTTTGTCATTCTCGGCAATTGGCTTATACATGCTGTAAACCATTGCTGAACCCACTCCGAGTTCTGCAAGATTTAAAACCTGCAAAATTGATGTAAACAAACTATTTAATCCTAAATACTCTACTCCCATCAGATAAATCATTGCCGTTCGCATTATAAACGGCAATAAAATTTGGTAAAGTTTCAAGATGACTCCAAACACTATATTTCTTGTTGCGTTTTGAGTTCTGTTCATATCACTGTACCTTCTCTTTTTCTGCCAATACCATTTCTAAAATATCTGTTGTTTTATGTGCTTCAACTTTCATAAATCTATGTTTATAGCAGAGGAATTCTTTATATTGATCATAATGATTTATAAGATTCTCAAAACGATTTTCCAAATCACCTTGCGACAAACATTTAAGATCAATACAGTAATCTGTTAAATTCATTTTTTCCATAAAGCCTTTCATTTTCTGCTCATATGATATCGAAATAAATGGTGTTCCCATCTTAGCAGAAAAAATATTACTGTGGTACCGCATACCAATAACTGCATACAACTGACCTATCAAATACTGTTGAAAGTAAGTATCGTATCGTTCATCACTTGCTGTTACTACATAATAATCATTTATGTTGTAACAGAATTTGCGCATCAAATCATAATCGTTTCCTTTTCCATATAGCTGTGGAATAAAAACCACACCATATCCAACCTTTGTAAGACTCGAAAGAAATCCCTGAAATACATCGCGAATATTATTTGCAATTGCTGGATCTTTGGAGTACACTGGATGCCATCGTAAATCAGTGATCGTAACTCCTATACATTTTTCATGTTTTTCTAAAAAGCTTTTCAATTCCACATATTGCTTCAACTTTTCTTTATTCTGTTTAATATTTACATCATGCTGAAAAGCCGAATCCAAAGTCAGCGAAACCTCTTTATTCGGAACAAAATCGCGCACATATCCCTCTGAAATAGGATCCCTTAACACAATAGCCTTTGAATGTTCCAATATTTTTTTGCGCCACAAATTACGATTTTTCCTCTGAAATGGCCCCATAGATGGAGCATAAAACATATATGGTTTATGCATTGCAATCAGTAAATCATAAATTGCAAGATAAGTCGGCTCATCACTATAATATGTGTCTCCAATGCTAGGACCACCTGGTGCATGTAAAACAATGTCAGCTTTGGAAATCTCTGAAATCAACGCTTTCTCGTTTGAAGAAACTGACACCTTTCCTCCCGTTAGAACAGCAATTTTATGTGCAACTTTTGCCTTAACAGAAATTGGCATAAATTGATGGAGCATTTTCACATTTGAAGGCATATTAGGATATTTTGTACCAGCCCCACGAATAGCAAGTGTAATTTCAACGCCTGGATATGCAACACTTATTTCATCTACCATCGCATGAACAGCCGCTTCATCTCCGCGGTTATCTGAATGACAGTTAATAACTAAAATTTTCATTATTTTTTCCTTATAAATTAAATTTTTTCAACCATTCCGAAATCGTCAGTGCCTGATAGCCAGTTTCAATATATGTTTTTTTTATAAAAGCATCATCTATCACAATATTGTCCCTGTCCACAATCATGATGTTTTCAGAATAAATCGGGTATTCTTTTATATGTGGATTCACTGTAATCACTTTTGTTTTTGTTAACAATGCATCAAATGAACGTGTAGTAGGTCCCTCTTGCTCAGGGTATGGTACATCCAACATAGCCTTTGATTTTCGCATCACATTCAAATATTGTTCATAATTCAACGGAGTTTCTTGGCAAAATTGATCACCGGAATTACTTGGATCATACAGATATATAAACAGTCTGTATTTCTCTCCATATCTCCTGTTGAGTTCATACGCAATCTGTTTACGATCCGAATGTGCAGATGCTATGTATGCTACATCATATTCATCTTTTGCTTCATGTCCACTCAGCGCACTCTGAACAAACATCGGTACGTAAGTTGCATGATACTGTTTACATTCGCTTATGTTATAAGCATATCTCTCATTAAAATATTTCAGATGGGATTGCTTCAGTAAATTAGCTATATCATCCCAAGCATAATATATAAATCTAGCATGAGGATTATTATTCCTTAGCAACGCATAAAAAGTGTCAGGAACATATGCACCATTGATGCAAAAAATCACCTGATAATAATCCCTCTTAAGATTAATCTGGGCAAGGAAATCATCATAATATGAATTTTCGGCATTTTCTGCATCATGGATCAATACCTTCTCAAATAAATGTCGAAATTTCCACCTTATCTTAGAACACTTAAAATATGTATTAATGACACACGAATCAAATTGATCACTATTAATAAGCTCAACGATATAGTCGTTCTGCAATGCTTTTTTCAAGCTTACGTGATAGTCCATAAAAAATGGCTTAATCAAATGCAATCTA
>NZ_JACOQG010000041.1:0-15300 GCF_014297245.1 Blautia difficilis | reverse complement strand
AGTTATAGATACAGATCCACAGTGCCTTTTCAAAATATATCAGAGATGGAAATAAATACCCAGTG
Organism: Blautia difficilis; assembly: GCF_014297245.1. NCBI lineage: Bacteria > Bacillati > Bacillota > Clostridia > Lachnospirales > Lachnospiraceae > Blautia > Blautia difficilis. The sequence goes on along the minus strand of NZ_JACOQG010000041.1, from coordinate 15,235 downwards.
TTAACTGGGAGAAAGGAAAAATCCAATTACCATCTAAGATAATTGGATTATACGTAATGATTATGAGTAGAAATATAAAAGGTGGTTTTTTAACATTAAGTAGTGTTGTTGGTATTGTAGGAATGATAATAGCGGCAATGCAAAATCCAGCAACTGCATGGGTAACGCCACCTGGAAGAATGATTATAAGTATTTTAGAAAATGGATTATTGATTCCTACGGTTTTATTCCTTGTTCTTTTTATTTATGGATTGTATATTCTCCTAACGGGGAAAAACGATTGAGCAATACCGGTTTGTCGAATTAAGAAAACCGGTATTTGTGGAGGAGGAATTCTGTAATGAGATTTTTTGAAAATACCCGTAAGCCACAAGGCTTCGGCGGAAAATTGATGACGAAGATGATGAACAGCGGTCACGCCAAATTATCGCAATGGGGATTCTCAAATATCTCCGCGAAGTCTGATGCTGAAGTTCTGGACGTCGGCTGTGGCGGCGGAGCAAATATTGCGGTCTGGCTTGATAGATGTAGAAATGGCCACGTGACAGGAATGGATTATTCTGAGGTTAGTGTGGCAGAATCTCAAAAATTGAACGCCCTCGCCATTAAACAAGGGAAATGTAATGTAGTTCAAGGAGATGTATCTGCTATACCCTTTTCTGACGCGACTTTTGATTATGTTTCTGCCTTCGAAACAGTTTACTTTTGGCCAGGATTAGTAAAATGCTTTTCCGAGGTCAACCGTGTGCTGAAAAGCGAAGGCATATTCCTGATTTGTAACGAGAGTGACGGAACGAATGCCGCAGATGAAAAATGGACAAAGATGATCAATGGTATGAAGATTTACACATCTAAACAACTTGTTGCCGCTTTGAAAGAAGCGGGTTTTACAGAGATCAAAACGTATTCAAATGCAAAAAATCATTGGATAAGTATTGTTGCAACGAAATAGCCAAATTCTTTAGGTTACAATCGATGATGGGGTAAACGAAAAAGCAGTTTTGACATTGCAGGGAACTGCCCCTTCGTTTACACCATTTTCGATTTGACCTAATTGAACAAAGTAAGCGTCCGGATTGCCGTAACCTATGGGCTTTCAATTCTTTGTTCCTGCTCATGATTATATAAGATTTTCAGTATGAAAGCTACAGAAATTTGCGAAAAATACTGAAAATGGGTATGGCAAACAAACCTCAGGGACTGAGGCTTTTGAAAGTATGAGATATTGCTCTTTAACACCGCAGTGGCATTCTCATCTGTGGTTTTCCGAGATGTCCGCCACATGCTTTACATACACAGACTTTGATGCCATAAAGATGTTCCGGTATTTCAGGCATTTCCAGGTCACGAAGCTCGGAAAGATACTTCTTACATCCAAGGAGATTTCTGCAAAGAGTAAGCAGTGCCTGGATATTCCTCTGTTCCACTCCCTGCTCCATAAGGTGAGTGGCAAAGCTGTGGCGGAGGCAGTGGGGAGTGACACCTGATAACCCGGCAGCCGCTGCAGAACGGCGGATAACCTGTTCCAGTGTACTTACGGTAAGATACTGCCCTGTAAACTGATCCGGAAACAAAATGCCTTTTGGTCTGCCTTTTTTGAACCAGTATTCTGTAAGAACCGCAAGGTTTCTTTCAGACAGAATGGTATAACGGTCCATCCGGTTCTTTGTATCCCGGATATGGATCTGCATGTTAGTACGTGAAATATCCTCATAATGAAGGTGGATTACTTCGGAGACACGCATTCCGGAAGAATACATGGTGGCAAACATGGCTTTATATTTCAGGTCATCCGTAGCATCAAGAAGCTTATCGATTTCATTAACAGAAAGTACGACAGGGAGCTTGTGCTCTATCATCATGCGTGGAACGGTGATATCATCCCATAGAATGTGAAGTACATTTCGATAGAAAAAGCGGATGGATGAATTATAAAGGTTGAGGGTGGTCGCTTTCAGACCATCGTCTTTCTTGGCAAGAAGAAAGTCCCTGACATCCTGACAGGTAAGCTCTTCCGGAACTTTTCCCATGTAATTCAGGAAATAGGAAACATAGTTTTTGTAGCAGTTAATGGAACGCTCTTTGAGGTTACGGATTTTTCCGGCTTCCTCAAGCTGTAATAAATATTTTTCGTACACAATAAATCCTCCATGTAAAGTCAGTAATTTTGGGTATCACTGCTCACATGGAGGTGCATTAGAATAATAAAACCGCTTGCTAAAAGAACGGTTAGGTGTTAATCTTTTCATAGGCAGTGGTAATGTCAATCCTGTTTGATTGTTGGTTGTGGTGACTTAACAATACTACTTGTAGGACTTGGTTTCCACTGCTTTTTGATTTAGAAAGAGAAAAACTGCGCCACAGCCTTGACAGGCCATCGCGCAGCGATTTTGTTCAATCGAAATTTGTGGAGGTAAGTATGATAGTACCTGTAGATGAAACAAATCTTCTTCAAGCCGCAACCATCCATTCAATATCCTGGAAGGAATCGCATCGTGCATTTTGTACTCCTGATTTCATAGAAACACACACGCCAGATCGGCAACGGGAGTATTTGAGAAACAAGATGAACAACGGAACAAAGCTCTATATGCTTATAGAAGAAAAACCAATAGGGGTTGTTTCTGTAACAAAGGGTTTAATAGAGGATCTTTATATTCTTCCAGATATGCAAAACATGGGTTATGGAACGAAATTGTTACTATACGCAGTAGGCCAATGTACGGATACCCCTACGCTGTGGATTCTTGAGAATAATATAAATGCTGAGAGACTCTATCGTCGAATAGGCTTTAAGGAGACAGGGAGAAAGAACGCAATAACAAATAGACTTGATGAGATTGAGTTCGCATTGACATAAATTCCAGTTTTTGAAACTGAGAAATCGGAAGTTGTGGAGGTAATATGCCTATGAAAAAATTTCTTTCTTTGTTTTGTGTCTTACTTGTGTGCTGACTTTAGTTGCGTGTGGAAGAACTTCTGCTGATGACAGAACAGATGCAGGACGAACTGGATCAGAAAGACCAGACAATTCAGGAACTGAACAGGCAGCTAAGCGAATCGCTGACCTTGAACGAGAAATTGAACAGCGAAAACAGAGCCGAGAATATCGAAGCATTACGGACAAGATTAAAGCAAACAGAGAAACGATTGACCAGCGAGACAGACAGCAGGAAAAGAGCCGACGCAGAAGTCGTGGCATGGAAATTTAAGTATGAAAAAGCAGAACAGGAGAAACTTTATGCACAGACACACCAAAAGACGGTAGAGGTAGCTGTTGAGAAAAAAGTGCCTTATGAGAAATGTGAAAAATGTGACCGCACTGCTTACCAGAAAGCAAAAGAAAAATGCGATAACCGCAAAAGTCAGCTGGAAAAGAAATTTAAAAATATGACAACTGGTTATGAAAGTATCCTGTTCCTACTGGCATGGTACAGCATAACAATAACCCTGTTTACGGCTATTCTTTCGCCAGTTTTCCTTAACGACTGTATCACCTTTTTCGGTGTGTTAGGAAAAGGAATGGGAAGCTTGTTTCGGGAGTTTGTCATAGGTGCAGATTCTTTCGGACAGTTAAGCAGCGGAATACCTAACCGTATCCTTTCCGGGCTTATGTACTGGCTGATCGTAGCTATTGTTATGGGAATTTTATTTATAATAACCAGATTACTGATAGTTGGGATTGGCTATCAGGTTGGAAAAATCTACCGGAAATATTGCTGGGATATCCTCAGTATCATAGTGGCGATAACGAGTACAGCTATTGTAATTTACTTTGGAGAATGGATAAAATCTGTTATTCCTGTAAATCTCATCACGCTGTTGCTACTGGTGTATATTTCAGAAGAAATAAGTAGAGCAATTAAAGATAATCACTTAAAATCGCATTTATTGCCATCAGTATATATTGAGAATTTACGGACAGCTATTGTTGAACAATATTGTAATAGAAATACTTTGTTTATGTGGGAGAGCTTTAAAGATTACATATATTATCAAAATTCAAATGCGTGGTCATTGATACATGATTATGTGAAAGATAATGAGTGTATTATGTTTTTTAATAAGTCTGGTGATGAAAATGGTTTTTTGATTTTTAATGGAAGAGAATTACAACAAATACTGGAGGATTCTTTCGGATTTGAATTTTATATTACAGATAAAAATTGTTCATATCTACTTTGTTTTAATCATCACGATATACTTTATGGTTCTGGAAAAGCAAAGGCATGGGTAAATGAGATGTTAAATGGACATTTGTAGCAAAAAAAGTAATAGAATCATTACAAGTATTTTGTACAAATGATATAGTTAAATTCAAGAAAAAGGAATTCCGGTGGATCCAGTTGGATGGCGGAAAGTATCGCATCTCTAAGAAGAGTTTCGATGACTGGCTCGATAACTTGGAACAGTAAAAAACAGGGTGTTGATCAGGCAGGTATTGTCTGCATCGACATCCTAAATTTTTTCCTGGATTTGAGATATGATATAGAAAAAAATAAAAACTTAATAGTGCCTGACACCAAGAGGTATGTAGTTTCCACTTTTTCTATTGGAAAAGTGTTTACAAAAAAGCTGATTTTAAGTGTGGGAAATGTGTAGGGGATCAAAATTAAAAACTAATACCAAAAAATGAATGATTTAAAAAAAGTGGGAATAGAATAATGACAGAAGGCATAGAGTGTGATAATATCAGTTTATTAAATATATTACCGAAAAATAAAAATTATTTAAAAAGTGGGAGTAGGAGATGGTTGCATGCAGCTTATTGTAAGAAAAGAGTATTTAAATGAATTGATTGAATTGTATGGGACACCGGATATAAAAGTAATTACGGGCATCAGACGAAGCGGTAAATCGGTATTGCTGCAAGAGTTTGTCTCTTACCTGAAGTCATTAGAGGAAGCGGTAAATATTGTTATGATAAACCTTCAGGAATTAGAGTTTGATCATTTATTGGAATATCATGCATTGCATAAGTATATCCTGGATCAGTACAAAGAGGGAATGACTAATGTTTTACTGATTGATGAGGTTCAGTTGTGCCCGCAGTTTGAACTTGCAATTAATAGTATTTATACAAAAGGAATTTATGATATTTATATTACCGGTTCAAACGCATTTTTGTTAAGTTCAGATTTGGCAACACTTTTTACCGGAAGAACGATGGAAATAAAAGTATATCCATTTTCTTTTGCGGAATATCTAACTTATTATGGTATTACAGACAGGTATGATGAAGCATTTGATCAGTATGTACGCACCGGTGGTATGCCGGGATCTTATGTATATAAGACTGAGGACAGACAGTATGATTACGTTCGAGATGTGTATTCAACCATTCTTATCAGAGATTTGGTTGAAAAGTATAAGATAAGAAATAAATCAGAGTTCACCAACATATCGGAATTCATGATGGATAACATCGGTAATTTACTCTCGCCTAATAATATCAGCAAAACTTTAAAAAATGACCAGAGCGAGATAACCAGAAAGACGGTGTCAAAATACATTGGTTATTTAGAAAATGCATTTCTGTTCTATGAGGCAAAACGGTATGATTTAAAAGGAAAAAAATATCTGGCAAATAATAGTAAATATTATCTTTGTGATACATCATTTCGTTATGCAGTCAATGGTACACGAAACATAGACTTTGGAAGAGTTTACGAAAATATTGTTTATCTGGAGTTGCGTAGGAGAGGATATGAGGTATATGTGGGAAAACTCTATAAAAAGGAAGTGGATTTTGTAGCTAAAAAACGTGAGGCTCAAATATATATTCAGGTAAGCGATAATATTTCAGATGAAAAAACATTTGAAAGAGAATATTCGCCTTTGCTTGCAATAAGAGATGCATATCCTAAGATGATAATTGCAAGAACACACCATGAAACTTATGATTACAAAGGAGTGCAAGTGGTTGACATCTGTAGATGGTTACGAGGATAGTACAAATTATTGCTCAAGGTATGTTTTTTGATATAACTTGTGAAAGAAAATGTTGATTATAGAATAAAGAGAGGTGCATATGCTATGCCAGGTATACTCGTGGTTGAAGATGATGAAAATTTAAATCGTGGAATTGCATTCTCACTGAAAAAATCCGGATATGAGGTTTTTTCAGCAGAATCAATGAAAAAAGCGAAAAGAATTGCAAGTGATAATAATGTGGATGTTACCATTTGTGATGTGAATCTTCCGGATGGGAATGGACTGGAATTTGTAAGGTGGATGAGATGCAATTATAATACATACATTATTTGTCTTACAGCACTAGATCAGGAGATGGATCAGGTCATGGGATATGAAGCAGGGGCAGATGATTATATTACAAAGCCGTTTAGTCTTTCGGTACTTCTTTTGAAAATAGAAGCACATTTCCGCCGCAGACAGGAGAAAACGGAAGCCGGAAAGATGATTTCGGGAGATATCGTATTTATCGCAGGAGAAATGAAAGTCCTGATAAAGAGTCGTGAAATCAGTCTGACAAAAACGGAGTTGAAAATGCTGACTTTTTTTCTTCAGAATCCGAAACAGATTCTTTCAAAAACACAAATATTGGAAAATGTGTTTGATCTGGAAGGGGATTTTGTGGATGAAAATACAATCGCTGTCAATATCAGAAGACTCCGTGAGAAAATCGAAGACAATCCGGCTGCACCGGTCTATATAAAGAATATCAGAGGTCTTGGGTATATATGGAATCAGGAGGTAAGGCAGTGACAAAGAGATATCGCAAGAAGATTACAGTAGTGCTCTCCTTGGTATTACCTGTCATATTATTGTTTGCAATATTAAATTGCTTTACCACGTATGTGTTTTATGAAGATTATAAATATAAAATGAATCTTATGACAGAAATTGCAGCAAAGGAAAAATTTTCCGGGCTGGATGCTGTTGCGGAATTGCTTAAGGATAAGGATATTGAAACCAACGAACAGGGAAGGCGATTATTGGAGCAATATGGATACTGGGGAAATAAAGGGAATGTGTTTTATTCGCAATTCCGGCATCAGGTTATGGTGACCGGTGCTGTAAGCACTGTGATATGCGTGCTTCTTTTGATTATTTTATTTTATTGGAAGAAGACAGAAAATGCGTGTCATCAGAAAATTTTAGACCAGTTAGAAGAAATTCTGATCAGATTCCGTGAAAATAAATTTGATGATTTACTGAAAACGGAAAATCACGCTGAACTGGAAAAATTGAATGACCAGCTTGAAGCAATCGGACATCATATTCAGTTGCTAAAGGAAGAAGCACGGGAAGAAAAAGAGAGCACGAAAGAAATGGTTTCTGATATCTCTCACCAGTTAAAGACACCGGTTGCAGCTTTGGATACATGTTTTAGTGTGCTGATGCAGAATGACTTAAGTGCCACAGAACAGGAGGAGTTTCGTATTCGTTGTCGGAGTGCTCTGGATGGACTGGAGACATTATTGCAGTCGCTTCTTGAAATATCCAAGATGGAAACCGGACTGATTCAGATTAATAAGAAAAAACTTCCGCTTATGGATACTGTCATATCTGCTGTGAACCGTACTTATCCAAAAGCGGATGAGAAAGAAATTGAATTCGTTTTTGACTATGCAAAAGAGCTGGAAACATGCATGGTTGTGCAGGATAAAAGGTGGCTTGGTGAAGCTTTTATCAACGTTCTGGATAATGCGGTCAAGTACAGTCCGGGTGGTTCAAAAATATTTATCCGGTTACAAAAAAGAAACGATCTTGTAAGAATGGAAATTGAGGATCAGGGAATCGGTATTCCGCAGAATGAGTATCACAAAATTTTTCAACGATTTTACAGAGGAGGTTCCAAGGAGGTCAGGGAAGAGAGTGGCACGGGAATCGGACTTTTTCTATCGAGAGAAATTATCGAAAAACACGGAGGTATGATCACGGTAATCTCCGGCAAAAAGAAAAAAGGAAGCACGTTTGTGATTCAATTACCATATGTTGGTTAAATTTTAATTGGGCAGAAATCTTACAATTCTGTAAGATTTCTGCCCAATTTTTGAAAGTGAAATGAAAGATTATATTGCTACAATCAGCATGTAGGTTGAAAAATGATATATAAACAGGCAAAGAAAGTGTGCTGAAAAGGTACGCTTTACAGAATTGAAAAGGAGGCAACACATGAGTGTGATATTAGAAACCAGGCAGCTTTGTAAGTTTTATGGTGCAGGTGAGAATCAGGTCAAAGCGGTAAATCAGGTGGACATTCAGATTGAGCAGGGAGAATTTGTCGCAATTGTTGGAAAGTCAGGTTCCGGTAAAAGTACATTACTTCATATGCTTGGAGGGCTTGATACCCCGACAAAAGGCAGAGTTACTTTAGCGGGGAAAGATTTATACAGGATGAAGGAAGATGCCCTTGCTGTTTTCCGCAGAAGAAAAATCGGATTTGTTTTTCAGGCATTTAATCTGGTTTCATCTGTTAATGTCTGGGAAAATATTGTACTGCCACTGGGGCTGGATGGAAGAAAAGTGGATGAAGCGTATGTAAATGATATTATTGCAACTCTGGGGATTGAAAACCGGATTTATAATCTGCCAAATCAGTTATCCGGAGGACAGCAGCAGAGAGTAGCAATTGCAAGAGCACTGGTGAATCGTCCGGAAATTATATTTGCAGATGAGCCGACAGGCAATCTTGATTCTAAGACCAGTGATGAGGTAATCGCTCTGCTTAAGATGACAGCAAAAAAATATGGACAGACAATTGTAATGATTACCCATGATGACGAAATTGCACAGGTCGCTGACCGTATTCTGGTGATTGAGGACGGACAGGTGGTGGATTTCAGATGAAGACAATAAGCAGGATTGCATATAGCAATGACAAAAGGAACAGGACAAGAAGTATACTGATCATGATGGCAATCTGTCTGGCCACGATGCTGCTTGTTATCATCAGTACTGTGGGAAATGGGGTAATTCATTTACAGAAAAGTCAGGCGGCAGGATCATATGGAAGCAATTATGGTCTGTTTGTTTCCGCAGACGGATCGCAGTTAAAAGAAGTAAACCGCCGTGCGGAAATAGATGCTACAGGCACTATGTGCACCGAAGGTATCATAAAAGGCAATGAAAAAGGCGGGTTTGTCTGCATGGATGAGACTGCAAGAAAAATGCTTCCTTATAATAAAGAATATGAGTTGAAGGAAGGAAAGTATCCGGAAAAAATGCAGGAAATTGCCGCAGGAAGAGCATTTTTTCGTGCAATGGGGTATGGTGATGTAAAGATCGGAGATACGGTTACACTGGATTACCGCGCAGGGATGCAGTCAGAATATAAGCCGGAAGAATTTGTTGTCAGCGGAATCCTATATGATCGGGATGAGTATACCATCGAGGCATCTTATGTTGCTTTCGGGTCACAGGAGTTTTATGATGAGCACGTCGCAGAGAATGACAGACAGTATAATATTTATTTTACTTTAAATGATTCTGCAAATGTATCTATGAATAATATTGATTCGGTTATAAAGCAGATTGCAGCAGCTTGTGGGATCGAAGAAAAAAACGTTATAGTCAATGATCTCTATTTGCAATGGGTCTTGCAGCCGAGTTATGAAACGATTGCGGTATGCGGGGTTTTGATTCTTGCAATTGTACTTTTCTCTGTTGTGGTCATTTATAATATTTTTCAGGTCGGTATTGCCAACAAGATACAGGAGTATGGAAAAATCAAGGCTCTGGGAGCAACAAAAAAGCAGATGAAACAACTGATCTTCAGAGAGGGCATTTTTTTGACAATTTTTTCAATACCGGTTGGATTGCTTTTTGGCTTTCTGATTGCAAAATGCGGTTTTAACTGGCTGGTAGAACAGGGGAACCTTGTATCAACCCAAACTGGCTCTATGGAAGTTCAAAATCAGCAGGTGCCTCTGTTTTCCCTGCCTGTTATGCTTCTCTGTATTTTCGTATCATTTCTTACCGTTGCTTTGGCACTGCGTAAACCAATGAAAATTGTTTCACGGATTTCACCTATCGAGGCAACACGGTATTTAGAAAATGCAGAAACACAAAAAAAAGGAAAACGAAATGGCAGAAAAAATGTTACCGTGTTTTCTATGGCAATGGCAAATATAACGGGTAATCCAAAAAGAACCATTGGTACCATCCTCACACTGGGGCTTTCCTGCGCATTGTTTGTGATTATCTCTAATTATGTGGGAAATATTGACACGGAGCATGAAGCACGTCGTTACATAAATCATGGACAATTTGAACTGCAGCTTGACTATTCTGATGAGTATGATGAAAAATATCCGGAGAATAATCTGGATACGATTCTGACGGATAATCTATTGAATGATTCGCTGATTGAAGAAATCAAAAGCATTCCAGGAGTGACAGATGTCATGACGAGAGAGATTGTCTCTGTAAATCTGAACGGAACAAGATTTCCGGCTGATATTGTGAGTAAAAATGATTTTGATTTTATGCGCCAGGACGGGGATATTGGCTCTATGGACTATGATCAGGCGGTAAAGAATGGTGATATTTTCTTTGGCTGGTCAACGTGGATGGAACAAGATGGATATGCTCCGGGTGAATCCATTGCATTTGACTTTGAGAATGGAAGTGGAACCTATACCTATCAGGGAAAGATTGCAGGATCCTTTGCAGGTGCGGACACTTATCTTGTCATTCCGGAAGGTGTATACCGTTCCATGAATCCGAGAGGAACAGCCTATGGCTATCTGTGGGTGGACTGTGATAAAAAAGATGTGGCATCTGTAGAACAAAGTCTGAATACTTTGATTTCTAATACTTCGCATATAAAAATGGATACCTATCATGCGCAGTTACAATATGCAGAAGTCGCAGCCCGCATGATGAAGCTTGGCTGTTATCTGTTTATGGCGGTTGTAGGACTCATCGGTTTTATGAATATGGCAAACACCATGATTATGAATATTACGACAAAAAAGCAGGAATATGGTGTATTGCAGGCTGTGGGTATGACAAATAAACAATTAAATTTATGCCTGCAGTTACAGGGACTGATTTTTACGGTTGGCACCATATGCGTAGCTTTGATCATTGGTCTGCCGCTCGGCTATGCACTTTTTTCCTATGCAAAACATAATGGAATATTTGGAATGAATATCTATCATGTTCCAATTACACCAATTCTTGCTATGATTTTGCTGGTCAGCCTTTTGCAGATTGTGCTTTCCCTCGTTTTAAGCAGTAATCTGAAAAAGGAAACGCTGGTAGAAAGAATAAGGTATCAGGGATAGCAAGTATTGCTGGGATATCCTCAGTATCATAACAGGAATTAAAAGCACTTGGTTTCAAAAAGTTTTGTACTTTTGACAAAATGCAACCGATTTTTCATCAATTATAATAAATTTGATTAAGCAGCCTGTGTGTAATGAAGCATACAGGCTGCTTGCATTTATAACTCTAATGAATCTTCTGTATCTACCCACATTTGTAAATTGCCCTCAAGATATAATCTCGCATATTCAAGTGGTTCATCGACTGCAAGTGAAGTCAATGCTGTTTCGTTGTGGATTGTATTCTGCAAATATTGTTCTCATCGTATCCCATCTCCTTATCATTTAATCAATCATTAGTAGCAAAAATTAAGAAGCATTTCAATCAGTCCACCATATCACTTTTATTTTATGTTATACTGTTTTATATAATTTTTTTGGTCTCCGCTGCCGCTTCGGTCGGCACAGAGCAGATGTCCACCGGACATCTTGTGCCCTTGTATTTGCCCTTATCAGAGTTCATAAACACTGATGGGACGATATAACACAAGGGAAAAAATAAGGGAAAGCTCACCTGCGACAAATCCAGTGTTTTCAAGGGTTTGCGGAGAATTTAATAACAAAATATAACAGTTATTAAATCTCTTAAAACAGGTGAAATCTCAATCGGAATTTGGAGGAGATTCTTATTTATGAAAAAAGGAATAAACAAATCAATCTTATTTTATATTGCATCAGTTCTGTTTTTCATAGCGTCAGCTATTGGCTTTACGAGTGGAAATGAAAATTCTATGGCTATAGTATGGTTATGTCTTGGTTCCTCATTTCTTTGTTTAGGTTCGACTCATAAGAAAAAGGAAAACAATACAGATGATAAATAATTTCCTGCTTGTATTGTTGGAAAATAGGGATTTATCGAGTCCTTTTGTGATTTGCAACTGCTGGTTGACAGATTTACAGCCTGAAATGGTGGAATGCAAACAGTAAAATTGTTATATTTAGCTCATAAAATCTGCAAAAGGAGGAAAAAATGATTTTAGCTGATAAGATTACAGAGGAAAGAAAAAAGAATGGATGGTCACAGGAAGAACTAGCCAATCAGTTGGGCGTATCCAGACAGGCAGTATCTAAGTGGGAAAGTGCAGGGGCTGTTCCAGATTTGCAAAGAATTTTACAGATGTCGGAGCTATTTGGTGTTAGTACAGATTATCTATTAAAAGATGAAATGAAAGCAGAAAATATCACCTATCGCGAAAGTACTGAAAGCTATGCAGAACCGTTGAAAAAAGTAACTATGGAGAATGCAAATGAATTTCTTGACATGAAAAGAAATGGATCCAAAGTAGTGGCAAACGCAACAAGTATGTGTATCTCAAGTCCAATATTATTGATTATTCTTGTGACAATGGCAGAAGATGGCGTATTTCATGTTTCGGAATCTCTGGCAACAGTATTTGGATGTGTTTTTTTGCTTGGAATGGTTGCGGCAGCCGTCTTTTTGTTTATTACATATGGAATGCGTGAATCACATATGGAACATTTTGAAAAAGAATGCTTTGAAACAGAGTATGGTGTATCTGGAATGGTATGAGAAAAAAAAGATTCCTATGAACCAATTTTTATCAGAGGAACAGCTGTTGGGGTAGTGCTTTGTATACTGGCAGTGATTCCGACAATTATTGCCGGATCTATGGAAGCGTCCGACTATTACTGTGGTCTTTCCGTCGGATTACTGCTATTCATACTTGCAATAGGAGTGAATCTGTTGGTTCGTGTTGGGATGGTAAAAAGCAGTTATGATACCCTTCTTCAGGAAGGCGAATATACAAAAGAAGAAAAACTGTTTAAGAAAAAGACGGACACGTTTTCTGGTGTATATTGGTGCTTGACTACAGCGATTTACCTTGCATGGAGCTTCTGGACGATGAGCTGGGATATTACATGGATTGTATGGCCGGTTGCAGGTGTTTTATTTGCAGCATTGCTTGGTGTGGTGAAAATGGTGTTAAAGAATAGCAGTGAAACTCAGCACTATATTTAAGATGGAGTTAAGTTTATTTTCCGCATATTATACTCATCCAGAAATTCTAATTTGGAAGGGGGGACTGCTATGCTGAGAAAGTTGAATTGTTTTTTTAATATCGTTATTGGTTCATTCATAGGAGTTTTCATTGGGTTCGGAATTTATAAGTTCTGGTACTTTAAAACCTATCCAAATTTATATGCCATGCAGTCTGCAACGTGGTACACAGAGTTGCTGTTGGACGGTGCCTTGGTGGCAGTTTTGGTGGTCGTATGTATTATCCTAAAGCTGATTATTTGGAGAAAGTTAAAGCCATAACTTCTTATATAAAAAATTGAGAAATCGTAAAATTTAAGAAAAAGAAATGCACAGTTCTTGGCTTATCGGGAGCTGTGCATTTTTGTAAATAAATACTTTTAACTAGTACAGCGAATATTAAGTAACCGCTATATTGACTTGTCTGATTTTTCATCTGCGGCGTTGTCGTCAATCGCCGTAGCCACCGCTACGCCTCATTCCTCCGCCTTGCAGCTGAAGAAATCATCCTGCGTCAATATAGCAGAAACTTAATTTTCGCTGTACTAGCCGATTACGGCATCCTCTGCTGTAAAATGTTCCAGAGAATTTTCTTTTACCTGAATGCAGATATAAGTAATTCCGGAAATATCGGATGCAAAAAACTGACGCTTTGCAGCAGGTGCGATTTTTAGCCAGTCTCCAGTTGAAAGGCTGATTTCTTCTCCATCAATTATGGCTTTGCCGTTACCTGAAAGAATTCCATAGATTTCTTCATTTTCTTTATGAGAATGAACAAATGGGACATTTGCTCCTGCAGGTAGTTCGTTTAAACTGATTTCTGCACCTGTTAAAGACAACTTTTCATGCAGCTCAATTCGGTTTTCCCTTCCAATAGTTGTTTTTGTGTAATTTGCCATGATAAAACCTCCATAGTTAATTTGTAGTTTCTGGTTGCTTGATATTAGTATAGTGTGAGACACATACAAAAACAAGTACGCACCTTTTTGTAACTGTACACTCAAAATTGAATGTGTTACAATAGACTCGGAGGTGAGAATTATGCGAGCAAAAGAAGAATTACCGGAATGCCCAGTTGCAACAGCAGTATCGCTCATCGGAGGAAAATGGAAACTGCTGATTTTGCGTAACTTGAAAGAGCGTCCATGGAGATTCAATGAGCTACAACGAAGTATAGATGGTATTTCACAAAAGGTTTTGACAGAGAGTTTAAGACAAATGATGAGTGATGGACTGGCATATCGCCACGATTACCATGAGCAGCCACCGAGAGTTGAATACGGCTTAACGGAACTCGGAACAAAAATGCTTCCAATTGTTAATTCACTTGCTGACTTTGGTAACTACTATAAATCAATTATTGAACAGAATTACGAGGGATGCTTCTTGTCCGAAGGGCAAGAAGATGGCGATTAGAAAGAGTTTAACAACTCGGTATTTGCGAGGATGAACACTTATGAAAGAAAAAAGCAAAAGTGAAGTTTCAATAATAGGTGGTGCAGATGGCCCAACAAGTATTTTTATAGCTGGTAGAACACGGAAAAAGCCTCTAAAAGTAAGGATACAAAATAGTATCTACAGATATAGACGTAAGATAGTAGAGAAGAAAGTGGTTGCAGATGTACATACTCTTGATGAATTGGTACAATATGCAATGAATACCTACAATCTAATTGAAACTAATTCAACTGAGAGAAAATATATTGAACAACAAAAAAGCCTAAAGGAGAGTTTAATTTTACAGCATAAACCAGAAGTTTTAGGAGAAATGAAGGATATTCCAAAGCCGGATATTTCTAATGAAAAATCTGTCAGAGAATATTTTTGTAAAATAAATACTCGAAGCGAAATGATCGCCGAAATGCCAGATGATGTAATTCCTATGAACTTTCATCTATATGAAATAAGAATCGGTGATGATTTCGCTTCGAGTATTTATTTT
>NZ_JACOQG010000040.1:0-15375 GCF_014297245.1 Blautia difficilis | reverse complement strand
TATAAATACCATTCTTTTATCCGCAAAGAAGAATTTAGAAATAGATATAGAATTTATACATAGTGTACGAAGTGCTCTTGCTTTAGAGTTAGGGGTACCTGAAAGAAAGCTATATTCAGATAGTGTATTGAGGGATGTATTAGTAAACTATTTAGCAAAAGATACAAGTATATCTTCTAACGACAGACTTTACCTTATAAATAAAACATTGCTAGTATTCAATAATGAAATTTCAGGAAAATCAGAAAATGGAAAAACGATAACGGTAAGCAAAAAACATAGAAAGTATTTATTAGTTATAATAATTATTAGCTTTGCAGTAAGTATAATAATATATGTATCAAATCCAGCTAAAGCCAGTGACCCTAATTCTATACAAGCATTTTTTCTAGGATGTATGCAACCAATGACAACATTGGGGATCATGGGCATCGCCTTAACCTCTTTGGGGTTAGAAATAACGATAAAGAAAGAACAAAAATTTAAAAAGACTTAATAGCATTTTTCTCAATTGCTATTAAGTCTTTTATATTGCCTAAAAATATCTGAGCAGTCCCCAAATTCCATAAATATGGAATCATCTATACTCGAAAGCGTATGAGGAATCGAAAAATATGAACAAGAAATATATGAAAGAAATATCTGAAGCTCTGGCTGAGAAGCATGCTGTTTTGATGGTTGGTGCAGGGTTTTCAAAAAATGCGGAAAAGATATCTGTTGTAGATAAGTATTTTATGAACTGGAACGAATTGTCTGATCTATTTTATGAGCAGCTTTATGATGATTCCCAAAGTCCCGGAAAAGCATATAACAGTTCACTGCGACTGGCGCAGGAAGTTGAAATTATGTTTGGTCGGCCGAAATTGGAGAAGATTATAAAGGAAGCTGTGCCTGATCTGGATTATGCTCCGTCAGATTTGTATGTAAAGTTGATGGAACTGCCATGGAGGGATGTATTTACCACTAATTATGATACTTTGCTGGAGCGCGCAGCTGATAAGGTCAGCACCCGCAGATATCATGTTGTGCACTGTCAGGAGGATCTGGTAAACAGCAATCAATATCCCAGGATTGTTAAGCTTCATGGTTCTTTTCCCTCACATCGTCCGTTCATTATTACGGAAGAGGATTACAGAACATATCCTGTGCGTTTTGCTGCAATGGTAAATACCGTTCAGCAGGCAATGCTGGAAAATGTGTTCTGTATGATAGGTTTTTCCTGTGAGGATCCTAATTTTATTAAATGGATAGGGTGGATCCATGATAATCTTGGCAAAAGCAGTTCGCAGATGATCTATATGGTATCCGTTACCCATATCCCGGAATCTAAGAGAAAGCTGCTTTTTGACCGAAATATTATTGTACTTAATCTGGAAGACCTATGGCCTGAAAAGAGCATTGAGGAACGAGTGGGCAATTTTCTGAAAGAATTAAATTCTGATGTAGAAGGAAACCGAAAAAAAAGCAACTGGTTTGATTATCAGAAATTAGATGTAGACACCCCTTCAAAAATAAAGAAAAAGACAGCTTGTATGAAACAACTGAATGCTTCTTATCCGGGATGGATTTTTCTTCCCTGGAAAATGAAATCAAAAGTTGATTATGCTTTAAAACAGTTTACAAATATGGACGGTTTGGAAAATCTCCCATATGAAGACCAGCTGGATTATATCTATGAGCTTGTCCGCTTTATGGATATTGCGGGTAGACCATTGTTATCTCAGTATGTGGAGAGATTCTGGGGAATCGTGAATACAGAAGCAGAAGAGCCCACAGAGAAACAGAAGAAATCTCAATGTTTTTTCAAAAAACAGGAAATATATCTGCAGCTACTACGTGCTTTCCGAGAACAGGCACAATGGAAATTATATGATGAGTGTTATGAAAAAATAGAAAAAGAAAAACTGGATTATGACCGCAGACAGTTTTTATATGCATGTGATTGCTGGAAGTATCTTTTCCGATTTGAGGCAAAAGAGCTGACCAATATGTTAGAGAACTGGAAGCTTTTAAGCGGAGATGCTTACTGGGCTCTGATAAAAGCGAACATGTATGTATTTATTGGTGAGACCACAAAGGCTGAGAGGTTGTTGTCCGGTGCATTGATCCAGGTAAGAAAGCAGTTGATCAAGGAAAATGACAACGAATATTTAGTTTCTGTTGAAGAAAGTATTGTGTCATTGATCAATTATATTCGACAGGGAAACTGGAAAATATCATCCGATGATCTGGAACGCTGCTTAAATGACAATGTTCTCTCCTGGTGGAATGAAAATGATAAATATTGCTATCATTTAAATGAAATTAACGAACCGAAGGAACGCTTTGAAGAAAACGATAATTTTGATCTATCTACTACTTTTACCATGAATTTTGGTGAGAATAATCAAAATATTTTTTATGCATTGGAATACTGGAGATTTCTGGAGCTGACCGGGCATCCATTTCGGGTGAATAGTGTAAGCAATACAAAAGGATTATTTCCTTCCCTGCGCTATTTGGCCAACTACTATTCCCACTGGTCACTGATGCAGATATTGATTGCGAGAGATAGTAAACATGTAGATGTTTTGTTTGGCAGAGCCAGTTTAGCTGAATTGACCCAGGAAAATGTAGATGCTATTACAACGGATTATCTGACTTTCTGGAATACGGTAAGCCAGAATATAAAAAGCAAAAATTCATTTTGGAGCAGATCCATTTATGATCAGTCTGCAGCCATACTTCCCATTATTCTTTCTCGTTTATGTTATAAATGCTCAGAATCTATGCTTGACCAATTATATGACAAAGCTGTGGAACTGTGCCTGAGTGATGCTTCAATCATGTTTAAAGAAGTAGGAAATTTATTCAAGGGTATATTTAGTGCATATTCCGTTGAAAAGCAAAATGAAAAATTGGAAAAACTTCTGCAGCTGCCAATGGGAAGAAATCAAACGACAGGGTATTATGATCCGGTTTTTCTGGTAGATATACCAAATGAAAAGCAAAACCTTGATTTGAAAATATACAACAGAACTATGTACCAGATCAGGCAATGGGTTGAGGACCCTGATAAGAACAGCGAAGCAGCAATTAATCGTCTGCGTAATTTAGATAAATTAATTCTGCTGAATGATGAAGACAGAAACTACCTGTGTCAGATTATAGAAGACTCTCAGGATATACATGATAAATGGTGGTTATATCGGTTTGATTCTCAGAAATACAGTGAAAAGAAAAAGGAAGTGTATGAGGACACACTAAAGAAAATAGAAAAAGATTCAAACCCAGAAAAGTTTGCATTTAATCAGCATCACTATGAATATCTGATAGATATTATAAAAGATCTTTCTATTCAAACGATTGATATAGAAAGATTGTTCCGCCTGTTAAAGGATCTGGTAACAGCCAGCAAAAAATGGAACAACTTCGGGTATTATGTTGTAAAATTGCGAATTTCTCAGAGCTTTTTTATTGCACTGGAATGTCTGTTTTTACAGGATAAATCTGAAAGTGAACTGTCCCGGGCAGAATATGAAGCAATTACTGATTATTTTACAGAATTAAAGGACGGATATAATCATCCCGCAGCAATTGATATGGTAGAGGCAATATTTGTCAAAAAAGAGAAGTCCGTACTTGATGACTTTCAACAGGAATTATGGCTCTGTGATGAAAATGACCTGGAGCTTTTTATCGATTTCTATAATGAAGTGTATCAGTATCAGTTTCCTATTCGGGATAATGTAACATTATCCAAATATTCGGAAATCCTTTTTTCAGTAATTGTATACAGAACAATGAGTAATGAATTATATCAAAGTCAGGCTGTCTGGAGGCTTTGTGAATCACTGATTGCTGTTCAAATACCTCTGGACTGGAAACTTAAGCCTTTATTGAACAGTTTGAGGAAATGTCAGGAAGAAACTCAGATCCGGAAAACAGATTCAGAGAGACAGGCAATTTATAAACTGCAGTGCCGGATGATTGGATGCAGAATTGCCAGAGAACTCTACAGAAGAAATATTCGGGTTAATATAATCGGAGCCTGGAAACAAGTCAGTGAATGTAAAGATGAATTTACTGAGATCAGGAATATTCATTTTGATGAAAACCCGTAATGATTCAATATCTTTACAGGGATTACAAAAATAAATATTTTAAAACAAGGAGAGAATAACAAAAATGGGATTATTTACAGGTAAAACACTTATGATCACCGGAGGTACAGGTTCCTTCGGAAATGCGGTTTTGAACCGTTTCTTGAAAACTGATATCGGGGAGATTCGTATTTTTTCCCGTGATGAGAAGAAGCAGGATGATATGCGGCATGATTTCCAGGCCAGGATGCCGGAGGTTGCGGATAAGATTAAGTTTTACATAGGAGATGTGCGCAGTCTGGAATCTGTCAAGGGCGCCATGCATGGGGTGGATTATATTTTCCATGCAGCTGCATTGAAACAGGTTCCCTCCTGTGAGTTTTTCCCTATGGAGGCTGTGCGTACCAATGTGATCGGCACCGATAATGTTCTCACAGCTGCCATTGAGGAAGGAGTGGAGAGTGTGATCTGTCTTTCTACAGATAAAGCTGCTTATCCGATCAATGCCATGGGTATCAGTAAGGCAGTGGAAGAGAAGGTGGCTGTTGCCAGATCCAGGATGTCAGGCAAGACAAAGATTTGCTGTACTCGTTATGGAAATGTTATGTGCAGTCGCGGTTCTGTCATTCCTCTGTGGATCGACCAGATTAAACAGGGAAATCCTATTACTCTCACAGAACCATCCATGACCCGTTTTATCATGTCACTGGAGGAGGCTGTGGATCTGGTTCTTTTTGCTTTTGAGCATGGAGAGAATGGAGATCTGTTGATTCAGAAGGCTCCTGCATGCACGATCCAGACTCAGGCAGAGGCTGTCTGTGAATTGTTTGGAGGAAATAAAGAGGAGATCAAGGTGATCGGTATCCGTCACGGTGAGAAGATGTATGAAACTCTGCTTACCAATGAGGAGTGTGCCAAGGCTGTGGATATGGGGAACTTTTACCGGGTACCTGCAGATAACCGTGGCCTGAACTATGACAAATATTTCAAAGAGGGTGACGAGAAACGTAATATTCTGACAGAATTTAACTCCAATAACACCCGCCGCCTGAACCTGGAGGAAACCAAGGCTAAGATTGCATCTCTGTCTTATATTCAGGAAGAACTGGCAAAAATGAATAGTAAATAATGTGAGGGCTGTGTAATGGGTAAATATGAAAATGTGAAATGGAAAGAGAATGGTAAGTTGAAGCTTCTGATCATTGTGGGAACCAGACCGGAGATCATCCGTCTGGCGGCAGTGATCAATAAAACCCGGAAATATTTTGATGTGATCCTGGCGCATACTGGACAGAATTATGATTATAATCTGAACGGTGTATTTTTTAAGGACCTGAAGCTGGAGAATCCGGAGGTTTATCTTAATGCTGTAGGTGAGGATCTGGGTGAAACCTGTGGAAATATTATTGCACAGAGTTATAAACTGATGGCAGAAATTAAGCCAGATGCAGTGCTTGTTCTGGGAGATACCAACTCCTGTTTATCGGTTATTGGTGCCAAGCGTCTGCATATCCCGATTTTCCATATGGAGGCAGGTAACCGCTGTAAGGATGAATGTCTGCCTGAGGAAACCAACCGCCGTATTGTAGATATTATTTCAGATGTAAATATGGCTTATTCTGAGCATGCCCGCCGTTATCTGGCGGATTGCGGACTTCCCAAAGAGCGTACCTATGTGACAGGTTCTCCTATGGCAGAGGTTCTGCACAACAATCTGGCTGAGATCGAATCTTCTGATATTCATAGCAGACTTGGACTGGAAAAAGGAAGATATATTCTTCTTTCTGCGCACAGAGAAGAGAATATTGATACAGAGAAAAATTTCCTCAGTCTGTTCCATGCAATTAACAAGATGGCTGAAAAATATGATATGCCCATTCTGTATTCCTGCCATCCCCGTTCTCGCAAGAGAATCGAGTCAACTGGCTTCAAATTGGATTCCAGAGTGATTCAGCATGAGCCATTAGGCTTTCATGATTATAACTGCCTGCAGATGAATGCCTTTGCAGTGGTTTCTGATTCAGGAACTCTTCCGGAAGAGAGCAGTTTTTTTACCTCTGTGGGACATCCGTTTCCTGCTGTCTGTATCCGTACTTCTACAGAACGTCCGGAGGCACTGGATAAAGCCTGCTTTATTTTGTCCGGAATTGATGAGAAGGGGC
The DNA here is from genome assembly GCF_014297245.1 of Blautia difficilis. Classification (NCBI taxonomy): domain Bacteria; kingdom Bacillati; phylum Bacillota; class Clostridia; order Lachnospirales; family Lachnospiraceae; genus Blautia; species Blautia difficilis. The sequence goes on along the minus strand of NZ_JACOQG010000040.1, from coordinate 9,131 downwards.
TTCTGCAGTCTGTAGATACAGCTGTTGAGATGAACCGGGCCGGTGATTACGGTATTCCGGTACCGGATTATATTGAGGAAAATGTAAGCTCAAAGGTTGTGAAAATCATTCAGAGCTATACAGGTGTAGTCAACAAAATGGTCTGGAGAAAAGAGTCTGAGTAAGACTGACAGAAAGGGTTGGAACATAATGAATATACTGGTGACAGGCGCAAAGGGCATGGTAGGGACAGCTCTTGTCAATAATTTAAAGAATATCAGGGACAATAAAAACAGAACAAGACCGGGAATTTCCATAGGTGAAATCTATGAGTATGATCTGGATTCTTCAGTAAAAGAGCTGGATGAGTATTGTAAGTCTGCGGATTTTGTGTTCAATCTGGCAGGGGTCAACCGTCCTGAGAATCCGGAGGATTTCATGAAGGGAAATTTCGGTTTTGCTTCCCAGCTTCTGGATACTTTAAAAAAATATAACAATACGGCTCCCATCATGTTGTCTTCCTCTATTCAGGCAACTTTGGCAGGGCGGTTTGGCAATTCGGAATATGGACGTTCCAAGAAGGCAGGAGAGGAGCTGTTTTTTCAGTACGGGCAGGAAACCGGGGCGAAGGTTGCTGTTTACCGTTTCCCCAATTTGATGGGACATTCCAGACCGAAGTATAATTCTGCTGTATCTACCTTCTGCTGGGCAGTGGCTAATGATGAAACTTTTACTGTGAATGACAGGTCTACTGAACTGGAGCTGTTGTATATTGATGATCTGGTGGAAGGAATGTTTGATCTGCTGGAGGGAAGAGAGCAGCACTGTGAATTTGACGGTGTGGAGACTGTTCTGAAAGAAGATGGGAAGTATTGCTGTGTGCCGGTGACTCACAAGGTAACATTAGGTGAGATTGTGGATCTGTTGGAGCATTTTAAGCAACAGCCAGTAAATCTGATGATGCCCAAAATGCCGGTGGGTTCTTTTGCAAAGAAGCTTTTTTCCCTGTATCTTTCCTATCTTCCTACAGACAGGTTTAAATATGCCATGAAAATGAACTGTGATGACAGAGGTTCTTTTACTGAGCTGGTACATACTCAGGATTGCGGCCAGGTTTCCATTAATATCAGTAAACCGGGAATCACCAAGGGCCAGCACTGGCATAATTCCAAGTGGGAACAGTTTATTGTAGTGCATGGACATGGCCTGATCCAGGAGAGGAATATCAATACCGGAGAGACTGTCGAATTTGAGGTAAGTGGAGATAGGATCGAAGCTATCTACATGATTCCCGGATGGACTCATAATATTATTAATTTGTCCCATACCGAAGATCTGGTTACGGTTATGACCTGCAATGAAATCTTTGATCCGGAACGACCGGATACCTTCTTTGAGATAGTATAGGAACAAATGAGCAAGTAAATCGCATTGCAGTAATTCATAGTGCAATAATTCATACCACAGAATTTCAAGGGATTTCATGATTTGGTTTTCTAAAATTACACAGCAAGAAGACTGGCATAGAGATGAGGGGAGGGAATTCTTGCTACGGTTGTTATAATGTAACGAACAATATATACGATTCGCTATTAACGATCCGATTTATATAATAGACGCATATCGACAAGAAAACACATTATGTTACAAACTTCTTGAAAATAAAAGTTTTTAGTATCAATTCTATAAACTTGATTTTTTTAGAGGTTTATGTTATATTTTTAAGCGAAAGGCGGTGTTTCCTTTATGCAAAAAACAATATTACGAAAACGTGATCTCTATCTGAATCGGATTATTGCATTTCAAGATACAGAAATGATTAAAGTCATGACTGGTATCCGACGTTGCGGAAAGTCTAGCTTAATGAAGCTAATGGCAGAGCATTTGCGGGATACTGGAGTGACCGATGACCAGATTATTGAAATGAACTTTGAGTCTATGGGCATTCCGGATATGGATGCAAGAGGATTCTATGAATACGTCAAAGCACGCATTTGCCCTAATAAACGGACATACCTCTTCTTTAATGAGGTACAGAAAGTGCATGGTTGGGAAAATGCAGTAAACTCTTTCCGAGTAGATTTCGATTGCGATATATATATCACAGGATCCAATGCTTATCTGCTTTCTTCTGAACTTTCCACTTATCTATCTGGACGATATGTGGAAATTAAAGTCTTGCCACTATCTTTTAGAGAATTTCTGGACTTTCATGGCTATATCCTGACGGAACGGAAGTCACCTGCAGGTGGTTTCAGAAAGCGGATTACAGATGCAGAGGGAGAAACATATGATGTAAAAGAACTTTTTGATGCTTACGCCAGATTTGGTGGTATGCCTATGCTTGCTGATGTAGGATTAGAAATTGACCGGGTGACAGCTGCGTTAGACGGTGTTTATTCTGCTGCTGTTATCAATGACATTCTGGAACGGGAAAAGCGCAAGGGACAGCGAAATATTACTGACCCGGTGCTTCTGAAAAAAATCATCTTGTTTTTGGCGGACAATATTGGCAATAACACTTCTGCTACCTCTATTGGAAACACTTTAGTCAATGAGGGACTTTTGGAAAATGGAACCCGAAAAACAAAGCCTGCCGTACAGACGATTCAGGCGTATATCGAAGCTTTGACAGAAGCCTATATTTTCTATGAAATCAAACGATTTGATATAAAGGGCAAGGAGTATCTGCGCACCCTGGGCAAATACTATATTGTTGATATTGGGTTGCGAAATTATCTGTTGGGCTATCGTGATGGTGACAGCGGACATATTTTGGAGAATATCATCTACTTTGAACTGTTACGCCGTGGTTATGATGTTTCTATTGGAAAAATCGACAATCAGGAAGTCGATTTTATTGCTACGAAAGTAGACGAGAAAAAATATATCCAGGTTACCGAATCAATGAATGCCCCGGAAACGAGAGAGCGAGAGCTTGCACCGCTGCGTAAGATTCGTGATAGCTATGAAAAGATAGTGATTGCCTTGGAATGCAATCTTACTCAAACACAAGACGGAATCAAAATCATTAGAGCACTTGACTTTCTTTTGGAATAACAGGCGGCTCTATCACACATAATCTTCTTTTGTCATACAAATTATATCTGTATAGAAAACAGCAAACGGAAAGAGATATTATTCTGGTTGGAGCAAAATTAGAAAAGTGAAAGTGAAATAAGATTTTTCCCTGTCAGCCGGTATATGACAATCATACCGACTTGGCAGGGATTTTTGTACGGAAATAAATATGTAAATTCTTTTGACTTTTTTGACAGCGGTCGATAAGGCCGCTGTTTTCTACTGTTTGCAGAAATTAAAACCATTTTGCATTTTAAAGGTTTATTTATGGTATGCGTTATTTACGAAGATTGCTATAGTTTGTTCACTCCTGTTTTACATTGAAGGCTTTCATTCCCGGATATACTGCGCTTGCACCGAGTTCTTCTTCGATGCGGAGAAGCTGATTGTATTTTGCAACACGTTCAGATCTGCTTGGAGCGCCGGTCTTAATCTGGCAGGTATTCAGTGCTACTGCAAGATCTGCAATTGTTGTATCTGCTGTCTCGCCGGAACGATGAGAAGAAATTGCGGTGTAGCCTGCTTTGTGGGCCATCTTGATTGCTTCCAGTGTTTCGGATACGGAACCGATCTGGTTTAATTTGATCAGGATCGCATTACCTGCACCAAGGCTGATACCTTTTGCAAGCCTTTCTGTATTTGTAACAAACAGGTCGTCACCGACAAGCTGTACTTTGTCACCCAGTCTGGCTGTAAGTTTCTGCCATCCTTCCCAGTCTTCTTCATCCAGACCGTCTTCGATGGAGATGATTGGATATTTCTCACATAATTTAGCCCAGTGTTCGATGAGTTCCTCAGATGTATATTCTGTGCCGGCTTTTGGAAGTTTGTAGTAGCCTTTTCCCTTTTCACTTTTCCATTCGGAGGAAGCAGCATCCATGGCAATTCGGAAGTCTTTGCCTGGTTCATATCCAGCTTTCTTCACTGCCTCGAGGATTGTCTCGATTGCTTCTTCATCGGATTTCAGTGCAGGTGCGAAACCACCTTCGTCACCTACTGATGTGGCAAGTCCGCGCTCTTTCAAAATAGAAGCAAGTGCGTGGAATACTTCTGCACACCATCTTAAGCATTCTTTGAAGGAAGGTGCTCCAACTGGCATGATCATGAATTCCTGCACATCCAGACCGGATGATAATGCATGGCATCCGCCGTTTACAATGTTCATCATTGGTACAGGGAGACGGTTTCCAGATACTCCGCCAAGGAAACGATACAGCGGAATTTCAAGAGAAGCTGCCGCTGCTCTGCAGCATGCGATAGATACTGCAAGGATTGCATTTGCTCCAAGTTTGGATTTGTCTTTTGTTCCGTCTGCTGCAATCATAGCTGCATCTACTGCATAGATATCGCCTGCATCAAGACCTTCGATTGCTTCGTTGATTGTTGTGTTGATGTTCTCTACTGCTTTCTGTACGCCTTTTCCAAGATAGCGAGCTTTATCTCCATCTCTCAGTTCCAGAGCTTCGAATTCTCCTGTGGAAGCACCGCTTGGAGCTGTTCCTCTTGCAACAGTGCCGTCCATCAGATATACTTCTGCTTCTACTGTTGGGTTTCCTCTGGAATCCAGAATTTCTCTTCCAATTACTTTCTCAATTTCTAAGTACATGATAAATCCCCTTTCTGGTTTTGCATTTGAACTCCTGGTACACCCAACAGGGATGTACCGGGGGATCATATGATCCATTGTTCCGAAGGTTTCAGCAGGTCTTCGGATGGAGTTCAAATGATTAATTCACGCTAGAGTTTATGATATCTAACTCTTGTGGTTAGTATATTCTAACTTCTACTGAAATGCAAGAGGGTAATTGGGGAGATATTGAGAAAGTATTTCAGAAAACACATGTATATTTATGGCTTATGTACCATAATATTGCGAATATCTGCTTGACCAGTGAACTCTTCAATTTTGGACTACACGGGTGAAAAAATTTCTTTTCGAATGTTGTCCAATATAGTATAATAATTTCCACAAACTTTTGAGGAGAAATTGGTATGAAGAAAAAACTATTGGCGTATTTTGAGTTTGCATCCACCAGTGTTTTATCTGGTTCTGTCATCATAAGCTATGGACAGGATGATGTAAAAAAGAAAATAAAAGGTTAACCGAATCAAGCAAGTCATAGATATAGAGACATTCGATTTAGGTGAAAAAAACTGGAAGTTCACATGATAATTTGATAAATTTTGACAGAACAAAATTCGACGAGCGTGCATATATTAAACATGAAATAAGCACGCTCATTTGATTTTGCTTGACTATCGTGCTTATTTCGATTACAATATAAGCACGGAAGGATGGTGATTCTATGGATGAGATGACAAGATTAATTCAATATCATGATTACCTTACGCCGAGAATTGCGGAAAAATCTGGAATTTCAAAATTTAAGTTTTACAAATATGTTCGAGAATACGGATTGGAGCCGGTCAGCCGTGGTATGTATTCTGCGAAATCAGATTGGGTTGATGAGTTATATGTGCTTCACAAAAGATGCCCGAATGCTGTTTTTTCACATGATGAAGCTTTTTATTATTATGGTCTGACAGACAGAGAACCGTTTGTCCACACATTTACCATATACAGCGGCTATAATGCGCATCGACTTACAGCGGATGGAAGTTGTAAAGTATATACGGTAAAAAAGGAATTACTGGATGTCGGAAAGATCATTGTGAAAGACAATGACGGAAATATGATTCCAATGTATGATCTGGAACGGACGATTTGTGACCTGATAAGAAGCAGGAGCAGTATTGAAGCACAGGATTTCAACTCTGTTCTGAAGACATATGTTTCCAGAAAAGATAAAGATCTGAACCGACTTATGGAATATGCAAAGCTGTTCCGGGTCGACAATGTGATTCGCAGATATATGGGGGTATTATTGTAAAATGCAGCTGACACCAGAACAGGTTAAGGGAAGAATTAAGAACGTAGCAAAGGAAAACAAAGCAGATGCCAGAACGCTCATGCGAATCTACATGATGGAACGTTTCCTTGAGAGAGTTGCCAGTTCTCAGTATAAAAATAATTTCATCATTAAAGGTGGAATGCTTGTGACCGCAATGGTAGGTGTGGCACTCCGATCCACAATGGACATTGATACGAGCATCCAAAATCAGAATCTGTCGATAGAAGATGCCAAACGGATTGTGGATGATATCAAGGATATCCATCTTGGGGATGGAGTGACCTTTGAAGTAAGAGAAGTGTCTAACATCATGGATGAAATGGAATATCCGGGTATCCGGTTTACAATGAATGCCGTGATGGGAAAACTTGTGACACCTATGAAGATTGATATTTCTACAGGAGATGTTATTACACCAAGAGCCATCGAGTATAAATATAAATTGCTCTTGGATGACCGTTCCATCAGCCTTTGGTCGTATAATTTGGAAACAATTCTGGCAGAAAAACTTCAGACAGTCCTTGCAAGAGGGCTTTTGAATACCAGAATGAGAGATTTCTACGATATCAATACACTGCTTTCTATTTACGAGCAAGACATCGATGCTGATATACTGAAAAAGGCATTTGATGCAACCTGTAAGAAAAGAAACACCGAAAATCTGAAAGAGGAAGCACCCAAAATTATAGCTTCCGTCAGTGATGACGTGCAGTTACATACACTTTGGAAATCTTATCAGAAGAAATATCCGTATGCAACTGATATCAGCTATGAGGATATAGTAGAAAGTACACAGCTCCTGTGGAGCAAAATTCAATAATTGGCAGTAACCCCGTTGGAGTAATCTGACGGGGTATTTTGTAAGTGCCTCAAAACAAGGCGGGACACACATGGGTTAGACTTTATAAAGTGCCGACCCTATGACAAGAAAACAAAAGTACATGAATGCATGATCGAGAGGTAGCAGAATAAAAATGAGTCAAATCCAGAATTATAAAAATAATCTTTTAAATTTAATAAAAGTAGTCAATTCACAGAGTGAACGATATGACAGGATTGAATCAATATCTGTTTTGAAGATTAATGAGCAATTGGGAGAATGGCTTGATCTTATAAAAAAATTAAGAAACTGGCCGACCAATTATAAATATTATAGCATGGATTTACTATCTGATTTTGCTGAAAGATATCAAAAAAAGGATCAAAGTGGAAAAACAATCACAGTTCAGACTTTATTTGAACAGGGGTGGTTGTTGCGGCATAAGGATACCTGGTCATTTACGGTTTATGAAGGGAAATTTGACCAGATAAAGTTTAAGGATCTGGGAAGTGATAATTCTGAAATCTTATTTCTTAAGAAATTGAAAAATAGTCTGAAAGCTGGAAATAAAGAAAATTTTTCAGAAACAGATAGAAAGAAAATAAGCAAAAATGGGGCAATGATATTTGCTGTATGGTGGGATTCTATTTGTCAAAAAGGAAACGAAGAAGAAAAGAAAGTATGGTTTTACTGGTGGGATGTATTGAATATATATGGTGTGTATCAATATACGACACATAAAAAAGAACTGTATTGCAGTTGCATGGAGTACATAGATGCAATTGGGGATTCTACATGGTCACAATATCATAAAATAATTTATCATAAATTCGTTCTTGAAAATTGGCAGCTGAGAAACAAAATATATACAATGGAAAGTTTTGAGTTTCCTGAACGTCCTCTGAAAAATGTACTATATTTTAACAGGAGAGGGGACATGTTCCATTCTTTATATGATATTTGGAAACTAGAACAAAGATGTTTTATGTTATGCAGACGAGCATATGCAGATATGGATAAAGAGGAAAGGAAAAAATGCTGCGAATATATGCGAATTCCCTGTTTGAATTTTATGGTTGATGATTTGGCTGCGTATCCAATGGTGCTGACAGATTGTATGGAAGATCCTCAGCTGTTTGCAAGTATATCTGTGGGGTTATGGCTGAAGCTTGATAACATTGAAAGAAAAGAGCCACGGTTAAAGAAAGTTCTTCTGGAGAGGGTAAATGAAAATATCTTTTTTATTTTAAAAGATGGTATTTTGCGACAACAAACAGAAGATTGGAAAACGGCATTGAAAGATATGCTATGGTATATGCTTACAGAGAGTGCTGACTATAGCAGGACTGTGAGTGGACAACAACGAGCTGTGAGTGAACTGTATAGCAATTGGAAACAGTGGTATTCTGGAGAAAAAGAAGTTCAAAAGAGGTGCAATAAATATATTTTAGATTATCTAAGAAATAGTTATGATGATAGTTCAAATGGTGTAGATAAAATGCGTATAGGAGCAGGATATCTGATTTGGACAGATATGTATGGCGGTGAAAATGCAGGAGAAAAGCTACTGGAATTTTACAAAAAATATATTCTGGATTGTATGGGAAATAAGGTACTTGTTTCGACTATAAGTTGGGGATTTTTTGAGGAAAACTGGCACTGGAGAATGCTGGAGTATGTTGCAGATAGCGGATCGGAGGCAATTAAAGCGTTTAGTGAAATTTTATCTCCTGAGAAATATGTGTCTGAAGTCTACAGAATGAAAGGAAAGTCTCCTTTACTATTTGTGGGAAAGGCGGGCTTAATACATTTGTATCTTCTCGCAGAGTTTATTCAGAAAAAGGATGAATTGTTGAGTAAAAAGAATCAACGGGAATTGGAAGAAAGGTTTATAGATTGCTTTATTGGGTATCAGATTTCAGACTGTGATCCCTTTGAGGTTGAACATATAAGAATTTTGAATGCAGAAATATTGCTGACAAAATATATGGATGCCATATGCTTGGTAAGCGAAGATAATGAAACGCGTTTTATAAAATTTTTGCAAACCCAATCTCCGGAAAAGATAATTTTTTACATTAAAAATATAAAGAAAATAACTTTGTATGAGCAACTGATAAAGATTTTAAAAGAAAAACTAGACGAGGATTTTACAGAAGATATTTTATTCATACCATCTATGCAGAAATTGATAGATACAATGCTAAGCTTGTGCTATACAGATGAGAAATTTAAAACAATTTTTGCAAAAAAAATTGTTGAGTTATATGAACAGCTTAAAACAGTATTTATAATACAAATGTTTATTTTAAAAACAGTTATGAACCAGAATGGCTTGA
>NZ_JACOQG010000039.1:0-16133 GCF_014297245.1 Blautia difficilis | reverse complement strand
GGAAACCCCTCTGTCACTTCTTCCCTCAGCAAAAAAGTTACATACCGATCTGCCTTTTTTTGCCAAAGAATACTGGATTTTGGAAATAAGGAACTCATTTCCGCTGGTATAGTAAGCCCTCGTTGTTCCTGTGGAAGTGTTTGCGTATGCTGTACCCGTGAATAAAGATATGGATTTTCAATATACTGACGCAGCTTGTCCCTTTCAATCAAGTCAAACGATACAATGCAGGCTGTATCAATATCAGACTCTTGATATACCTGTGTTTTCAATTCCTCTAATGTCTTCAACGCCATCATATGATAGCGTAATTTCTCCATCCGACGTGCAAGCAGTTCTTGTTGATGTTCCAATTCTAAAAGTTTCTCTGAAAACAATTCTCCATGCTGCTCAGGCGTTGCGGCATCCATTCCACGAATTTCCTTTAACTCTAACCCAAGATTTTTATAAAAAATGACATCTGAAATGGTCATTAAATCTTCAATTGCATATTCTCGATATTGATTTTCAATTTTCTTTCTGGGATGTAAAATCCCCTTCTCCTCCCAATACCTAAATGTAGATGCTGGCATATCAAAAAAACGGGCTATTTCTCCAATTTGAAATTTTTTATCCATGGTTCTTCCCTTCCTGGTTTTAAAACTTACTACTATTTACCCACTATACTATTTTTCATATTGACCTTCAAGCTACTTTAAGGTTTATACTTCCATCAAGGGAGGAAATTTTATGGAAAATGCTTTAATTTTTGCTTCTGAAAAAGAAGTTCGCTTCACAAAACTATTAAAATTTATTGTTCCGACATATCTAACATCATTATTTAACACAGTCTATACCATTATTGATGGTATTTTTGTTTCTACATATGTCGGAACCAATGCACTGGCTTCTATTAACATTGTTTATCCTATTGTAAATGTATTGACCGGAATTGCACTTGTATTTGCCACCGGCGGCAGCGCTGTCACAGCTTTGCACATTGGCGGAAACAGAAAAAAGGAAGCAGACCGCTCCTTTTCTGTCAGCTCTTTTTCAGCTATTTTGCTTGGATGCCTCGTTTCCCTGATGATTCTTACGAATCTCTCAGCAATTCTGACCATACTCGGTGCAACCCCCGTGACAATTGCAGGGTGTAAAACATACACACGTTGGTGGCTTTTGGCAGCTCCCGTCGTAATCGGTAAGGAACTGTTTACATATTTTATCCGCGTGGACGGTGCCCCCACATATAGCTTTATAACTGCACTGTCCGGTGGTATTTTGAATATCGTTTTGGACTATATTCTGGTCGCACAAATGCAAATGGGAATCTATGGTGCTGCACTGGCAACAATTCTTGGGCTGGTATTGTCATTTTCTATGGGAATTTATTATTTTATCCATAAACAAAAGTATCTTTCATTTACCTTGCATAACTTATCCTTGCGGGAAGCCATGCATTGTATGATAAATGGTGCATCCGAATTTGTCAATCAACTTGCTATTGCAGTTACAACCATCGTATTTAACCGCACTGCACTCTCCTTTGCCGATGAAGACGGTGTCGCCGCAGTTTCCATCATCATGTATCTGCAGTTTTTGTTTATCGGTGTCTACTTTGGTTTTTCTATGGGCATAGCACCTCTTCTGAGTTATGCGTATGGCGACCGAAAAATAAGGATTTGCCGAAAACTGGAAAGCTATGCTCATCGCTTTTTCACAGTAGCTCCAATCGTCATTTATACACTGACCTACTTTCTTGCTCCAATTGCTGTATCCTGTTTCGCAGATACATCCAGCCCTGTATTTCCTATTGCAGTGTCCGGAATGAGAGTTTACGGACTTGGTTTTCTATTTTCAGGAATTAATATTTTTGCTGCAATTCGAATGATGGCATATGGAAAAGGATATTTCTCCGGTCTGATCACATTTTTGCGTTCATTCCTGCTATTACTTTTATTTCTGATTGTACTGCCTTTGAAATTTGGTTTGACTGGAGTATGGCTCGCCGTTCCTGCGGCAGAAGCTCTGACATTACTCGTTGCTGTATGGTTTCTGCGGCCGATTCATTGTTAGAATAAGACTCCTTTATAGAAGAACCACAACTTACACATGACATTCAAAATACAGCATAATAGCCGCCTGGCTTCAAGCAAAAATCAGGTAGCGCTATATAAAGAATACCGTCGGTATTGTAATGTTCGTAATTACCTTCTTCCACGGAGATATCCTGGCGGGTATTTTCTCCTCCGCCTCGGAAGTAATCACAGCTGCCGCAAATCACCTGAAAGCCTATGCAATTGACTGTCTGTTCACTGCTATCTTCTTCTACACCGGATTCTATAATGGAATTGGCAGAACAAGATTTGTTATGATATAGGGAATTCTTGGTGCATTCTGCGTCAGAGTGCCGGTATCTTATATTATGAGTATCCAGCCGAATACCTCTCTGTTCCATATCGGGCTGGCAACACCGATGTCCTCTATATTGCAGTTGATTCTCTGTGTCGGATTTATGCTCTGGCTGCAAAAAACAGGCTGTTAGATGACAAGCATTAATACTCTCTTTCGTTTTGGCTGAAAAATTTCTATTTATTAATTGCAAAATTCTTACAACCATATCAGGGTCAGAAATTTCCAAAATCTCATCGTATAAACACGAGTGGTTTAAAAATCTTCTGACCCTGATATTATTTTCATTGTAACTGTTTTCCTCACAGTCAGCAGACTGCTGAATAGTTATTTTCTCTCTACAATATGATAATAAGAACGCGCCGTCATAAGATAAATCAATCCATACACAACAGCAAAGAGCAGAACTGTTCCTGCCGTACATCCAATAAATAACTTCGTATTTGTCATTCCAAAAAGTAAAAGTAACCGGCGGATCATTGGAAATGCCATGGTAATATGAAGCATTGCCATTAACAGCGGGAGGAAAAATACCATCAGAATCTGTCTGCGGACAGAACTTCTGACCTCCCGGCGGCTTAAGCCAACCTTCTGCATGATCTCAAATCGTTTCTGATCTTCATATCCTTCTGAAATCTGTTTATAATAAATAATCATAGCTGTTCCCATAAGGAAAAGAGAACCGAGAAAGATTCCGATAAACAAGAGAGAACCATTATCCGCATAATAGGACTCATATTCCTGCTGGCGGATTCCGGAAGTTATCCATGAGTTTTCTGACAAGCCTCCGTTTTTCTTCAAGTCTTTAACAGCCTCCATTACCGGGGTTCCAAAATCAATCTTATCTGTCTCCGAACCGGTAATATCCAGACCAAGATGAAGTGTCAGGTCCTCTCCCGCAGGAGCAGAAGAAACTCCTTTATACATTTCTGTACGCATCTCATCAAATTTCTTAAAATCTTCATCTGTAACAACCAGCACTGCATTATCACTGACTGCATCTTCGCCACAGGTCAGGGGATTCTTATCCAGCCATTTTTTCACTGTAAATTCTGTCTCATCAACAGTAACTGAATCTTTCTGCACAGCTGAAGGATACCATGCAAAAATTTCACCATCATTGAGATTTGCAGAAATTCCTGTAAGTCTTTCATATTCTGCCTGATTCAAAAGAGAAAGTACCAGTACTGAATCAGAATTTTGAATAGTATTTGTTGGTTTTATCAGAATCTGATCACCGTTTTTGCTACATACGATATCCAGATAGATTTCCTCCACAGACTTTTCTACCGGAACTTTATTATCCGCAATAGTTTTTTCAAAAGCCTCTATTGCGGTCTGACATTCTTCTTCGCTTATGCTGGTAACAGACATATCAACATCATACGGATAGCGATTCAGCATAATATCATTCATTCCGAAATAAATGGAAACTGTCATGGAAATCATAAGCAGAACACCTGTACTTAGTATACAGATACTTGCCAGACCGATTGCGTTCTGCTTCATTCGATAAAGCATTCCCGATATGCTGATAAAATTTCCAGTCCTGTAATAAAAACTCTTTCTGCGTCGGAGAAATTTCAGAATCACAATACTTCCTGCGGTAAAAAGCAGATAAGTCCCTGCCATAACAAGAATAACAGCAAGAAGAAATATCGTAATTGCCTTGATTGGAGATTCAGTCGTAACCGCAAGGTAATAACCTGCGCCAAGGCAGATAAAACCAATCAATGCCATAAGCCATTTTGCTGCCGGTTCTTTTTCTCCGGTATTATTACCGCGAAGTAATTCTACCGGACGGCTTAAATGAATTTTCGCAAGGTTCAGAAACAGAATCATCAAAAATACGATGCCAAACATGAACAGACAGGTAAAAATACCCTTTACTGAAATATAAAATCCAAGCACTGAAGGGATATGAAGCAGCTTTAACAGCAAAAGAAGTGCCAGCTTACTTCCAATAATTCCAGCAGCAATGCCACCGGCAAGTGAACCTATTGAGGTAATGATCGTTTCAAGAAACATTACGATTCCAATGTGATTTCTTTCCAGTCCAAGAATATTATAAAGACCTATCTCTTTCTGCCTTCTCTTCATCAGAAAACTGTTACTGTAGATCAGAAAAATAATACAGAAGATCTCTACGACTATCTCTCCTGTAAACACGATCATACGCACTTCATCCGCCTGACGCACTGCCTGATCCAGTGTCGGGCAGTCACGCAGAAATTCCATCATATAAATCATAGCGATACAGAAAATACAGGTGATCATGTATGGAATATATGTGCTTTTGTTATTTCGGATATTCTGTTTGGCAAGTCTGGAAAAGATTCCCTTATGCATGCTGCTCACCACCTGTCGTAAGTATCGTAAGCGTATCAGCAATCATCTGATACATTTCCTGACGCGATTTACTGCCTTTGTATATCTGATGAAAAACTTCTCCGTCTTTGATGAAAAGGACTCTGGACGCATGGCTGGCTGCCTGTGCACTGTGTGTGACCATGAGGATTGTCTGTCCCTCTGCATTGATTTCACCAAATACGGAAAGAAGTGCTGATGCCGCCTTTGAATCAAGTGCGCCCGTCGGTTCATCCGCAAGAATCAGTTTGGGATTCGTGATCAACGCCCTTGCAACAGCAGCACGTTGTTTCTGACCACCGGAAACTTCATATGGAAATTTATCCAGAATTTCTGTGATCTTAAGAGCCTGCGCAATCGGACGGATTTTCTGTTCCATCTCACGATAATCTTCTCCTGTAAGAACAAGTGGAAGATAAATATTATCTCTCAGGCTGAAGGTATCCAGCAGATTAAAATCCTGAAAAACAAATCCAAGATTTTTCCTTCTGAATGCTGATATTTCTTTTTCTGTAAGGTGTACGATATTTTTTCCTTCCAGAAGAACCTCTCCGGATGTCGGACGATCCAGAGACGCAAGAATATTCAGCAAGGTTGTCTTACCGGAACCAGATTCCCCCATAATCGCGACAAACTCACCTTCCTCTACAGAAAATGTAACATTTGAAAGCGCCTGTACCTTGTTTCCCCCGAAACGTGTACTGTATATTTTTTTGATATTTGTAACTTCAAGCAAAGCCATAAATGGGGCTCCTTTCTTTTAATTGATACCGTAAGTATAAGAATTTTTTACGGCTTCTGCCATCGAAACAGGTTACATTATATGAAAAAACCTTACATTTCTGTAAGGTTTCGTGTTCCATTAATACATGTTCAAATCATTAACCGAAAATTCAAGAAATACTTTCGTTCCTTTTCCTTCCGTAGAAGTTATATAAAGGCGATGTCCCAGTTTATGCATAATCTTGTTGCTGAGATACAGTCCGATACCTGTTGCGCGGTTATCGTCCCGTCCGTTTACCCCGGTGTAGCCTTTTTCAAAGATTCGCGGAATATCTTCTGCACGAATACCAATTCCGGTATCTTCAATGACCAGGGTAAGGTTTTCTACTTTATTGCAGCCATCATTTCCTACTGAAATACTTACATCATCTGTATCCAGAGATAATTTTTTCTCCAGATAAATTCGGATTCCTCCGGTCCGGGTATATTTCAGAGCATTTGATAAAATTTGTCCGATCACAAATCCCAGCCATTTTTCATCCGTCAGAACATCCTGCGAAATACTTTCATAAGTAAGTGTGAGTTTCTTTGAGACAAAAATTCCTGCATATTTATGAATCTGATCACGTATGATCCGGTCAAGAGAACAGTGGGAAAGCTTAAGATCCGAAGACATATCTTCTGTCCTTAGATAGCCAAGAACCATCTCCACATACTGCTCAATTTTAAAAAGTTCCGAAAGTTTCTCTTTATTTTCCTCAGGACTCTCCTGAAGCAAAAGACGCAGTGCAAAAATCGGCGTTTTGATCTGATGTGCCCACATCGTATAATAATCTGTCATGTCTTCAGACGACTTCTGGCTGGCAGTCTCCACATCGATACGCATCTGATCCAGCTGCTGCATGATTTCCTGTTGAAGTCTTTCAGCCTGACCAACAGGAGAATCCAGCTGCGAAAGATTAATATCCGGTGCAGCTGCGATCAGTTCCAACTGTTGTACCTTTTTCCTGTATCTGTAAAATCCGTTCAGACACGCACAAATTCCGGTTAATAACCAGAAAACAGTAACATACACCATCGGTTCTATCGGCAGCTGATAAAGAAAGAAAATTATTTCTGCAAGCATTACAGGAAACAGATGCAGAATGATATAGAATTTAATTTTGTTTATATAATCCAGAAAAAGTTTCATAAAAAATCCTTTTATTTATACTGTCGCCTTATACCATATATCCAAGGCCTTTTTTGGTAATGATAAATTCTTTCAGTCCTTCTTTTTCCAGTTTCCTGCGCAGGCGGGTAATATTCACAGTCAGCGTATTGTCATCAATAAAACTGTCGCTCTCCCATAGCTTCGTCATAATCGCATCTCTGGAAACAACCTTTCCGGCATGCTCCATCAATATTTCCAGAATGCGAAGCTCATTTTTCGTAAGATCAATATCGTTTCCATTCCACGTCAGGGTACAGCGGGAAGGACTCAGAACAACCCCATTATATTCCAGAACATTTCCCGGAGTTCCAAAGGAATATGCGCGGCGCAGAATCGCCTGAATTTTTGCAGTCAGTACATCCATATCAAACGGTTTTGCAATAAAATCATCTGCACCGCGGCTCATTGCCATAACCATATTCATGTTATCTGCCGCCGAAGAAATAAAGATAACCGGAACCTGAGAAATTCTGCGTATTTCTTCACACCAGTGAAAGCCATTATAGAAAGGCAGCTTCAGATCCAGCAGGACAAGCTGGGGATTTCTGCGTACAAATTCCTGTATAATATTGGAAAAATCCTCCGCACAGGATACATCATATCCCCAGGACGAAAGATTCTTTTTCAGTACTTCTGAGATGATCTCATCATCCTCTACGATAAAAATACGATACATAATTATCCTTTCCTCTGTTCCACCTACTGCTTATTGCTCTCCGCAATTGAAGCAGAGGACTTACTTGATTCGGTTAAAATCGGGTTTTTTCATCAAATCGCCTCCCTTTTTTCTGTTGCCACTCTGCCCCAAAAGGTATACTAATCAGTCCTAAAATACCAATAGTTAAAAATACAATACTATAATTTCTATCTTTTTTGAAAGGGGTTTTATTGTTATCATTTTTTTCAACAACGTCTCCTGACTTTAACATTTCATCAACTGGAATATCAAATTTCTCACTTATTAGAATAAGTGTATTAATATTGGGAACAGAGACTCCCATTTCCCATCTAGACACCGCCTGTCTTGTTACTCCTACCATTTCAGCAAATTGTTCCTGAGAAAGCTTGTTATCTTGCCTTATCTTAAGAACTGCCTTTGCAATGTTTTGATTACTATCTTTTACTTTATTCATAAGCTCCCTCCTCCTTTTGTTTGATTGTATTATACAGTTGATATGCCATTTGGGCAAGCAATACAACTTTACATTTTCGCAATTAAGTATTGCTTTTTGTTTTTTCATTTATATAACTTCTTATTTCCATTTGGTAGTGTCAAAATACTACCCATGAAAGATAGGAGTACGCTCTATGAAAAAACATGTAAAACGAATCTCCCTTATTATTCTTTGTATCATCCTTCTCCTTGTCGGAAGCTTCTGTATCTATTATTTTTCCCGTTTCCGCACAATCTCTTCCATTCAGGAAGTCACTCCTTATGGAGATGGATACAACCTTTATCAGATGGACATCAAATACGATTATGATCTGGATCAGATCATTGACTACGGAATCACAGACAACCAAAGTATGATCGATGCAATTATCAAAGAAGCTCTTCCCCTGCTTCCTGTCAAGATCAAAGCTCCTGATTTCGGATGTACCGCGTTTACAATGACAGATAACCAGAATCAGGTTCATATGGGCCGAAATTATGATTTTAAGCTGGACACTTCTGCCATGCTTGTGTACTGTGCTCCCCAAAATGGTTACAAATCTGTAGCCTTCGCAGCACTTGATAATATTTCTGCCAATACACCTGATGAAAGCATGAAGAAAAAACTTGCCACCTTGACCTCTCCTTTTATTTGCCTTGATGGTATGAACGAAAAAGGTGTTTCTATTGCAGTACTTACTCTGGACAGTGAACCAGTTTTCCAGAATACCGGCAAGCCAACAATCGCAACAACACTGGCTATTCGCCTCGTGTTGGACCGTGCCGCCTCCACACAGGAAGCAGTAAATCTGTTAAAAGAATATGATATGTTCGCCTCCTCCGGAAGAGATTATCATTTCTACATTACAGACGCCTCAGGTGATGGACGTGTCATTGAATACGATTGCGACAGTGAAACCCGAGAACTCGTTGACACCAGATCTGAAGCTGTCACTAATTTCTTTGTCCTGTATAAAGACAAAGTTGCTCCGAATCAGAAGAATGGAATCTACGGACATGGAAGAGAACGTTACGATGCTGTTCTTAAGACTTTTGAAACAGAAACAGAACATACCAATTCTACCGTATGGAATGCTTTAAAGGCATCTTCCCAGGATCCAAGTCCTACTGATATCACAAGTAATACACAATGGTCAATCAATTATAATAATACAGATCTGACTGCCGAGATTGCTCTCCGCCGGAACTGGGATGATAAAACGATCTATAATCTAAGTCAAAATAAAATTGAACCTCCTAATTAAAATTCAGAAATAAAACAAAGACAGGTGATTGATTGTAAAACTTGCATTGTTCTGCAAGTAAATCGTAATTTCACATAAAAAGCAAAACCGGCAACATGGATTTTTTCCCTGTTGCCGATTTTGCTGCTTTTTAGCCATCCAAAGACTTTACCAAAGCATTAAATCATCCCAAAATACTCAAATGTCAAAATCAACATTTTCCCAATATGCTTCACCTCGCAAACGTTTATATCTTATTTCTAATTCAAATGCGCTATACGTTCTGCCATAACTTCTTCCATTGTAATCTGTTTCACAACTTTAATCTTGCCATCATCTTCCCGTTTCACTATCAGATATATCTTATTATCTTTTGCCTCCTTGCTTCCATTCTGGTAATAACTTCCATCCTCGTCCATTAGTAAATGAACTTCTTTTCCATGCCACATCCAGCTACCTGTCCCAGAATCGAGGTCTATGCCATTCTGCTTATATTCCTGAATCTTTATTTCTGAATTAAGATTATCTCCTACTACACAGGTACCCTCTGCTATTTCCACTGCATTTTCAACTGTATCCTTCTGTTCCGCATAATTTGACACCACATCATCTGTCACTACTGCTGTTTCCGTTGCTGACCCATCATTGGCTTCCGTTACTGTTTCCTCATCGTAAGCAAACATATGAATAATACTTCCCGTTTCTGTGTCCACAGCTTCCTGTACATAAGATGATTCTCTCCCAGCCGCTGCTTCCAACGCTTCCATCTCCTTTGTCCGCTGGTCATATTCTTCCTGTGTAGCAATCCGAACGCCCGTTAATCTGTAATCATCTTCCCTTACCGTATAGACATCAATTTCACCTTCCGGCATCTGGATTGACTTATAGGTATCCCCAATCTGTCGGTCAATCAGCCATCTTACGGTTTTCCCCTGATAATACAGTGTATCACTGTCTGCATCATAAGTAACACCGTAGCATTCAAGATGAGCAAGTTCATTACGCATTTCTTCCTTATGCCAGTCGGATAATTTTTCCTTTTCTTCCTCTGTCAGATTGGAAGATGAAGAATCTTCGGAGATAAATACCTTTCCTCCCATATCATATCCGTAAGTCATTGCCTGCACACTGTAGCCGCATACTGCCACAGATAAGGTAGTTCCCATTAATAAAGCTGCAATTTTTCTTTTCATTGTACATCCAACTCCTTTACATTTTTTATTATGTCCATACCATACCATTGAATTTTGTAATGTAATTGGAGTTTATTTGTGATTCGTGTGTGATTTATAGAGAAAAGGAAAAACGAACCCCATCACATGTATTACCCATACGATAGCTTGCTCCATGCTGGTCCAAGATCATTTTTACAATATAAAGACCCAATCCGCTTCCACCGGTCTGGCGGTTACGGGACTGTTCCACACGATAAAATGCTTCAAACAAATGGACTAATGCTTCTTCCGGAATAAACACCCCGGTATTTTCAATCTGGCAATATACCGTCCCGGTATCTGTTCCCGGTTTCAGCAAAACTCTGATATGATTTCCTTTTTCTTCCGGCGTATAACGGATGGCATTAAGCAGAAGGTTAGAAAAAACTTTGTCCATCATCACCGGATTCACATCTGCATACAAATGTTCTGGGATCTCCACTTGCAGTTCCAGTTTTTTATTTTCTATCAGTTCAGCCATATCAGCAATCTGCAGGCGGAGCTGTTCTGCTATATCGGTCTTTTGTGTAATAAATTTGTTATTCTCGATTCGTGAAACAGTCAGAAGTTCCTTTACCATGTCTTCCATTTTTTCTGTGGTTTCCAGTGACCGCTGCAAATAATAATTTCTGTCCCTGTATTCCCCTACTCCCTGCAGCATTCCGGACAAGTGCCCTTTCAATATTGTGATCGGTGTTTTCAGTTCATGGGACACTTCTGAAAAAAATGCAATTCTCTTTTTCTCTATCTTGCGTTCCATTTCGATATCCGACTTAAGCTTTTCATTTGCACTCTTCAGTTCTTCCAATGCTCGTGAGAGGTTTTTGGAAAGCTCATTCAAGCTTTCGCCTAATACTCCTACTTCATCTGTTCTTTTCCCCTGATAGGAACTGTCAAAATCAAGCGCAGCCATGTTTTGAGCCAGTTGACTTAACCTGACGATCGGAAACGTCAAATAAAGGGATGCCCCCAGTGCAAACAATATGGAAACAACAATAGCGATTCCAAGGATATACGGCAGTATCTGATATAATATTTCAAGAGCCTGATTGACTGGCTGCATTCCCCCAGAAACAATCATTGTATATGTTTCCCCACCCACTGTAACGCTGTACCGTTTCACTGCTGAATTATCTCCGGCTTCTGCAATTCCATCAGCCTGTTGAACGACGTCCTCTGTTACGACGTCCGCCTGGCCGATTACTCCCTCTTCATAGGCCGCATTTTCTTCCTGTGCGATAGTGGTTTGCTCTGCGCTATTTTCGCGTGTCAATATCATATCACCCATATAAACCTGCTCTGCCACACCATTATCCAATACATCTTCTGTCGCGGCTGTACTCTCAGCCGGCCATATCCTATTTCCCTGTTCATCCAAAATCACGACTGAAACTTTCGAACCTGCTTCAAACAATTCAATGGCATAAGAAGCTTCATTAATCGTTTCATAAGAATGAATGGTTTCAATCATTTCCTGTGAAACCGAATCAATGTCCTTCTGCAGCTGTTTACTATAATAGGTTGGAAGGAATCCGACAATTACCGCATATGTAATTCCACTGGATGCTGCCAGTAAGACAGCAATCAGTATGCAAATATTTATGGTCAAACTGTTTTTAATTCTCTTTATCAATCCGGTATCCCACCCCTCTTATTGTACTAATCAGATTTACTCCCAGCTTTTTGCGGATATTCTTAATATGTGTATCCACAATTCGCTCTTCCCCATAATAATCTTCTCCCCATACCATATTTAGAAGTTTCTGGCGTGTCAAAACGATTCCTTTGTTAACCAGCAGAACATATAGCATTTCAAATTCTTTCTGTGTTAATTCAATCTCTATCTGTTCTCCCTTTTCTGCTTTACAAACATAAACATGATGCCCCTTCACATCCACGCTTAACGTTTTATAAGAAATCACCTGCAATTCATCTTCTCTTTGTGTCCTTCTCAAGATTGCTGCAATTTTTCTCAATAAAATGGGTATGGAAAACGGCTTGGTGACATAATCATCTGCATTCATATCAAAGCCTTTGATCTGATACGCTTCTTCATCTAATGCCGTAAGCATGATAATTGGTACATTCGATTCTCTACGGATTAATTCACATACTCCAAAACCGTCTATCTTCGGCATCATAACATCCAACAGCACAAGATCAAACTCACCATTGTGAAATTTTGCAATCCCATCCACACCATCATACGCCAGTGTAACTGCATATCCTTGATCTATCAAATAGTTTTCTAATATTTTCTGAATGTCATCCTCATCTTCAACAACCAATATTCGATACATAAAATCACTCCCCACAATTTCTGTTTAATATTTCCTGCAATTATACATTAAATATGTGGAGTTACGATGGAGTTAGCAAAAAATATAGAATTATTTTCACACATAAAATCTATGTCATTATAATAAAACCATTTTCTTTTCATGGCAATGCGTTTTAATCATTCCGATGTTACAACATAATTGGCTAAGTAATCGGAACACTAAAATATCCGCTTACAGAAGGAATTGTGCTGATGTATCCTTTTGCCGATTCACCTTTCATAGTCAAAACATAATTATGAATCATCGCATTTTCTCCTTTTCCTATTATTTCTTTTCATCCAGCAAAACAACTCCCTGCTTGGGATTTTTATCAATTGCACCAATTATCTTATGGGGAACATATGGTTCTTCCAGATATGTAATATCCTCGGCAGTTAATTTTATATTAAATGCTCCGGCTGCATCATCTAAATAACTTGTTTTTGTAGCACCTATAATCGGCGATACAATCCCCTTTGCCCACTGCCATGCAATAGCAATCTGCGACATTTTGCAGTCATACTTTTCAGCAAGTTCCGCTACGCGTTTTACGATCTTCATATCTTCTGTTTCTGTCTTATCATATTTTCCCATAGAAACCCTATCCGTAGTTCCGCGGAGAGAATCTGACTTCCACTGCGGTCTTGCCAGGTGTCCGGCTGCAAGAGGACTATAGGGCATTAGCGAAACATTCATCTGCTTACAGATTGGAATCAATTCCCTCTCATCCTCTCTATAAAGCAAATTATAATGATTCTCCATTGCCGAAAACGGTGTCCATCCATTTTCCTTTGCAACTATCTGCATATTGTGAAACTGGTACCCATACATCGCAGATGCACCTAGTGCCCGAACCTTTCCCTCTTTTACAAGTTCATGCAATGCTTCCATAGTTTCTTCTAACGGTGTATCATAGTCAAATCTATGGATGATATATAAATCAAGATAATCAGTTCCAAGACGTGACAACGTCCCATCTATTTCCCTCATGATCGCTTTTCTTGATAAGCGCCCTTCATTAAAATAAACCTTGGATGCAATCACTACTTTATCTCTTGCTATATTTTTCTTCAGTGCTTTTCCCAGATACTGCTCACTTGTTCCAGCAGAATACCCATTTGACGTGTCAAAAAAGTTATATCCCAGGTCAAGAGCATGCTTAATGACCTTCTCACTCTCTGCTTCATCCAGTGTCCAGTCATGCATGGTTCCGGCTTTTCCAAAACTCATACAGCCCACACATAATTTTGACACTTCTATATCTGTATTCCCAATTTTACTGTATTCCATAGTCCACTCCTTATTTTAAGTTACCATACTCTTTTTCTGATACTGCCTCGCACCACTCATTGGAACAGTCTACCCCGGATACCTCAATTGCCAGATGGGAAAACCACTCATCTGGAGCCGCTCCATGCCAGTGTTTTACTTCTGCCGGAATGTTTATACAGTCACCTGGTTTCATTTCTACCGCTTCTTTGCCTTCCTCCTGATAAAATCCACGTCCGGCAACACATACTAAAATCTGTCCGCCGCCGTTTTTTGCATGATGAATATGCCAGTTATTTCTGCATCCGGGCTCAAAGGTTACATTGAAAATTCCAATCTGATCTGTGGATATCGGAGCCAGATAACTTTGCCCTACAAAATATTCTGCAAATGCATCATTTGGCTGTCCAATTGGAAAAAACATTGATTTCGCATGTGCTCTCATAGCCGCATCTTCATATGGCAAGTCTCCTTCTTCTGGCTGCCATACCTCCTTTGCCAGAGGAAAAACTGCCCAGCCTTTTGGCCAGCCGACATAAAAAGCAACGTGAGTGATAATTGCTGCAATTTCCTTTTGTGTCACACCATGTGCCTTTGCGTTCTGTAAATGATAGATTAAAGAGGAATCTGTTATCCCGGAAGACATTAATGCAACCACCGTTATAATACTTCTGGTTTTAAGGTCAATATCCTGATTATTCCAGTTCTCACCGAAAAGAATATCATCATTAAAATGCGCAAATTCCGGTGAAAAATCAGTGAGTGCGTTTCTCCCGGCTGTCTGTATAATCTTCTTCATCCCATTCACCTTCCTTACAAAATACTTCTTACCCACTCTGCAATTTCACGCTTTTCAGCTTTATGAAATACTTTACCTTCTATTATCACTGCATCAGGTGCTGACAGTTTAAGCTCACTTACGGTATTTCCAAATCCGCTTCCACCAGAGGTTGCAAACAACACAATCTTTTTGCCTGAAAAATTATAGCTTTCCAAAAACGTATTCATAATTGTAGGTGCTACATACCACCAAATCGGAAAGCCTAAGATAATCTCATCATACTGCTCAACCGATACATCTATATCGGATATTTCTGGTCTGAACTTTTTGTCACTCATCTCCACACTGCTTCTGGACTTTTTATCCATCCAGTTTAAATCTGCCTTTGAATATGGCTGTTTAGGCATGATCTCATACATATCTGCGTCCACCGCTGACGCAATCATCTCTGCAACTCTTTTTGTTGTTCCACTGGCACTAAAAAATGCAACTAATCTTTTTCCCATAGGTAATCCTCCTTATTTGCAAACAAAAATGTGTAAAGTATTTTTCATTCATACCTTACACATTTATTATAATCTTCGTTATTATATCATGTCTAATACCTATATCAAATCATTTATTATGCCTTAAAGGCATTGATTTCATCTATAAACTTATTCATTGCCAATGAATAAGGGATATTTCTTCTCCATGCAATTACTGTACTTGCAGCTATTTCAGGATACAGCCTTCTATGTACAAGCAAATCCTCTCTCCAATATTTTGTAGCACCTGCTATTGAAACCGGATATCCTAGTCCATGAGCTGCCATAACACCGGCATTCGTTCCAAGATTGCTGATAAACGAAATATGAAGCTTATTAAAATCCTTTCCAAACCAATTGGCAAGTTCACTCTGCACATTTCGTCTTGTGGGAAGTATAAGTGGTTTATCTATGAGATCATCTTTTGTAACATACTCTTTACATGCTAATGGATCATCTGGCTTCATCCCAACAACCCAATGATCACTGTCCAGAATCCTGATATAGTCCAGTCCTTCTGTATTGACCGGTTCCATAAACAATCCAATATCCACTAACCCCTGATTCATCATATCATATACCGAATCTGCTGTTGCCGTATGTAAAGCAATCTGCACCATTGGATATTTTTGCTTGTATATCTTGCAAATTTCAGCCAATCTTTCTACTGCCGCAAATTCACCGCATCCAATTGTGATCGTACCGTGAATTATATCCTCACATGACTGAAGTCACGTGCTTCCAGACGCTTTAGGCGTCAGACTAAATATCGGCGGATACGCCTGTAACTTAGGTTTGCGCAGATATGCGCTTTTTCCCATGCCAGATATGGCAGGTCCCCACATTACAGGTAGTCCGCTGTATATCTGCCTGCATCTATGCAGCCATTAAGAGTCCCATCTCAGAACTGAGTTCCCTTAGATCTGCATA